>JBCBHT010000085.1:0-24840 GCA_038525335.1 Cyanobacteria bacterium J06621_15 | reverse complement strand
TAGCAAGTAAGCTTTGGACTATTTCGCCTTGGGGTGGACGGAAATCTTCATAACCCCAAATTTTTTGAAATGTAGCGCGAACCGTCTGCCATGATGGTATTTGGGCTTGATTCATAGGAAATAGGCAAATGCACCCCTTGCCTTGCACACTTTTTATGACGAGTTATAAATATAGCTTTTACTGATAACATACTGCTTCAGTGTTTTTACGATTATGTATTCAAGTTTTCGAGTGGATTTTGGTGAACCGAAAAATGGTTCCATAGTTGTGGAAGTAGCTTGAAAAAAACACAAAACTCTTGTAGAGACGGGGTGTATTGCTACGTCTCCATCAATGTGAAATCACAAGAAAGATTAAAAAAATTGATTTCTAAAGCTTTTATTCAAGAACAAGGAAATGGAAAACTTCGACATGAGGAGCAACTTATTGTTGATGAGTTAAGAGAAAGAGGAATTTTAATTAATTTTTATACAGAAAAGCGCATTCACAGAAGACAACTTCCGCTAGATAATCAATCTTTAGTAGTTGGTGATATGTCATGTGTTGTGGGAGCATTGAAACAGCTTGGGATTCCAGAACCTTTACTTAATGATTATCCAGCTTGTTTGAATTATTTGATGTATCGAAGAACGTGGATATCTACAGTTTCTCAATTGGAAAAAATATTTTTTGATGGTAGATATGCACCAATATTTGCTAAACCAGCTTTTCGTCGTAAACGTTTTACTGGTTGCGTTTTTGAAACTGAGTATGATTTATATAAAATTCACAGGGTATCTCGTCAAGAAAAATTGCTGTGTTCGGAAGTTATTTCTTGGGTGAGCGAATATCGAGTTTATGTTGTTAATTCCGAAATTAGAAGTATTGATTTTTATGCTGGAGATAATAGTGTTTTTATAGATATAAAAAAAGTTCAGCAAGCTATCAAATGTCTTGATGAAGCTGGAGAATCTTATGCAGGTTATGCTATTGATTTTGGAGTTTTAGATTCGGGAGAAACTGCGCTTGTAGAAATGAATGATGGTTTTGCAATTGGAGCTTACAGTATAGATAGAAAAAATTACACGGATTTAATTTTAGCTCGATGGGAGCAGCTTTTGTCTAGTTGTAAGCGATAATAATTAAAACAATAAATATCACTCACCTTTTTTATAAGACAAAATCAAATAACGAATTATTCCCCAAAGAGTTACCTTTTCTGCAAACTTTATTATTCTATCTTCTTTTTTTTGCAATTTTCTCACCAGGGAATAAGTTGGTAAAGTATTGCGAGTAATATCTTCTTCAATTAAAGGTGTAAAACCTATATTCCTTGATAATTTACGATAATCACCTAAGCTGAAATTAAGGTCTACATGTCCCAGAGCTTTCCTTAAAGTGTCTTTTGCTAAATCCGAACCTATTTGAATAAAGGGGAGAATTATTTGTCTGGGTACAAAATCACTAATAGCAAACGTTCCAGCAGGTTTAAGAACTCGCGATACTTCTTGAAAAAAGCGCTCTCGACTGGGAAAATGAAATATACATTCCACAGCAAGTACTACGTCAAAGGAATTATCTGCAAAAGGTAATTCACAAGCGTTTGCTTCTATAAATTCTAAATGATTTTGAGCGCGGGGTTGAACTTGTTCTTTAGCTCTTGCTAATTGTCGGGGGTCAATATTTAATCCAATTAGCTGCATATTATTAAAGCGATTATTTAAACTAGAAATTGTTCCACCGAAACCGCAACCACAGTCTAAAACGCGCATATTATCCGTAACTTTAGCTGAATCATATACTTTTTGAGATAACTTTTCTGCTGCTTGAGTAAAATCTTTTATTGAACCATCTGCTGTATTGATATTTTCCCAGTAACCCCAGTGGACGTGATTTCCAAAACTTTGAATTATTTCTGTTTTACCTTGTTGGAAATCTCTTAACAATGCGTCGAAGTAAGGTAGATTAACTGTTTTCTCTTCGGACATGATTTTTATTTTGGTATTCAGCAATCAGGATTCATATTAATGCATCAAGATTTTATCAGAATTTTTGTAAAAGAATAATCTTGAAGATTTGAACCCGAAAAATTTCTTGACATAGCTAAAAAAACAAGCAGGACAACCTGACATATTCTGCATCTACTTTCAAGCCTAGACAATAATTTAAGTAATTTTACTAGTACAACACGGCTTAAATAAAGCAACCATTCTAAAAGGTTGAAACCCTTATCCGATAATACTTCTTACTTTTTACTTCTTACTTCCGCGAAGCGGTACTAGTAATACTTGAAGTTTAATCTTAGAACATAAAAAATAACGAAATTATCTTGCTAAATACATATAAAATACTACTTTTCTTCGTTAAAGATGCGTGTTAATACTTTTCTTCATAACTAAGATTTCATAAAGAGAGAATAATCTTACTCTTGTTACTGATATTACCAAGCGCATTCTTAGTAAGAGAAAACTAATAACATAAAGTTTATCTATAGTTGTGTAGAATCGCTGAAAAATTATAAAATTAATTCAATTTATTTATTTTTCTCTAGCTAAGTTTAAATACTGAAGACGTTGTATAAAATCCACAATATAAATGAAATATAGCGCGGTTGTTGAGATAAAAAACTATTGAAACAACGTGTTAAACAACTTTAATTAGTGTTTATTAACAGAGGATGTTGATTGTGAACAAATTATCTAAATTCTTTATTTCCGCTGCGATTGCTGGTACAGTTCTTACTGCCGCAAGTGCTGCTCAAGCTTTAACTTTAAAACAGGGTTCTACTGGTTATAACGTTAGAACTATTCAGACCGAACTTAGAAACAGAGGATATTTTCCTAGAAACGTTTCTTCGACTGGATATTATGGTTCTATTACTAAAAGAGCTGTAATGAATTTCCAGCGTGCTAATGGTTTAAGAGCAGATGGAGTTGCTGGACCAGCTACTCTCAGAGCAATGGGATATGACACTACTGCTATGGGTGGTGCTCGTCCAGTAGACCAGTTTAATGGTGCAAATGGAGTAGTTCGAGTTCGTACTAAATTAAATGTTCGCTCTGGTCCTGGTACTAACTATAGAGTTCTAGGTACTCTTCCTCCAGGACAGTCTGTTTCAATTGTAAATGAGCAAAATGGGTGGTATCAACTCGAAACACCTGAAGGTCAATACTGGGTGCATTCTAAATATATTAGACCTCTCCGATAATTGGCTTAAAACCACTATTATTGCTGGACTAAAATTTAATTTCCGGAGATGTCTATTAGTACTCGTTAGATAGCCAATACTTCCATGTTTGAAGATGCAAGTTTGCTATAATCAGTTATTAGACTAGGTAAGATTTTAAACTTAGAAAATAATAAATATAGTTGTTATTTGTTATTTATTATCTGATTCTTAAAGCTTGCGAGGAAACTATTTTTGAATATCTAGAAAAGGGTACAGCACTGCTGTGCCCTTTTGATGTAAAAAGGTAATTAGTAGTAAGTAATCAAGAATTATTGACCTATCTTCTGTACAGTGAATAATTTGCCCAACTTAGTATTATCTTTTGACAATACATCTACAATACAATTAGTTGTTCTAAATCAAAGAAGATGGTCGCATCCCACCAACAAGATTACATTACTCCAGAAGAATATCTCTTACTGGAGCAAGAAAGCGATACCAAGCACGAGTATATTGACGGTTATGCTTATGCTATGGCTGGTGCTAATGATGGTCACGTTACCGTTGCTGGAAACCTGTTTACACTACTAAGAAATCATGTACGTGGTTCGGGTTGTCGGGTTTTCATCTCAGATATGAAAGCTCGTATCGAAAAGTCAAATCGATATTATTATCCCGATGTGATGGTTACTTGTGACCAACGGGATAGAGAGAATGCAACCGAGAAGAAATTCCCTTGTTTAATTGTTGAAGTTTTATCGGACTCTACAGAAGCATCTGATAGAGGTGATAAATTTGCAGATTATCAACAATTAGATACCCTTCAAGAATATGTTTTAATTAATGTTAAACGTCAGCGAGTTGAATGTTTTCGTCGCAATAGTGAAGGGTTTTGGGTATTACAATTTTACACTTCAGAACAAAAAGATTTTGAATTAAAAAGTATTAATTTTGTAGGAGAAATGAGCGCTCTTTATGAGGATGTGGTTTTTGAATAGTTTTGTATGTAATCTGGAATTTCAATACCTTTAATTAAACGGTCGTCAGCAATAGCTTTACCTGGAACCATCTGTAAAGGTAAAACACCAGCCCACACTGGTAAATCATAGTCCGCTTCATCATCGACAGGATTACCTGTACGCACCTTTGCTGATGCTTCTGTTAAAGGTAGAGATAGTAACATCGTTCCCTGTAATTCCTGTTTGTTGGGCTGACGTACTTCTCGCCAACGTCCGGGTATAATATGTTCTGTAAAAGCTCGCAGCGCTTCATTTTTCTCTTCAGTGTCATTAACTAATGTAGCAGTACCGAAAATAACTACAGAACGGTAATTCATCGAGTGATGAAAAGCAGAACGTGCTAATACTAATCCATCTAATAAAGTTACCGTAACGCACACTTCGATACCTTGTTTTAAAGTACGTAACATTCTAGAAGCTGGTGAACCGTGGATGTAAAGTTTATCTTCTACTCTTCCGTAAGCAGTAGGAATTACATAGGTTTGATTGTTTATGGTGAATCCAACGTGACAAATTAATGCTTCATCTAAAATGTTGTAGATTGTTTGGGTTTCGTAATTAGCTCTTTTCGGTAATCTTTTAATTTGGGTACGTTGTGTGGGTGTAAGTTGTTGGTTACTTTGATTGTTGTAAGTAGTCATAGTTTTTGATTTGTAGTAAGCATTGAATGCTTAAATAGTTGGTTTTTTATCAGCTTAAAATGGTTAAAACTCTTATCGTAAAAAAAGATTTGAATTAAATTAAATCTAATTGCATAGCATTACTTGGTGAAAAACCTAAGTTTTCGTAAACGGGTTTTCCTGCTGGTGAAGCGTTTAAAACGGCTTTTGTGCAATTAATAGATTTTAAATGTTCAATTGCTGCGTTTGTTAGCTGTTTAGCTATTCCTTTTCTGCGATGAGAAGGTTGGACATAAACACCCCAAATATATCCATATTTCCGATATTCTTCTTCAAGAATGAGTGAATATAAACCTGTAAAAATTTGACAACTTGCAGAACCAACAATTATGTTATCAACTTCTGCAACGAAACCTTTATAAGATAAGTTTTGACGAGCTTGTTTAATAAATTCTAAAGTAAGGTCGTGGTGGTTTGATTTTATGGACTTTTTAGGAACACCAATATCTAACCACATTTGATAAAAATATTCGGCAATTATTGCATCTTCTCCTGGAATAGTTTCTCGAATCTGGATATTCATTTTTCCGTATAATCTGCGGTTTTTATATATAATTTTATCGTCGAGGTAGGAGGGTTTAAAACCTCACCGTCAGTTGGAGTGTTAGTAATTGTTTGGGGTCAAAAACCCCATCCAATTACCTCTCCCTCTCTCTCGCTCCCTCACTCCCTCCCTCTTTATGGTGCGTTACAGTAAGATAAATATTTTCGGTTTGTTCGCGAATTGTTACTAGCCGTAACACACTCTACAATATGTTTATTTCATCACCAACTTGAATCAATTTATTCCCAACTTCTTTATTCGCTAATCTAGTATTGATTGCTAATTTATAATAATGATTAAAACGAGATTTATTGACCCATTCCGGCAAAGTTTCTCTACGTTTGTTGATAAAAGTTTCCTGAAAATATGAAGTAACTTCTGCTGTAACCGCATTTCGAGTCGGAACAATACAGCGCTGACAGGGATTTACACCTGAAAATTGTAAATTTCCAATTTTAAAATTAATAACATTACCGCTTTCAGAAAATAGTTTGTCTTCCCAAAATGCTGGTACTCCATCAATTTCTATAGTGGTACGCATTCTAAGACGGATATCATTTTCAGTGAAATCTGGATACCAGGAAGCAATTTCTCTTAAAGTGGCTGTACTAACTATAGTTGGTCCTGGTGAAACTGTATCATCTGGAAAGCCGGTGATTAAGTTTTTTTGTAATTTAACTGTAAAACCAAAAAAATTACTTAACCAAGCTTCTAAACGGGATATTTCTGATTTGATATTGAAAGTTTTTTCGGTTTCTTCACCTTGAACTTCTAACGAAACAATATTATTTTCTAAATCAAATTTTGACCGCAATAAATGTATTTTGGCATAGCGTTTGGCATTAACATATTTACCTTGTTCGTCAAAAATAGCAAATTGACGGTCATACTCTAAAGCACCACTATGTAACACCTTTGCTTGTGTAACTTCTATCCCATCAAGCGATTTAATAGGATAAACCCAAATTTTGGCTATGTGGGGCATATTTAGCCTCCGAAAAACCGCTAAACTTTAACTTGAGAACAGCGTAATTTATATAGTGGCTGGTTACAAGAGCCAATTTTGCAATATAGTACCAGTCCACTTTGATTTTGAAAATAACTATTTTGATGCCTAAAATATAAGTATCATTTTTTGTTAATGAAAATACTCAGGGTAAATATATTGCTGGATATCATATTTTAAAAGAAACTCACGGTGGTAAGATATTTTATAATTAGGTATTAGGGAAAAAAGAAAAATTTACAATTGAATTATCTATTAATTGATTTAATTATTTTGACAACAGATGCATTTTGTTGAAATTCTGGATTTTACATTAAACCTTTACGAATTACGAATTACACTCCTTACTCCCTAATAATCGTCATCAGCCACACAAATCCCTTTACACTTAATACCATTTGTAGCCGTGCGCTTGCAGTGAGGACATAGAATTTTTTCATTGTCTGCTTCCGAATCATTGTTTACTTGTGATTTATCTTTTTCTGTCTGGGATTGCGAAGTCATAAAAGCAAGGAGAAGATATTTTTACAGTTTTAACTATATATTTTACATTTTACAGTTACGGATATTCTTGTTCGCGGTAAATTAGTTTGTAATCGCTGCTTCTACCTAAGTTTTTTTTATTCTAAATACAATATTCACCCATTTTTTACTATAAGACCAGTTGTTAGCGTTACGAGTTTGGGATTACCAACTAGCTATCCAATTGTGGTAGAAAAACACAAGTTAAATTTGACTTGTGTTTATGTTCTTAGGGATAAAACGGAATTCTGAATTGAATTAATTATTAAATCATAATTGGGTGGAATACAGATTCATTTTACAGTTGCAAACCCCTATATTTTGAAATCAAAATAAATTGCTGCGTTTTAGCCAAGCTATTTCTTGTTTTTCTATTCGTACAAAAAATTTTAGCTGTCACCAAATTTAAGCATTACTGAGGTTTTCAGAGCAGATGTGGGAACACTAAACCTGAAAGCTATCGGATTTAGTGTTATGAATATGCTTGCTACTGAGATTGATATTTCTGGATACTATGTCTTAGAAAAACTCTATGACAGTTCGAGAAGCTTGGTATATCGTGCTGTTAGGGAACATGACCAAAAACCAGTAGTTATTAAACTGCTCAAAAATCCTCATCCTAGTTTTAGCGAACTCCTACAGTTTCGCAATCAATACAGGATAGCTAAAAATATCAACTTTCCCGGAATTATCCAAACCTACAGCTTGGAACCTTACGAAAATGGCTATTTTTTGGTGATGGAAGATATAGGGGGAATTTCTCTCAAAAAATATTTTTCTAATATAGAAACGTTATATACGAATTCTCAAAATAATAGTCTCCCAGTATGTTCTGCTAACGTTCTTTTAAAGGAATTTCTTCAAGTAGCAATTTCCCTATGCGATACATTAAATGCTTTATATCATCATAGAATTATTCATAAAGATATTAAACCAGCCAATATTTTAATTAATCCCCTAACTAAACAAGTTAAATTAATTGATTTTAGTATTGCTTCTTTACTTAATCGAGAAATTCAAACTTCAATAAATCCATCGATATTGGAAGGGACTTTGGGTTATATTTCTCCAGAACAAACCGGAAGGATGAATCGCGGAATTGATTACCGCACTGATTTCTATTCTTTGGGTGTTACTTTTTACGAGTTAATAACCGGAGAATTACCGTTCAATTCAGATGATCCAATGAAGTTGGTGCATTGTCATATTGCAAAAATTCCTCCTTCGATAAATCAACCTTACCCTAATCATCTCATTATTAAAGAAAGGGGAGAAAAAATTCCAGAGGTGCTTTCAGATATTGTCATGAAATTGATGGCAAAAAATGCCGAAGACAGATATCAAAGTGCTTTAGGTTTAAAGCATGATTTAGAATTTTGTTTAAAACAGCTTCAAGAAACTAGTAAAATTCAATATTTTCAAATTGCTCAAAGAGATGTTTGTGAGAGATTTATTATTCCTGAAAAACTATATGGTAGGGAAAATGAAGTTAAAGAATTATTAGCAGCATTCGAGAGAGCATCAAAAGATAAAAGCGAATTGATGCTAGTAGCTGGTTTTTCTGGAATTGGAAAAACTGCAATCATTAATGAAGTTCATAAACCCATTGTTAAACAAAATGGTTATTTTATTAAAGGTAAGTTTGACCAGTTTAATCGTAATACTCCTTTAGATGCTTTTGTACAAGCTTTCCGGGATTTAATGGGACAATTGTTTAGTGAAACTGACGTTCAATTGTCAAGCTGGACAAGTGATATTTTAAAAGCTTTAGGAGATAATGCGGGAGTCATTGTAAATGTAATTCCTGAACTAGAACAAATTATCGGCAAACAACCACCTGTTGCTGAATTATCTGGTACTGCTGCACAAAATAGATTTAATTTATTATTTAAAAAATTTATTCAGGTATTTACGAAAAAAGAACATCCCTTAGTTATATTTGTAGATGATTTGCAATGGGCTGATTCAGCATCTTTAAATTTGATGCAGTTACTTATGAGCGACCCTGAAAGCAGATTTTTACTATTAATTGGTGCATACCGTGATAATGAAGTTTTTTCAGCTCACCCTTTGAATTTGACTTTATCAGAAATTGCCAAAGCAAAAGCGGTAATCAACACAATTTCGTTAACTCCCTTAAGAGAAGAAAGCTTAAATCAATTGATTAGCGATACTCTTAATTGTTCGCAATTAACTGCACAACCGCTGACGCAATTAATCTATCAAAAAACTAAAGGTAATCCATTTTTCAGCACCCAATTTTTGAAATCACTTTATGAAGATAACTTAATTAAATTTGATTTTGCTGGAAGTTTGTGGGTATGCGATATCACTAAGGTAAAAGCATTAGCAGTTACTGATGATGTAGTTGAGTTGATGGCTCAACAATTACATAAACTACCTACTGAAACTCAAAATGTATTGAAATTAGCTGCTTGTGTCGGGAATCAATTTGACTTAGATATTTTATCAATTATCTCAGAAAATAGTAGAAATGATACTGTAGATGCTTTGTGGAAAGCTTTAGTATCGGGTTTGATTTTACCTACGAATGAATCCTATAAATTTTATATTTATGAGGAAAGTCAAAATTCAAATGCTGCTGTAAATATCGGTGATGATATTTATAATCCAGGATATAGATTTCTACACGATAGAGTTCAGCAAGCTGCTTATTTACTAATTCCTGACGACCAAAAACAAATTACTCATTTCAAGTTAGGTCAACTTCTCCTAGAAAATTTTTCGCTTCAAGAAAGAGAAGAAAAAATATTTGATATTGTCAATCAGCTAAATTTTGGTTTGGATTTGATTGTAAATGAAACTCAAAAAAAAGAACTAGCTCGGTTAAACTTAATTGCAGGAAAGAAAGCAAAGGTTTCTACAGCTTATTCAGCAGCATTTAAATATTTTTCTACAGGTAGAAATTTATTAGGAGAAGATGGCTGGCATTTTGCTTACGAATTAAATTTATCACTTTATGAAGAATCCGCTGAAACTGCTTATCTTAATACAGATTTTGACGAAGCAGAAAAACTTTCTACAGTAGTATTACAAAAAGCAAAAACACTTCTTGACAAAATCAATATTTACGTTACAAAAATCCATAGTAATATAGCTAAAGTTCAACTGATACAAGCAATCAAAACTGCACTGAGTGTACTTAACCTGATTGACGAAAATATCAATTTACCTCAACAACCATCACCATCTGACTTTGAGCAAGCATTAGCAGAAACTCGATTTAATTTAACAGATAGGTCAATTGCAGATTTATTGGATCTACCGGAGATGGAAGAACCATATAAATTAGCACAAATGCGTATTTTATCTAGCGTTGCTCCTGCTGCTTATTTTGCATTTCCTCAATTATTGCCTTTAATTGCGATGAAAATGGTAAATTTATCCATCGAATTTGGTAATACGTCCTCTTCAGCTTTTGGGTATGCAATGTACGGTTTTATTTTATGCGGTATAGTTGATGATATTGAGTCTGGTAGCCAATTTGGTCAACTTGCATTAAATTTAGTTGATAAATTTAACAGCAAAGATATCGAGTCAAAAGTTTTATTACTAGTAGGACATTTTATCAAACATTGGCGAGAATCAGTCCACAAAAGCCTACCTTTACTAACCAAAGCTTACCAGGTTGGCTTAGAAGCAGGTGATTTAGAATTTGCTGGATATTCCGCTTCTTTTTATTGCTTTGACTGTATTTTAATAGGTACAGAACTTGAAAATTTAGAAACAGAAATTTCAGCTTATAGTGATGCGATAAATCGGCTTAAGCAAGAGCATCTTCTTCATCAGATACATATTTCGCGACAAACAGTACTTAATTTGTTAAACCGCTCCGAGAATCGCTGTGAATTGCTTGGTGAAGCTTACGATGAATCGCAGATGATATCGGTACACGAACAAGCTAATGATAGAACAACTTTGGCGTTTCTGTATATTGCCAAACTTAAGCTATGTTATCTGTTTAATGACTATGAAAAAGCAGCAGAAAATGCAGTCCGAGCGCAGGAATATCTAGACGGTGTAGTAGCTATGGTATGCATCGTTTCCTTTTATTTCTATGATTCTTTGGTAAAACTTGCTCGATATAAAAGTGCAAATAAGACGGAGCAACTTCAAATTCACCAACAGGTTGAACAAAATCAAGAAAAAATGCTGTATTGGGCTAATAATGCTCCGCAAAATTGTTTGCACAAGTTCCATTTAGTTGAAGCAGAAAAATATCGAGTATTAAACAATAAAGCTGAAGCAATCGAGCTATATGATAAAGCTATATTGGGAGCCAAAGAAAATAATTTTGTTAACGAAGAAGCAATTGCTAACGAAAAAGCTGCCGAATTTTACCTTGATTGGGATAAAGAAAAAATTGCAGAAATCTATATGCAAAAAGCATACTTATGCTATGCAAAATGGGGAAATTCAGCTAAGATTAGTGATTTAGAAATACGCTATCCTAAACTATTAATACCAATATTACAAACATATAATTCTAATCATGAACTACCAAACAAAACCAGTATTGAAAGCTTAAAGCAATCGGTTTTAATTAGTCAGCAATTGCACAGTAATCGTTCCAGCAGCAGTCTTTCTGAAGCTCTTGATTTCGCTAGTATTATTAAAGCAACGCAGGCACTATCAAGCGAAATTAAATTAAAAGAATTAATATCTAAGTTAATGCAATTAGTGATGGAAAACGCAGGTGCAAAAAAAGCTGCTTTACTATTGCATAAAAATAATGAGTTAATTATCGAAGCTTTATTAACTAATAATCAACAAGTAACTTTGCTAAATTTGCCTTTTGCAAACAGCAAAGACATTCCAAGCACATTAATTAACTATGTTAAGCGAAGTTTAAAAACAGTTGTATTAGACAATGCAACTGTTCAAAATGATTTTATTACAGACGAATACTTGATTGAAAAACAACCAAAAAGTTTGCTATGTATGCCGATTTTAGATAAAGGAAAACTAGTTGGTTTACTTTATTTAGAAAATAATTTGACCATTGGTGCGTTTACCAGAAATCGAATAAACACGCTCAATTTACTCTGCACTCAAGCTGCTATTTCTCTAGAAAATGCTCAGCTATACAGTCAATTGGACAATTATTCTCATACCTTGGAGCAAAAAGTCCAACAAAGAACCGAAGAAGTAACTCAGAAAGCGGCTGAATTAGAATCTACCTTAGCAGAATTACAACTAACTCAATCTCAACTAATTCAAACCGAAAAAATGTCCGGTTTGGGACAGCTTGTTGCTGGTATTGCTCACGAAATTAATAATCCCATCAATTTTATTTACGGTAATCTAATTCCAGCGAACGATTATGCTTTAGGGTTAATTGAATTAATTCATCTATACCAAAAGTTTTATCCTCAAAACTTACCAGAAATTGAAGCAAAAATTTATGAAATAGACCTAGAATTTGTGATTTACGACTTACCAAAATTGCTAGATTCAATGAAAGCAGGTACGCAACGTATTCGTGAAATAATCACATCATTCAAAAATTTCTCCCGCTTAGATGAAGCCAAAATGAAACCCGTAGATATTCATGCTGGGATTGATAGCACTCTTTTAGTTTTACAGCATAAACTCACATTCAATACCAAATATCAAGAAATTGAAGTTATTAAACAGTATAGTCAGCTTCCTAAAGTCAATTGCTATGCTTCTGAATTAAATCAAGCATTCATGAATATAGTTAATAATGCTATTTATGCTTTGCGAGAAAAAAATGAGAAGAAACCAAAAATAATCATCAAGACCTTACTTAAAGATGATAGCAATATACTAATCAGTATCAAAGATAATGGCATTGGCATTGAAAAATCAATCTTAGATAATATATTCAATCCATTTTTTACTACAAAACCTGTTGGTAGCGGCACGGGTTTGGGATTATCGACTAGCTATTCAATTGTGGTAGATAAACATCGAGGAAATTTGATTTGTAACTCTATCTATGGGAAAGAAACGGAATTTTTAATTGAGTTACCATTAAATTATCATAAATGTAATCTTAAATAAAAATGAAAATTAGAAATAAAATTATTTACGGTTATTTGCTAGCGTTATGGATTGCATTAGTAGGTACGGCAATAGGTTTAATAGTTGGAAATTATCATCAGCAAAAAGCATTAGAAGTTCGACAAAAAGCTTCTAGAAAAAGGCAATTTATCAGTAAATTACAAGTTGATATTCTGTACAACCGTCCTACCAAACAGCTAACCACTCATTTGCAGAATCCGCAAATTTTTCGTCGTGAGGGTATGAAATTTATTGAGCGAATTGAGAAAATTCGGAAAACCTTAAATACTCAGAACCAATCGGGTAAAATTTCCACATCAAAGGAATTAGCAACTTTGCTTAAAGAGTACGAAATAGCTGTTGCTAAGTTTCTAATTAAGTCACGAAGTTCTATTACCGAAGCAAATAAATTATTAACCGAATCACCTAATAATAGAGAAGAAGGTCAAAAGCTAGTGGTTAATTTAGCTAAAAGTCAAGAGTTTGCTAGATTTATAGAATTTTCTGATACATTAGGCAAGTTTTACAAAATTGCAGAAAAGCAGGAAAATTCTAGTGAGATTTATTTATTAAAAGCAGAAGAAAGCCGTACTCAAATAATTATTATCAGTTTAGGAATATCTATTGCCATTGGAATTACTATAGCCTTATATATCAGCAGAACAATCGCTTATCCTATCCAGACTTTAAATCAGATAGCTTTACAAGTTACTAAAGAAGATAACTTTACCCTGCAAGCTCCTATTAAAACTAAAGATGAAATAGGACTGCTAGCTGCTTCGTTTAATCAACTGATTTATAGTGTCAATAAACTTTTGCGCGAGCAACAAATATATGCAGAAAAACTTGAATATACCAAAGAAGTTGCTGATGCAGCCAACAGAGCTAAAAGCGAATTTTTAGCGAATATGAGTCACGAACTTCGTACTCCTCTTAATGGTATTTTAGGCTATACTCAAATTCTTCAACAGTCAGAAGAATTACAGCAAAAAAATAGTCATGGACTGCAAATAATTCACGAATGTGGTTCTCATTTACTCACCTTGATTAATGATATCTTAGATATCTCTAAGATAGAAGCTGGCAAATTTGAATTACAGTTATCAGATATCCATTTTCCTTATTTCTTGGAAAGAGTGGTAGAAATTTGTAGCTTGGAAGCTGAAAAAAAAGATATTAAGTTTATTTATAAATTAGATAAAAATTTACCGGTCGGTATTTTAGCCGATGAAAAACGACTGCGTCAAGTGCTGATTAATCTCCTCAATAATGCCATAAAATTTACAGAAAAAGGTAGCGTTACTTTTAGAGTTAAATGCAATACATTTGATAAATTAGTAAAAAAAGATATTGTCTCTATAAATTTTCAAGTTGAAGATACAGGGATTGGTCTTTCTGATAGCGAGCGAGTTAAAATATTTCGCTCCTTTGAACAAGGAGATGATAAAAAATATCAAATTGAAGGGACGGGTTTAGGTTTAGCAATTAGTCAAAATATTGTTGAACTTATGGGTAGCAAGATTCAAGTTGAGAGCGAATTGAAAGTCGGTAGTACTTTTAGTTTTGAAGTCAGCTTTAATATTTCCGATAAATGGAAACAGCAAGTATCGATAAATAATCAACACCATCCAAAACTGGATTATAAATCCAATAACGCTGCGAAGATTGAATTATCTTCTACTCTTAATAAAGACAATACCCAGTTAGTTTTACCAAGGGCAGAAGATTTAGAAAAACTATTAGAATTAACGCAGCATGGCTCATTAAGTAAGATTATAAAAATTACTGAACAGATTGCTCAACAGAACAGTAAATATATTCCTTTTACCCAGGAAATTGTACAATTAGTTAAGCTTTGTGAATTAGAAGAAGTTGAAGAATTGCTCAAAATAAGTCTGAAGCAAACTAATACTTGAGGGATTATCATTTCAACTTTTAGTGGCAAGACTTCTAATGTATATTTTATTTAGCTTAGAAAATAATTTTAAAATATAAACATGTTTGTTGAGAACAGTTAACCGTATCCATTTTATGGATTTAGCAATAACCATTGATAACAAGTCATCAAAACCCTTGCATCAACAGCTTTATGAAGAGCTTCGTCAAGCAATTCTTGCTGGAAAACTAACACCGGGGGAACGAATTCCTTCTACACGTTCTCTAGCGAAATCTCTTGCAATTTCTCGCTTTACAGTTACTACAAGTTACGAACAACTTTTAAGCGAGGGTTATTTAGAAACAGTGACAGGTTGCGGTACTTTTGTTTGTCAACAAATTCCCGATAATTTAATCTACTCGAATCCAATTGAGCCTATAGATAAAATTAATTCAACATCAATTAAATTATCTAAATATGGAGAAAGTTTAGTTAAAATTCAAAATGTTCCTAGAATTATCGAACCAAGACTAGAAATAAACTTCCGTTACGGAACACCAGCACTCAATGAATTTCCCATCAAAATATGGTGTAGATTACTATCGCGTTACTGTAACAGTAACTCGAACTGGTTGGATTATTCTACAGAACCCTTAGGTTATCAACCTTTACGACAGGCAATTACACGCTATCTTACCCGTTCTCGTGCAGTAAATTGCGAACCGGAGCAAATATTAATTACCAACGGTACCCAGCAAGCATTAGATTTAATTTTACGTTTATTAATTGAACCCGGAGAAACCATAGCTATAGAAAATCCTGGTTATTTAAGTGCAAGAATTATATTTGAAACTCAAGATGCTCAAATATTACCAATAGGAGTTGACGACTCAGGTTTAATAGTCAAAGAATTAGCTAATTTTACTCATAAAAATATTCGCTTAATTTACGTAACCCCTTCTCATCAATTCCCTACCGGAGCAATTTTATCTCTACCACGACGCTTAGAACTATTAAACTGGGCACAACAAACTGGAGGATTAATTATTGAAGATGATTATGATAGTGAATTTAGATATGGTGAAAAACCAATTCCAGCACTACAGGGCTTAGATAAAAACGGTTTAGTACTTTATATTGGGACTTTTTCAAAAGTCTTATTTCCATCCTTACGAATTGGTTATTTAGTACTTCCTAAAAGTCTGGTTGCTATATTTATCCGCGCAAAATGGCTGAATGACAGACATTTACCCATATTAGAACAGCAAGTGCTTGCAGAGTTTATAGAATCGGGATATTTTGAACGTCATATTAGAAAAATGCGTTCAATATATAATAAACGTCGTCAAATTTTAGTGAAAGCTTTAAGAAAACACTTTGGGAAACAGGCTGAAATCTTAGGAGAAAAAGCAGGAATTCATGTAATGGTACGCTTCAAAACTGACTTGAGCGACCAAGAGATTATTCAACGTGCTGCAAAATCAGGAGTAGTAATGATGTCTGCGAATCCTCATTATTTTATAGATAATCCTACAGGTGAATTTATCTTCGGTTATGGAGAACTGACAGAAACCCAACTTCAGCAAGGAATTCTTAGATTAGCTAAAATCATTAATTATTCGCAGTAGTAGCTGTAGTCTTAAGAGCAATAATTAAAATTTTTACTACGAACTTATTATCATTATTTCCTGACAAAAAAATCATTTATCATCAATAACTTTACGGAATCAATAAATATACTTATGAAGTTATTTAATAATCGATAAATAGGGAAAACTACGGTGGCAAGTTCTTTGAATCTGTCCTTTTTTCGTCGTAAAGTGTTATTAAGTTGCTTATTATTCACTACACTATTTTACACTTCTTTTTCTTGCTACTTATATTTGCAACAGCGTTACCTAATATTCCGTCCCAAACTCGAATTACAATCACTTCCTACTTCCCCAGACTTTAATCTACCTTACACAAATATCAATATTTCAATTGCGAATAGTAACAATGAATATTTAAATGGTTGGTGGTTTGAAGCACCCAAACCTGGAGAAAAAATAGATTTAATACCTAACGAACCTGTAAAAATTCTTTCTTCTCCCAAAACCATTCTTTATCTTTGTGGTGCTGGTGGAAATAAAAGTTATTATAATTATCTAGCAAGAATTCAAGCAATGCGACAGTTAGGATTTTCTGTTTTAATTGTTGACTATCGAGGATTCGGACAAAGTAAAGGAAAGCAACATCCTAACGAATTGCAAATTTATCAAGATTCTCAAACAGCATGGAATTATCTTGTCCATAAAAAACGCATCCCAGCAAAAGATATTGTTATTTATGGAGAATCTTTAGGAGGAGCAGTTGCTATTGATTTAGCAGTTAAACAACCCCAAGCAGGTGGTTTGATTGTCCAAAGTTCTTTTACCTCAATGTCTGAAGCAGTCAAACAGCAAAATTGGCTGAGATTATTTCCGATTGATTTATTATTAACACAAAGATTTAATTCAATTGCAAAAGTAAAAAGATTGCGGGTTCCAGTTTTGTTTATTCATGGAACAGCCGATAATGTTGTACCTTCATACATGAGTCATAGACTATATGATTCTGCTCCCGAACCCAAACGATTATTTACAGTTCCTCAAGCTAGACATTTTCGGATTTATCAACCCGGTGAGAATTCATATTTAGGAGCGATTAACACATTTATGAAAAGTCTAGAGTTTTAAATCTATTAGTAGTTTTCAGTTAAATAAAATACACCCCTCTCCTTGATAAGGCTACGGTGTACACACAAGTACTCTCCACATACGTTTCAGGGATTTCAACCCCGTTAAATCGTCATTGCGAGCGGAGCGAAGCAATCGCAATAATGCTCACATTAATGCGATTGCTTCGTCGTTCCTCCTCGCAATGACAGGTTTTGAGCGATTTTTACCTGATTCCAAAAGCCGCTTCCAGGTAGGATTTTAAGACTTCTGTGTACACGGTAGCCTTGATAAGGAGAGGGGAAGGGGTGAGGTTTCGAGGGTATTGGAATCAACTGAAATTCTTTACATTTTAAAATTTAAATACTTTAGATAACCACGCTACAACTTTTTGAGAACGCGGTCCTCTACGATGTTTATAAAGGATAAAATTTGGTAAAGCTAATCTCAAATTATAAAAAGCTTTGAGTATCAGTGAATTATTAACCATGATTTTATTATCAAATATATAAATTGGAAATTGAATCAACTGAGCAACTCTATTTAATAAATCAGCTTGTTTTAATTCAATTGATTTTTCCACCAACAAATTCAAACTTTTACGATTCAAACTAATTGAATCTTGATGCTTCTGCTTAACAATCTCAAAATAGCGAATATAAGATTCTCGCATTAATAAACTATTATCTGTTAAATTCGCAGCGTGTTTGCGATAGTAAGCTGCAATCATCGGTGTGTAAACATAGGAAATATTCTCATTCATCAATAAATTAATCATTAATTCTCTATCTTCACAAGCTTTCAAATTTTCATTAAATTGATATTTCTCAAAAATTGTTTTTTTAAATAACATAGCTTGTTGTAACAGAGGAAAGGGAGAGTCAGCTAAAAAATCGGGACAAATCAACAATCTATTAATTAACTCTTCCTGCGATAAATGAGCTATGTTATGAGATATACGTTTAATTATTTGATTATCTTTATCAACATAAACCCGCTGATAATCTGAATAAGTAAAAACTTCTTTATCTGTAAAATCTTGCAAGCATTCTAACTGACTTTTAATCTTATCTTCGTGAATCCAATCATCAGCATCTAAAAATTGAACCCACTCCCCAGTTGCTTTACTGTTACCAAAATTGCGTGCTGAAGAAATTCCACCATTTTGTTTAAAAAAATACTTTATTTGCGGATATTTAGCAATCAATTCTTGAACTATTTCTTCTGTATTATCAGTTGAACCGTCATCAACAATAATACATTCAATATTAGAATAGCTTTGCGCGAAAACACTTTCTACAGCTTGTTTCAAATAAATAGCTTTATTATAGGAAGTTATAACAATTGAAACTAAATTCATTATTGTAATTAATTATAAAATTTATTATATTTAGTTTATTCTATTTATTTGATTTATAGCACCACTTGATTAGGTTAGGACATTAGTAAAAACTGAAACTTATAATTCTTTAATCTTTAACCTTTGACCTTTGACCTTTGACCTTAGTAAAAGTGATAATCCAAAAACCCGATATCTATCAGATACCGGGTTTACATACCTTTCAATCCATTTTCACACAATATCTACTATGCAGTAACTTTCTGCTTCTTTTGATTTAACATTGCTCCATACAAGCGATTCAATGCATTTATATAAGCTTGAGCTGATGCGACGATAATATCAGTATTCGCGGAACGTCCTGAATAAATTTTATCTTCATACTTCAAACGAATCGTAACTTCCCCAATCGCATCAATACCAGCAGTTACTGATTGTACGGAAAATTCAATCAACTTATTCGGTACATTAACTACCCGATTAATTGCTTTATATACAGCATCCACGGGACCCGTACCAATTGCTGCATCAGTTAATTCTTCCCCTTCTGGGTTAAGTAAAGTTACGGTTGCTGTAGGTCGTGCATTGCTACCGGAGGAAACCTGTACTAATTCCAATCTGAACAAATCAGGAGCTTGTTGAATTTCATCATTAACAAGCGCTTCTAAATCCCAATCGGTGATTTCCTTCTTTTTGTCAGCAACTTCTTTAAATCTAATAAAGGCTTTGTTTAATTCATTTTCTGACAGTTCAAAACCCAATTCTTTCAAACGAGTACGAACTGCATTTCTTCCAGATAGCTTACCCAAAACAATTTGATTTTCTGTCAAACCAATTGACTCAGCATCTATTATTTCATAGGTGAGCTTATTTTTTAACACCCCATCTTGATGAATTCCAGATTCATGAGCAAAAGCGTTTGTACCAACAATTGCTTTATTTGGCTGTACCAACATTCCCGTTAAATTAGAGACTAAACGAGAAGTTTTATATATCTGCTTGCTGTCAATATTAGTTAACGGTAATTCCGAATTTACATCCCTTCCCAAAAAAGGATTGAAATACTGTCTT
Source organism: Cyanobacteria bacterium J06621_15 (assembly GCA_038525335.1). Taxonomy (GTDB): domain Bacteria; phylum Cyanobacteriota; class Cyanobacteriia; order Cyanobacteriales; family Nostocaceae; genus Rivularia. The sequence goes on along the minus strand of JBCBHT010000085.1, from coordinate 4,890 downwards.
CGCACGTGCAAAGCCATTACCAATTCTTCCAAAGCAGCATTTCCTGCACGTTCACCAATACCGTTGATAGTACATTCTAATTGTCTGGCACCATTTTTTACTGCTTCTAAAAAGTTAGCAACAGCCAAACCTAAATCATTATGTCCGTGAACCGAAATAACTGCTTTATCTATATTAGGAACATTATCTTTAATTCCCTTAATTAAAGCTCCAAATTCGCTCGGAGTTATATAACCAACCGTATCGGGAATATTAACTGTTGTAGCCCCTGCTGCAATGACTTTTTCTAATACTTGATAAAGAAATTCAGGGTCAGAACGTCCCGCATCCATTGGAGAAAACTCTACATCTTCCATGAAAGATTTCGAGTAAGCGACCATTTCTTCAGCTATGGATAGTACTTCTTCTCTGGTTTTCTTCAACTGATATTTTAAGTGAATATCAGAAGTTGAAATAAAAGTGTGAATTCTTCCCTTAGCAGCTGGTTTCAAAGCATCTGCGGCTGCTTTAATATCGTTTTTGATTGCTCTAGCCAAACTACAAATTACAGGTCCATCTTCAGTTCCTATGGTTTGAGCAATCTTGCTAACAGCTTCAAAATCTCCAGAACTTGTGACAGCAAAACCTGCTTCAATTACATCCACACCTAAACGGGCTAACTGCTTAGCAATAGTCAACTTTTCGTCGATATTTAATGCTGCTCCAGGAGATTGTTCCCCATCTCTAAGCGTAGTATCAAAAATAATGATTCGTTCTGAATTTGTTGTCATAACTTTATTTTTGTTGATTATTTCCTTGTGCCTAACAATACTTTCTAGTTTAATTTTTTTTACTATTAAATTTCTAAATAATTGTAAAGTTTCTCTACGCTTCAGTTTTTTCTATACTGTCTCTTATTTCGTTTAAATCAATATATCTATCAGTGGCATTACGTAACTCTCTTGCAATCATTCCTTCTGTTGACACGACAGTTATATGAGTGTTTTTCGAGCGTAATAATTCAATTGCTCTTTCAAAATCTCCATCTCCACTAAATAAAATTACCCTATCATATTGGTCTACTGTATTAAACATATCTACGACAATTTCAATATCTAAATTAGCTTTTTGAGAGTAACGTCCAGACGAATCATCGTAATATTCTTTGAGTATTTTAGTTCGTACCGTATACCCTAAACTAATCAGAGCATCTCTAAAACCTCGTTGATCCTGTGGGTCTTTTAAGCCAGTGTACCAAAATGCATTAATTAAATTTGTATGTATCTGCTCGTATTTGAAGTATTCTAATACTCGTCGCGGGTCGAAAAACCAACCGTTCTTTTGTTGAGCATAGAACATATTATTTCCGTCTACAAAAATAGATAGACGAGTCATATGAGATTCCATAGGAAATTACACCATTAAATATAAATGAATCTAGATTGAACAATAGATTATAGCAATAATAAAATGACAAATTCGCCCTTATTATATAAATTATATTGTCATGTATAGCTTTTATCTATCATTTACCAATTTAGGAGATTGACTAAAACATTAAACTGTGGTTAAAGCAACTCACAGACTGTTTTCCAGCTTTGATATGCTGACAATCACCCTGTAATCAAAATCTACCAATAAAATTGACTAAGTAACAGAATTATTAACTGTATATTAGTTAAGTTTACTCCTAAAGGAGGTGAGTAACTCTTAAGCAGTTAGTTTGAGACTTGAGTTTTTTACCGTATTAAAGGAGTAACCATGAGTTTTATGACTTTAAATAAATACGCTGACTGTTGTTATAGGAAAAAAGAAAAAATAGCCTCTATAGACCCTAGCTAGCTTCGGAGTATCTAAAAAGCAATGATTAGTAAAAAAAATTAACGATAGCTTACAAATAATAGGGTACCCACTCTCAGACAAGAAATTGTCTTGAATCCATGAAGCAATATGTCTAACACAAAGTTACCCATAAGAAATACACAACTCTATATTGTATTTTTAAGCAACTACAACGCTTCAAGCGGACTTATATAAAATATTTTTTCTGTATTTAAACTTACTTGTAAAAATAATTAAAAATAAAAACATAAATTCGCAAATTTATTTTTGTCATAGATAAAGTAAAAAAGTTACATAAAATATAAATATGAAATAAGCATACTCTTCGCTGTAACCTGTATATAGAGAAAGTTAATTTCTACTGCGGTTTCACATAAATAGAATTTAAGTTAATCCCTTTCTAGATTAACTTAAGCACTAGTAATTATGGTGTTGGAAAATTTACCGATATATTGCAACAAAAAGCAACATCAGATGATAATTTAGAGAAGTATAATATTTTCATGTCTATAGATTTTCGTTTAAGTATTATATATAGGGTAGTTTTCACTAAATAATGTGTAAAACAGGACGACGTTGTTGTACGTAAATAAACCTTAAATACAATATGGCAGAAGAACCTACATATAACATAACTAAAAAATATGTGTCTGCCGCCAAGAAACTGCTGAACCTTCCCAAACAAGCGACTTCTACAGTGTCGGCACATTCGTTTAAGATTGTGGCTCGCTTAGGTCATGTTCTTAGCGGTGCTTCAGTTTTAGGGGCTGTATTACTCGCAGGTTCAGGTTCGGGTTTGACAGCTTGGATAGAAAATCAAGCAGAAAGTTTTTTTTATCTGTTGCGAGGACGGGTAATTCCTCCAGAAGATATTGTCATCTTGGCAATTGATGATGATTCAATCTCGCTTCCTAAGCAATCCTATGAAACAGACTCTCAATCTTATCTAGAACCGCTCAAATCCTTTCCTTTTCAGCGCAAAGCATATGCTTATGTTATTGAAAAATTAATTCAATCTGGAGCTCGTCATGTTGCAGTAGATATACTTTTCGATTCTTTAAGCAGTTATGGCAGAAACGATGATAAAGAATTAATCGAAACACTTGAGCGTTACGAAGACAAAGTAACTTTAGCTGCACTCTACGAAAACTCTGAGACATACCAAGGAATTTCCTGGCAATTAGTCTTACCACATCAGCAATTTCGCACGGGAGTATCTGTAGGTTCCGTTAATTTTCCCTTAGAAGCAGACTCTAAAGTGCATCGATTAGCACATGTTTTTCCTAAGCTTCTAGTAGAAAACGATGATATGCTTCCTAATGCGATGCCTTCATTTGACCAATCGGTATTAATCGCAGCTAATATCAAATATCCGCAACCAGAAGGTGAACGCATTTATTTTTATGGAGGTGCAGGAACCTTTAAGACTTATTCTTTCTGGAATGTATTTGAACCTGAATTTTGGGAGACTAATTTACAGTCCGGAAAAGTTTTTGAAGACAAAATTGTCTTAATCGGCTCCACAGCAAGAACTCAAAAAGGAACAGATTACCATCGTGTGGCTGTATCCGACCAATGGTTGTATCCCGAAGAAATGGCTGGAGTTGAAATTCACGCTAACGCGATCGCAACTTTGATGGAAGGAAAAGCGATTGTTTCTCCACTTTCTACTTCACTACAGAGAGGTTTATTTGTACTATTTTTAGTGGGTGGTTCAACAATTTTAATTACCAGAGTAAAACAAGGTACAACAAGATTTGCAGCAAGTCTTTTCATCTCAACAATTTGGGCAGGAATCAGCTACGGCTTATTCGTATATGGCTATTTAATTTTTCCGACCAGTCTGCCAATATTGGCAATTTGTACGGTTGGATTTTGCTATTTAGGAACTGAAGTAGTTCGAGAACAGCTAAGAAAAACTCAATTAGTTGATATATTGCAAAAGCACGCTTCCAATCGGGTCGTTCAGGAGATAATATCTCAGCAAGATGATTTAAAAGATTTATTAGGACAGCGCTTAAAAGAAATATCAGGAAAAGTACTTGATGGCAGATATAAGATAGTAGAGGTTTTGGGTTCGGGTGGATTTAGCGAAACCTATATCGCGGAAGATACAAGACTCCCAGGCAGCCCCAGATGTGTTGTCAAGCAGCTAAAGCCCGTTAATAATAAATCAGAACAGCTACAAGTAGCCAGACGATTATTTAAATCAGAAGCACAAACCCTACAAATACTCGGAAATTACGACCAAATACCCCAGCTTCTAGCTTACTTTGAAGAAGAAAAAGAATTTTACCTAGTTCAAGAATACATCATCGGCAATCCTTTGAGTCGGGAAATGCCTTTAGGAGAACATCTCCCCGAACCAGTGGTAATTGAAATACTCAAAGACTTACTGCAAACATTAGTGTTTGTCCATAACAAAGGTGTAATTCACCGCGACATAAAACCCAGCAACATTATCCGACGCAAAAGTGACGGAAAGTTAGTGCTAATTGATTTTGGTGCTGTAAAACAAGTGTCTACTCAAGTAATCAATTCTCAAGAGAAAACAGCCTTTACTATCGGTATCGGTACCAAAGGTTATGCACCACGAGAGCAATGCTTGGGGTATCCTCAATACAGTAGTGACATTTATGCAGTGGGAATGATAGGTATTTTCGCCTTAACTGGTACACACCCTCATGAACTACCCATAGATGAAAACCAGGAAGTGAAATGGATTGACAAAGCAACTACCAGCATAGCCTTTGCCGAAATTCTCAGTAAAATGGTACTGGATGACCCTAATTCCAGATATCAGTCAGCCACAGAAGCACTCCAAGCACTTTATGACTTGACAAGCCCAATTTCTCCCAATTTATTCACAGACAACTCGTCAATAGACACTATATCCTTGAAAGATTCAGATACTCCAACAGAGCCGTGGAATTGAGCTAATCTAAATTTGCCTTGCTTGTAGTAGTTATTTTCATTAATTTTAGTGGGTTTGTTTTTACGGACGTAATGTAGAGACGTTATATATAACGTCTCCCGACAGTTCCAAAGAAAACTCGACCCTTCAGAATT
>JBCBHT010000084.1:0-25418 GCA_038525335.1 Cyanobacteria bacterium J06621_15 | reverse complement strand
AAATTGACCTCACCCCCAGCCCCTCTCCTTATTAAGGAGAGGGGAGATAGACTTTGAGGTATACCTCAATAGAACGGGAAACGCTATATTATCCGGGTATTTTGTATAAAATTCAACGATGTAATTTCTGAACTATTTCAAAAATAAGTTTAAAGAGAAAGCTTTGAATTACGGGTTTTTCGGTTTATACCTAAATATTTACTATTGAAATGTCATTAGAGAAAAATACGCAAATCATAGTTTTTTTAGCAATATTACTGAAGATTTAAAAAAATAATCTAAGTATATTGGTGAATATATTGGTGAATATATTTGTCAATATAAATGATAAAAATTCAGATTAAAAAATATTTATTACTTTTATTTATTATTAATGGAATCTAAGGACAAATCACTGTTTTTTACCACTTTAAAAAAACAATTCTCTTCTCGATGGTTTTACCCTTTATTATTGTTAATTCCTTCTGGTTTTATAATTCTAGGTAAGCTTTCTCAACCGACCTGTGCTTGTATAGATTCTGGAGATGGTATAGCAAAAACCTATGTAGGTATAATGAATCGCGCTCAACATGCTAGATATATTGAAAAGAAATCATTTACAAACTCTTTCGATGAATTAGAAGCAGGTATTAGCAGCGAAACTCCACATCATCGCTATTTGGTTCGAGCTACATCTAAAGCAGCATTCAGTTATGGTATTCCAAAAAAAGAATCTAATAATCAAAAATTATCTGAGTACAAAAGCTTTGTTGGAGCGACTTTTGTTTATAATAATGTCAAAGGTGAATCTACAACTGTAACGATTATCTGTAAATCCGATATTCCTGGTTCAATTCAACTTCCAAAACCCACTCTTCAAAATAAACTTCCTACTTGTCCTGTAGGTACATCTTCTTTGGGTCACTATAGTAGTAAAGTAAAAAGGGAAGACAATTATCAATGAACAATTATTAATTTCGATTGATAATTGATGACTGATAATTGACCCACCACAATGCTTAGCTAACAAGTTTTCTTGATTTTTATAAGAAAACTTTCTGAAATTTCAGTGTTTTTAGTACTTAAACCGTCTCTTACGCTGCTTGGATCTAGCAATTGCTTTACGCTTATGCTTCTGTAGAGGTGTTTCAAAGTGACGATGCTTCTTGATATCTGGCATAATACCAGCTTTAGAAACTTCGCGCTTAAATCTACGCAATGCTGATTCAATTCCTTCGTTTTCGCCAACAACTATTTGGGTCATTCTTTCTCCTAATCTAAAGTAACGCTGTCCAGTATGACAATTAATGCTCAAGTGTCAAGAGTAGCATTAACCGCGAGCAAAAAAGGGCAAACTCAATTGTATGCCCTTTGTACTCAAAAGTTAAATAATGTTTCAATCGAGTAAGGTAATGTCTATTATATCGTTCGACATTACTCACTTACCACCTACCACCACCACCGGAAGCGCTTCTTTCTGGCTTCGGCTTGGCTTTATTCACTCTTAGACTACGACCCATCCATTCAGCCCCGTCAAGAGATTCAATTGCTGAAGCTTCTTCTGCATCCGAACCCATTTCAACAAATGCAAAACCTCTAATGCGTCCGGCTTCCCTATCCATTGGTAAATAAATACTTTTTACTTCTCCATATTCGAGGAAGACTTGCCTTAGCTCATCTTCTACAACCTCATAAGAGAGATTGCCTACGTAAATCGACATACAACGTCTCCAGAATTAACAGTGTGATGAGATTTACATCCGGAGAAGTCTGCAATACATAATCAAACAAACTGAACCACCGAACTCAATCTTCTAGAGATACCATAGCATAAATAGTACGGCTATGTTGCCCCAATATAGTCTTGTTGTCATCAGCATTTGAACGGAAATAATTCCGCTTCATTAAAAAAAATCTTGAATATCAGTACCCGCAACAATTATTAAATCATGATTTAGATTTTAGATTTTAAGGAAAGTTTGGATTCTCATCCCCCGAAATTTTCCAAGATGTTATTCTCCTGAAAATCAGTTTTAAGAACTTGGTGGGAAGAACATCTACACCCCAAACTTTCTGCAAAATCCAAAATCCGTCTTGGTAAAGTTTGGGGGACGGAAACCGACACCCCCAACTTTACCGCAAAATCAATTTAGCCTTTCATTTGCGTCAAAACTTTCTCAACGATTTGCAACGCTGTATTGATTTCAGCTTCGGTAACAATTAACGGTGGAACGAAACGGACAACTTTAGTACCTGCTGGAACTAACAGCAAACCTTCGCTCATAGCTGCTTTAACTACGTCAATAGCATTGAATTCAACATCGGATTGTAATTCAATTCCGTTAATCAAACCCCAACCACGCACTTCAGCAATATGTTCGGGATATTTTGCTGCAATTTTCCGTAAACCTTCGCGTAACTGTTCGCCTCTTTCACATACGTTCTGGAGAATATTCTCTCTTTCTAAAGTATGACACACGGTTGTCGCTACGGCACAAGCGAAGGGATTTCCACCAAAAGTACTAGCATGTTCTCCTGCTTGAAGTACATTGCAGGATTTCTTTGTCATCATGGCACCAATGGGGACACCTCCACCTAAGCCCTTTGCGCTAGTGAAAACGTCTGGTTCAATTCCAAGGTTTTCGTAACCCCACAATTTACCACTCCGTCCCATTCCGACTTGTACTTCATCTAAAATTAATAAAATACCAGTCTCATCGCAAATCGAACGTAGCTTTTGAAAATACTTTACATCACCTGGACGAACTCCGCCTTCTCCCTGTAAAGGTTCTAGCAAAATAGCGCCAACAGCACAATCACCTTCATCTAAATCGCTAATTGCTGCTTCTACCGCTTTGATATCGTTATAAGGTACGTAGTGAAATCCCGGTACTAAAGGATTAAAATTCTTTTGATATTTTGGCTGTCCGGTAGCGGTAATTGTAGCTAAAGTGCGTCCGTGAAAACTAGAATTTGCCGTTAAGATAATTGGTTTATCAATATTTAAAACGGTATGAGCGTATTTTCGCGCTAATTTAATTGCTGCTTCATTTGCTTCTGCACCGGAGTTACAGAAAAATACTTTGTCAGCACAGGAATTATCAACTATCCAGCGTGCTAATTCTCCTTGTTCGGGAATGTAATATAAATTTGAAACGTGGTGTATTTTTTGTATTTGTTGGGTAACGGCTTCTATCAAAGCGGGATGAGCGTGTCCCAAAGTACAAGTAGCAATTCCAGCGACGAAATCGAGATATTCTTTCCCTTCAGTATCCCACAAACGACATCCAGCGCCTTTCTCTAAGGCTATTGGAAAACGTCCGTAAGTGGACATGACAACTTCATCAAAGTTCTCTTTATTAAACGCGGTAGATGATAAATCAGCTTGTTGAACAAGAGTCTCTATGCTCACGGCTTAACTCCTGGATTTAAGTATATTTACACAATGATAATCAATTAGGGAAAGGATAACGGCTATTGAAAAAACCAACTAATCCATTTCACTAGGACAGTAAAAACAAAATAATGCAAGAAGTTTATATTGTAGTGTGATTTACATTTTTTGGAAACATCCTATGGATGAGGGAATAGCAAGTAGTAAGTAGTAAGTAGCAAGTAGTAAGTAGAAAAAATGGGTAGAAAAGGAGATGGGAGATTAATTACCAATTACCCATTACCGATTACCCATTACCAATTAGAAAGGTGTTTCCACTTTCAAACATATATTTTTCTTCAAATACGGATGTTCAAATGTAAGTTCTCTTGCGTGAAGATGTAATCGACTGGTTTCTTTAAATTCGCGTCCATAAAGTTTATCTCCTAGAATAGCTGCATCTAAACCTCTAGCATCAGCAGCATGAACTCGTAATTGATGGGTTCTTCCAGTTAAAGGAATAAATTCGATGCGGGTGTAATTTTCTGGTTCGCGAATTTCACCCAAAATATTATCGAAAATTCTATCTAAAACCTTAAATTTAGTTATACAGGGTTTACCGTGCTGGTAATTAACTTCTTGATAAGGACGTTTTTCGGGATTACCCCATAGTGGTAGTTCAATTATACCTTCGTTCGCAATTACATTACTCGAAAGCACTGCTTCATAAACTTTACTCACCAACTTTTGTTCAAATTGTTTACTTAATAAACGATAAATTTCTTTATCTTTTGCTAACAGTAAAATACCAGAAGTATCCATATCTAAACGATGTACTGCTGTAATATTTTTGTTGTCAGGTAATAAATCTAATTTTAAATTATTTAAACGAATAACAACACTATCTTGATTGTGATGATATCTTCCCGGAACCGACAGCAAACCGGAAGGTTTATTTACAGCAATTAACCATTCGTCTTCGTAAATAATGGGAATTTCTTCTGTAATAGACGAAGGTTTTAAAATTTCTTCTTTCTGAGATTTTAGACCTGATAATAAAAAACCCATTAACGGTTGACAGCGTTCGATACAAGCTCCGTAGAATTCCCCCGGTTTTTTATCTTTAGTGGATTCTCCCCACCAAAATTCTGCCATTGCTAAAGGTTTTAAGTTATTGGTCGCAGCATAATGAAGTAATTTTGGGGCACAGCAATCACCCGTTCCAGTAGGTAAACCTTGCGGCACTAATTGCTTTAAACTGGAGGAATTACCCATAAAATTCATGATTGAATAAGCTGCATGCATTTGTGTTTGCAATTTACGGGATATTTGTTTTCGCTGCTGCTTTAATTCTCGAACCCGAGTATCTGCATCATTTATTACCTGTTGAAGCGGTTGTAAAGCTTTATCCCGCTCTCTTTTGAGTAACTTCCGCTCAATTCCTTGCTGACGACTTTCTGCTTTGAGTTTTTCTAATTCTATTTCTAAATTAATATCTAATTCTTCTCCCGTCAGATTTTCATATAATAATTCGCGTTTTTCATCGCGCTGCTGCTTACTAATTTGATGACATTTACTCATTTCTTGCAAACGTTTTTCAAATTCTAATGCAACAGTTTCATATTCTTTTCTTTGATTTAATTGTTTTAGTTGAATAATTTCTTGTTTAATAGTTTCCAACTCTAACAAAGTATGATTTTCTTCTAATATAACTTTTTCTCTACCAGGAATTGCTGGTACCCAACCTTCAACAATACTTTTACCATTGAGCAAACCCGAAAATGCTTTGAGAACTGCTTTTTCTTGGCTTGGTAATTCTACTAATAAAACTCCATACATCTTACCTTCACGGAAATATATTTTATTTTTGTCAAGCTGATTCGTTAAACCGCGAGCAACAGCTTCTGCTTCTGAAGTACGAGGAAGCTGTAATAATTCTCCGCTGTTTGAATATCCTTGATAGTAATAAGTAGGAGGTAAATTGGTATTTATTGAATTAATATCGATAAAATCTGAAATTGGGTGAAGGGTTGACATTATTAGATTTTGTAATTGATTAATTAATTAGTAAATTAAAGCCATTTTAAGCAATGTTAGCAAAGCGTGACCGTGAGGTCATACTATATTTCTCTAATAGTAAACATGAAACTGATGTAGAGACGTAGCAGTGCTACGTCTCCTTCAATGTGAAATCACGTTTTCAGGAATGTCATAAATTAAGCCATATTAATTCCGGTTGGACTGTAATCACAAAAAACCGCAAAGGAAGAAGAAAGAAGAAAAATTTTGAAAAGAGATTTTCAATAATTCCGATATATGGCGTTTCCTAATCTATTGAGGTACACTTCAAAATCTATCTCCCCTCTCCTTGATAAGGAGAGGGGCTGGGGGTGAGGTCAAGTTGTACCGTACTTTGCTGTAGGAACGCTATAAACGGAAAAGATATCATTTTTCCCTGAAACTATAAAAGACGTTGCACTGCAACGTCTCTACATTAGTTAATTATATATTCTTACTATTCCCTGTTTCCTATTTACCTCATAGCAGAACGAAAAGCAGGTTGAGGAAACATCGCTTGAAATGCAGCTTTTCGCTGTTCTTTTGATTCCTGAGCGCGATTCCACAGACTCTCATAATAAAAGAATGATACTCCTAAACCGTTTTGTCGAGTTGCTCTAACTTGAGATTGAATTTGGTTGATTGAAACGGGTTTGTTTCTTAATCCTGCCATAATCCCCACTGCTGTTGGAATCTTCTGCTGGGTTTCTTTCATCTCCGAACGATTAACATTCTCAACAAATGACTGTAAATTATTGCGGTAAACCTGGACTATTAACTCATCAACGATACCTTCTCTTACCCATTTGAGCCAGTCTTGCAATTGCATTTTATAAGCGAAAGCATGGTAATTGGGAGAAACTGAGAAAATCGCGTTGGGTTTTTTCGCTTTAACTGTATGGTTTAACTTCACCATAAACTGGGAAATTTTATCTGCTCTCCATTTTACCCAGCGTCCATCTTGATAATTTTTGGGAGGATTGCGACCTGTTTCTTTTCGGTACAAAGCCGCAGTATATTTATCGTAGCCAAATTCGCGGGGTAAACTCATGTGGTCGTCGAATTGAATCCCATCACCATTGTATTGAGTTACAACTTCTGTCACTAACTGGGTAATAAATTGTTGTACCTGGGGATGGAATGGATTTAACCAAGCATTTTCACCAGCAGCACCAATTGAGGTTCTGCTTCCATCCTGTTTTTGAGTCAACCAATCAGGATGATTCAAGGCTAATTCAGAACTTTGAGGAACCATAAAACCAAACTCAAACCAAGGAATTACCAGCAAGTTTTGACTATGTGCTTGATTTATCAAATCTGCTAAAACATCTTGTCCTTCCTCACCTTTGTAAAAGAAAGGAATACCTGCTCTCTTCGCAGTTTGAGAGGGATATTTTGTGTAACCAGAGTTCCACACTACAGGATAAATAGTATTAAAGTTCAAGTCTCGCAACAAGCTCATAGCATTACTAACTTTCTCACGTGACCTAAGAATACTAAAATCGTTGCTAGTCATCCAAACCCCGCGAATTTCTTGACGGGGTTGCTGTGCTATAGCTGGTATAAAACTATTTACAACTAGAGAGCAAATAAGAGATAACAGAAAAAATAAAGGTAAAATTTTTTTTAACAACGCACTTTTAATATGCAGTGTTACTAATGGCGTTTTTGCATAAAACAGTTTATTATCCATATTACAAGTATCTATGTCTATTTTCTTTCAGATTTGAATCGAAATTTATCTGGCTTACATACTCCCTGCTTCTACCCGTTAAAAAATAAATTCCGCCCCACACTACTTGTATTTTATACAGCAGAATAATAAATAATCTCAGTGATATTACCTTAAAGTTTAGATAAAGGTTGATATAGCCGTTATAAGTATATGAGAAATATTTTTTAATATAAAGCAATAATTTCTTTACCTAAATTCAGTTTATTTCAGTTTTTTTTAGTTGCCTCTAAGAAGGCATAAACTCTAATAAATAACTAAATATCCAGCTATATGATGCTTTTTATCAATCTTTATGAGAGTCATACATTCTCATAAAAATTTTGTAAACTCAAATTTATATTTACATTTCTTAATTTATTTGTTAAATTTATTAATATAAATATGATAAATTTCTCCCCATCGACGATTGACATATGAGTAATAACGCACTAATAACTACCATCTTCAAGCCTAATGTCAGTCCTAACTTTTTTTCTCAAACAGGTTGGGCTGTGTTAAGAGCCGTAGTAGGTATCATGATGATCCACAATGGCTTAGACAAGTTAGGTAATATTGAGAGCTTCGCAGAAGCTTATGTAGAGGTTATCGGTTTACCTTTCCCCATATTCTTTAGCTACATTGCAGCTTTCACCGAGTTAATCGGTGCCCCATTGTTGATACTTGGTTTATTTACCCGTCCAGCAGCTTTTGGTTTATTTGCAACAATGTGCGTTGCCATGTACCATCACGTCAAGGTTGCAGGTTTTAACATTCCATACCTGGAACTATCAGCAATTTATGCGGCTTGTTTCTTATTCTTCACCATCAATGGTGCGGGATTGTTTTCCACAGATGCATTGATTGCAAACTTGCTTGATAAGACTGCACTTTCAGCACAAGCTAAGCAAATTATGCGATTGGAGAAAGCTTATCAAGCTAGCAGCAGTAAGGAAAAAGCTGCTATTAAATAGTAGTAATTCTATACTCTGTGTGAATAGTAATTAAGAAAGAATAATTAAACCCGGTTTCTTGAACAAGCCGGGTTTTTTGATTATTTTTTGATTTTTTTGTAAGTATTTAAATTAATAACAATTTCATGCGAATTTTTGGGAAAACTAAGTTATGTAGTAGCGTTTTATTATATAAATCTAATGAACTTTCCTCAATCTCTTAAACTTGCTCGCAAAAATTTATCAGAAAAGGTAACTACTGAAACTTTAGAAGCAATAAATAATGGAAATCAATTAATTCACTCAGAAATTATTTATAACAGTTTAAAAGTTGGAGATGTTGTTCCTAATTTTGCGCTACCGAATAAAAATAGGCATTTAATTGAAATACAAGGAGTTTTAAAAAAAGGTACCGCTGTAATTTCTTTCTATCGCGGTACTTGGTGTCAGTTTTGTAGTTTGGAATTAAAAGCACTCCAACAAGCTTTACCAGCTATTCATATGCTCGGTGGTACTTTATTAGCTATTTCACCTCAAACATTTGTAGATTCTTCTGATAATTTAGCAGAATTTAACTTTGAAACATTGGTTGATAAAAGAAATAAAGTTGCTCGACAGTTTGGAATTGTATTTCAAATTCCTGAAAAATCGCGCATTCATTACGAAAATATGGGAATTTCTCTTCCTAGATACAACGGAGACGAATCCTTTGAATTACCAGTACCAGCAACTTTTATAGTTAATCAAGATGGTATAATTCATCATGCTTTTGTTGATTCAGATTTTACTGAAAGATTAGACCCTGTAGAAATCGTGACAATCTTGAGACGAATGGCTACATGAATAATTGATTTACTTGTTTAACGGTGAATCTAATTTTAGATTATACAAATGTAATTCATGAATATAAAATAGAAAATATGGGTGTAAATAGCTGAATACAAAATTGATGAAAGCTAACTAAATGAAAAGTAACAACCTATTCGCTATTAAAATCGCGTCTATAGTATTAATGACAGGTGCAATATTACTAGAACTATGGAATATATACGCTGTATTAAGTCAAATTGAAATTCCTCGTAATATCAAACCAATTTTTTGGATTGAACGTGTTGCGGTTGCAGCGCATTTAGTTGAGGCAATAATAGCAGCTTTTAATGCAGGTTCTAAAGATAAAGTTTGGTATAAATATGGTGTTTATACTTTTTTTGTAGGTACAATTGGCTTGATGGAATTATTTCGTGAAGAAGACTAGGGAATAGGAAAAGACAATATTAGTGAATAATTAAGTATGTAAAAACCCGGTGTTTTCAAAAAACCGGGTTTATTTATTGTTCTTACCTATTCTAGAGGTTTGTATCATTAAATTCTGGAACGACGAGCAAATCTTGGAAATAAAGCTTTAAATCCAGCTTGTCGTAATTCAACACTTTCTTGAGCATAATTCCATAGACTTTCATAGTAAAAGAAAGTTACACCTAAGCCCCGTTGTTGTGCTGCTCGTACTTGAGATTTGATTTGTCGGATTGAAACCGGACGATTTCGCAAACCTGCCATAATACCGATACCAGTAGGTATATATTGTTTAGTTTCGATAATTTCTGGACGGTCGATTTTTCTAGAAAACCTTGTAAAATCGTTGCTATAAACCTGCATCACTAATTCATCTACAATGCTCAAGCGTACCCAGTTGAGCCAATCTTGCAACTGTAATTTATAAGCATGATTGTAGTAATTAGGAGATACAGAGAAAATTGCATAAGGTTTTCTCGCTTTTACCGCTCGATTAAGTTGGCTCATAAAAGCCGTAATCTTATCTGCACGCCATTTTACCCATGCTTCATCTGCTGAGTTTGCAGGTGGTGGATTTTCGGTTTCCTGAGTATATAAGGCAACAGTGTACTTGTCGTAACCAAAGTCGCGAGGTAAACTCATGTGGTCATCAAACTGAATGCCATCAACATCATATCTGCTGACTACTTCTAATACCAGATTTTGAATAAACTGCTGTACCTGGGGATGGAAAGGGTTTAACCATGCAACTTCACCAGCAGCGCTATTAGAAGTTCGGGTTCCGTCGCGTTTTTGGGTTAACCACTCAGGATGATTTAAAGCTAATTCCGAGGTTTCAGGAGTCATAAAACCGAACTCAA
This sequence comes from Cyanobacteria bacterium J06621_15, assembly GCA_038525335.1. Lineage (GTDB taxonomy): Bacteria > Cyanobacteriota > Cyanobacteriia > Cyanobacteriales > Nostocaceae > Rivularia. Next base: position 15,191 of record JBCBHT010000084.1, on the reverse strand, counting down.
ACCAAGGAAGTACTAATAAACCCCGACGATGCGATTGACTAATCAAATCTGCGAGAACATCCTGTCCATCACTACCTTTGAAGAAAAAGGGAATACCAGCGCGTTTCGCTGTATAACTAGGAAATTTAGTATAACCAGAATTCCATACGACAGGATAAATAGTGTTGAAATTTAAGCGACGCAGTTGGGTTACAGCATCTCTCAACCCCGAACGAGTTTTCATTACATTGAAATCGTTTGTACTCACCCATACTCCACGAATTTCCTGACGAGGTAACTGTCTGGGCTGAAGTATTTCCGGTTGAATTATAGTCGCTGACGAAGGAAGTTGAGGAAATTGAGCAAACGATTGTAAATTATCGAGCAACAATACCGTAGAAAATGATATTGCAAATACAAGTGGAAAACTGCGCTTGAGTAGCTGTTTTAATGAGAATTTTCGTCCACTTAGCTTTCCGAATAAATAAGCTAGTTTTGCGCGAACTTGTAAACCTTGATTGTGAAACTGATTCATTAGTCTACAGGTATGTCTGCTTAATCTATAAGAGTTTGACTTACTGCACGTTTATTTACTGCATTAAATGAAGCAAATTATCGCGACAGGATGATTGACGTATTTAACGTTTTATAGTGCCGTGCCTAGTATACGTGTTTATGTATCAAGATTGACAACTATTTTTTGATTTTATTAGCTAATTTTATAAATCTAATTTGGATTATTTAGAAGAATAATTATACAACTATCTAAAGAAATAATTTTATAGTTTTTGAGATTAAGATATAGACTGTACTTAAAATTGATTTATAAAAATGAATTATATTGAAGCAGTAAGAAGTAATCGTAAATAGATGTCGGGAATTTTTCTGAACGAGGGAGATACTGAGAATTGTTTTCGGTTGATTTCTGGAGATATTAGAAACGGTCAGATAATAAAGTCAGTTAATTTTGAAAAGTATCTTGTATATTTGGTAGAAGCAGAAGAATATTGTTTTGTGTATCTGGAAGGACTTTGTAAGACTATTTGGGTATTTCATTGTGTTTGCTGCAAGAATAACAACAAATGTGATTGTTATTTAAAAGTAAAATATATACTTAGGTACGCTTGTTTTATCTTACAATTGTATAAAAAATTTACGCAAACATTCTGAGAATAAAGAATAGAGTATGGTGAACTTTAATTTCAAGGAATTACTCGAAGATTCTTTTAATAAGAGAGCTTTAGGATGGACTCTTTGCTTCATAGGAGGAGAGGAACAGTCAAAGAAATTAACAGAATTTACTAAGCATTTAAGAAAAGGATTTTCTGAAACGGGGGATGAAAAGCAGATTCCATCAGGTTTTGCTTACTGGGGGATAGGTCCAACAATTGCTTGGGCTTATGCTTGTAATGACCCATTGTACGTAGTTATGAAAGAAGGTATTGATTCATTCGGAGGTCGATGGCATAGAATTCAGTCAAAATTAGAGGATAAAAAATATCATTACGTCAGCTTGGGTGTAGGTACGGGAATGAAGGATAGAAATATTTTGCGTTTTTTTCTTGGCAATAATCCTGATTTGCTGTATTTTCCGGTTGATATGAGCGCTGAGATGCTAAGGCTAGGAGTTCAAGGAGTTGCCAAAGGGTTGCAATTAAAAGGCAGCCAAATCCTACCAGTTCAAGTAGATTTTTCAACTCCTGAAAGTATAAGTGATTTACAAAAGCTATTGTATAGACTTGTAGGAGATACCCCTGTATTATTTTCTCTTTTAGGAAATACACTTGCTAATTTTGAAAAAGATACTCAAGTTTTGCAAACTATATCAAAATTGATGCGTTCTGAAGATAAATTTTTGATAGAAGTAGCTGCCACGGAAGATTTAAGCAGTAAAGCATTACAAGATACTGTTAATGAATATGATAATAGCAAATCTTTTAAAGAGTTTGTCACTAGTGCTTTACTTCAATATACTGATTTAGATATTGATTTAAATAGCGTTTTCTTTGAAAGCTCTACTGAAAGGTCAGATAAAGCAATCTTATTAAAAGCTATTTATCGCAACATTACCGGAAATCAAGATAAAGTCATGTTACTAGATAGGTCTACGATTAATTTTCTAGACCAAGATACAATTCGGTTATATTTAACTAGAAAATATACTCGTTCTGGTATTGAAAGCGTTATATCAGAAAGCAAATTATCAATTATTGATAGAATAAATACGCTTTCAGACTCGAATCATAGAAATAAATTTGGCATGGATTTAATTTTACTTACTTCTAATGAAACGATTATTGATGAACAAAATTCATCTCTTGCGAGTGCAGTATGGAATAATTAGTTAAAAAAATAAATATGAAAAATATTGTTAGTTTTGTAACTTTCTGTTCTTTAGTTAGCGGATTAATTTTAGCTATTATTTGGTTTATCACAGACCCAAAGCAAGATTATCGTTTTGAGCCAGCATTAACAGCTATTGGTCTACTAGCAACATTAACAGGCATTTTTGCAGAAAGATGGGCATCTGTAAAAGAAGAACGAAGAGTAATTTTGCTCGCTTTATATCGCGAATTCCAAAGCAATAAAGTGATATTATCCGATACTCGCTTTCATCTAAACATAGATACCATAGAACATCCTGTTGTATATCCAAGATTGATAATGTCAGTAACAGAAGCAGCTATTGCGTCTGGTGTTTTTGCTGAACAAAAATATCGAGATTTATTTTGGCTTCTGCATCAATGGCGGGATATTGTAAATGAATTTAACCGTAGACTTGATATTACAGAATTACGGACGTTTGTAGAACCTTCACCTCCTGAAATACGGGAATTTTATCGAGCATTACGAGAATCCAATAGTTTTAATGATGCAGTTGAGTTTATTTACCAAATATCTAATATTCTTAAATCAAAGCACTTGAATAAACAAGGTCATATTCAAGAAATAGAGATGATTGAAAAGCAGCTATCTATAGATACAGACAAATATCAATTTGATAAATAAAGCATATTTAAAACCTTTTTTAATAAATAATAAGGTTAGAACATCTACTACGATTCAAAACTAATTTAAAGATGGATAACCAAAAACTCTCTCTTCCCACGATGGGTTGCGGAACTTGGGCATGGGGTAACAAGGTGCTTTGGGGATACAATCAAAGCATGGATGATAATTTACAGGAGATATTTAACCTCTGCGTCAGTAATGGTGTAACTTTATTTGATACTGGTGATTCCTACGGTACGGGAAAACTGAAGGGACAGAGTGAGAAGCTTTTGGGACGTTTTACCAAAGAATATGATGGTGTAAATAAAGACGATATATGCATTGCGACTAAGTTAGCTGCTTATCCTTGGAGGTTAACTAGAGGTGCGATGGTATCTGCTGGTAAAGCTTCAGCGGAGCGTTTAGGTAGAAATGTTGATTTGGTACAGATGCACTGGTCAACTGCGAATTATTTTCCTTTACAAGAATGGAGTTTGTTGGACGGGTTGGGAGATTTGTACGAGCAAGGTTTGGTGAAGGGGGTAGGTTTATCAAATTATGGTTCTAAGAGGTTGAGGAAGGTACACAAGAGGTTTGCGGAGAGAGGAATACCTATTAAGAGTTTACAGGTACAGTATTCGCTATTATCGACTTATCCGGTGACGGAGTTGGGGGTTAAGGAAGTTTGTGACGAGTTAGGAATTCGATTAATTGCTTATAGTCCGTTATGTTTGGGAATTTTGACGGGGAAATATACAGATAAAGGTCAATATCCCAAAGGTATTAGAAATTTTCTATTTAAACAATTAATTCCCGGTACAAAACCGTTATTGGATTGTTTGCGAGAAGTTGCGGAATCTAGAAATAAAACTATGTCTCAGGTGGCTATTAACTGGTGTATTTATAAAGGTACGATTCCAATTCCTGGAGCAAAAAATGCGGAGCAAGCAAAGCAGAATATTGGTGCTTTGGGTTGGGAATTGGATGCAGGGGAGATTATGGAATTGGATAAAGCAGCAGCTAGTACTAATAAGAAGATGGTACAGAATATTTTTCAGACGAAGTAATAAGTATGATGGATTTCGGACACCCCTCTCTCTGTTAATCAGATGTGAAGGGGTAGGGTTTTCTATTTTAATGCAAGCAAGCCGGAATATTTTGAAATAAGTTAGAATCAATAAAATTTATAACTTATTAAGGATAGAAATATGGGAATCTTTGATGGATTGATGGGTAATGCATCCGAGGTTAATATTGAAAGGTTGGAGCAGGAAATTACTCCTTTAATGATTGAGGGGGAAAGTATGCATAAAGCTTTTAAGTTAATAAGAGATTTGATTGTTTTTACTAACAAAAGAATAATTTTGATTGATAAACAAGGAATGACTGGTAAGAAAACTGAGTTTTTATCGATTCCATATAGGTCAATTAAATATTTTAGTAAGGAAAGTGCTGGTAATTTTGATTTGGATGCTGAAATTAAGGTTTGGATTTCTGGGGAAGATTCACCAAGAGAATTTGAGTTTAAGAGGGATGATTCTGTGGATGAGGTTTATCGAATTTTGAGTCATTATACTTTGTGATTGTTAGTTGATAGTTGGTAGTTGATAGTTGTTAGTTGTTAGAGAATTTTATGGTGCGTTACGGCATAATTTATTTAGTAACCTCGAACAATATTTATTTGTGCCGTAATAGACTCTATAATTTGAATAGTATGAAAGAACCAGAATTAGTATTTATTAATAATTTTGTTGAAAACAGTAATGAGTTATTTGTTTCGCTTCGAGATAATATTGTTTGGGATGAAAGGATAAGAGCAAGAAAAACGGCGAGTTTTGGTGTTGCTTATGATTATTCAAATATCACTTATCCTCAAGTTGAAATGCATTCTAGTTTGATTCCGGTTTGCAATCAAATAGAATCTGAATTTGGGTTTTTACCGAATAATTGTCTTTTAAATTATTATCCCAATGGTAATTCGACGATGGGTTATCATTCTGATTCTGCACATGAATTGAAGGTGGGTACTGGTGTTGTAATTATTTCTCTTGGTTCTGAAAGATATATCTCTTTTCGTAGTAAGGTTGATAAGGAAGTTAAGTTTAAATATCAGCTTGGTTGTGGTGATTTATTATATATGGATAAAGCTGTTCAAGATAGTTGGATGCACGCTATTCCTAAACACAATTATGTTGGTGAAAGAATTAGTTTGAGTTTTAGAAATATTGTTTCAAATTATAAGGAGTAGTGAATCATGGGTCGTCAACCGTTACTTGATTCTAATCGTTCTTATACTTTTAGTAATTACTTTGAATTGGGATTCGCTGCTGATGATTTAGCCGCTGAATTTGGTTACTCTTTTGAAAGAAAGTTTATCGATTTACCACAATATTCAAAAGATTTAGACCGAATATCGGATTTAAAGTTACGTATTGAAGAAATACTACCTTATGTCGATTTAGAAAATGAAGCTACCCGCAGAGAAATATTAATTGCACCCATTGTTACAGATTTAATTCATTATTCACGCGCAAAATTACGAATAGAATATCCGGTTAAGGTTAGTAATCTATTACAGGGAAAGTTAGATTATTTTTTACGTTCGGTAACTAATATAATCGTTATTGAGGCTAAACAAGCAGATATTAATAGAGGTTTTACTCAATTAGTAACGGAAATGATAGCGTTAGACCAGTGGATTGATTCCCCACAGTCTGAGATATTAGGTGCTGTAACTACAGGTAATATTTGGCAATTTGGAATACTATATCGTCAGCAAAAACATATTCTGGAAGGAATTAATCTTTATCGAGTTACTGAAGAATTAGAAACTATTATCAGAATTTTATTGAAAGCATTAGGTTAAGGGAAGTTAGGAGTTAGGAGTTAGGAATTAGGAATTAGGAATTAAGAGTTAAGAGTTAGGAGTTAGGAGTTAGGAATATTGATAATTGTTAATTGTTCATTGTTAATTGATTCACAACTTCCCACACTTTAAATAGTTTACCTTGCTGTAGTGCGGCTACTCCTGATAATGCTTGAATTTCTTTGACGTATGACAGTTCTTCTAATGCTGGTTCTAGAGACTTTTCTGCTGCTGCTCCTTGGAAATCGTAAAGCTGTACGAATGCAAGATAAGCCCAAGCATACGGGTTATTTTTATCTAGTTGAGTGACTGTTTTTAGAGATGCGATCGCACTTTCTGCTTTTTGCTCTAGTATATAGGTCAAAGCTATGCTGTAAGCGTACTCTAGATTTTTTTCTTTTTGAAAACGGTGTTGTAGTGTTTTACGTGTTTGTACTAAATAATCTTGGTTTGCATCGTATTGATTGATGCGTCCAATTTCATCAAAGACTTTATTTAGTGCTTTGATTCCTTGGGGTAAAGTTGCTGCTAAGGTACGAAATTGTGTAGATAAATCTAATTCTGGGGCTGGGGTAGGTGTTGCTTGAGAATCGATTTGTAGAGTTGCTTGGGGAATTTGGATTGGGTAAGTTTCTCCTGTAAATTGATTAAGATAAGTTGCTTCTAAAATGTAATTACCATTCTCGATATCAGCGGGTGGTAACATAGCTATTCTTTCGATAATTTGGAATTTACCTATTGGTTTAATCCCATCGAGATACAGTTTTCCTAAAGCAATTCCGTGGTCGTGAATCCATTTTTGATTTTGATTATTATTATTTTTCCAATCTAAGAGTAATAAACCATTTTTTAATTCTTGCCAATTTCCTTCCCAGGTATAAGTTACGGGAACGGGAATTCCTGGTGGTGCTGTTTCCGGAACTTCAATATTTTTTAGAATAATATTATTTTGATTTGCTCTTATATTGTTGTCTTGTTGTTCTTCTATTTTTTTTACTACAACTGGTGGATTTTTTTGATGATAAAGTTTAATAATACTGTTATCGGGTAAACTCCAGGATTTATTTAATTCAAAATCACCGTCTTGTTGTTCTACAATATTAGTAATTTTAGCTTGTGCTTGTGGTACGGAACCTTGATTTTTCGTTTTAGTTAGAAACCAAGAAATAGAACGTGCATCTTTCTCTACAAAACTGTTTCTTGTTCCTACCTGTCTTCCATATACGTAGAAATTTCTTAATGCTCCATAATAATTTAAATTATGCTGGTTGATTTGTGGAGTTGAAGGTAATACTCCCAAAGTAGAATGCAAATATGGTTCGGTTTGAATAATTTGTTGGATAACTTCGGGATGAGGAAACTTTTGTCCTAAATAAGGATGATGCTGGACTTTATCGCTGAGAGTTCTTGTCAGCCAATATCCGGGAATTCCACCGATAGGAAATAAATTGAATAGCATTAAAACGATTGCTAAACCAAAAGTTCCCCAGCGAATTCGCTTTCCTAATCTTCCTTGAAAACAGGTTAAACCATAAGCTAAAAATACCGATAGTATTGGTAAATACGGCAATACATAACGATAATCTTTATTAGGATTTAAGCAGGATAGAAAGTAACCACCAATTAAGAAAGCTGCCAACCATTTTAAAGCAATTGATAATTCTAATCCCTGTTCTCGTTTTTGTTTATGATTTCTGCTTTTTTCTTTGGTTTTTCCCCAGTAAAGCAATAATGCGAAAATAGGAACTAGTAATAAAGGTAAAGAAACTTGTGATGGTAATTGGTGCCAATAAAAAGTCCAAGCATCTAAACTATTAAGAGGTGCTTCACCTTCAGCAATTGCAGAATCTACAGTTGCTCTTTTACCGGAAGTTAAAATCAACAACCAATTAGTACGATACCACCAACCAAATACTAATGTAGATAAACCAAAAGCACCACTTAACTGTAAGATTCTTCCCCACCAACCTTTTTTTATCGATGTAATTACCACTAGAATTATTGGAGTTATCAGGAAAAACAATGCTGTTTGCTTGACCATCAACGTTAATCCGAAGGATAAACCGAAGAATATTGCGTGGATGAGAGAGGGGGGAGAGGGGGAAGAAGGGAAGTTACTAAAAAACCATAGTGTGAGACAAAAGAAGCTTAGAGTTACAACTGCTGCTAGAGGATAATCTAGGAGAAATTCCAGACGATATCGATATAAAGCTGGCATTACTTGACACAAAGCGGCTGCCCATAAGCCAACTGTTTCGCTGAAAAGGATTTTACCCAAACCATATACAGATAATATTAAAACAGCGCTAAATCCAAGCATTACTAAACTTGCTTCATCGTATCCCTTACCGTAAATGTCTTGAACAAAAGCCGTAACTATATAAGTAAATGGCGGTATTTTTGATGACAATAACCATAAATTTTGCCACCATTCCCCATTCAATAAATCGGGATTTTGTAAAGCTTGTAAATAATTTAAACTACCAGTTAAATAATCCGCTTGGTCCCATGACGGAATTGATTTATCCAAGTCAAACCAAACCCGGTCACAAATTGTACCGAGCAGCCAAATTGTTGCAAGAATCAGCAGTTTCATGAAAAATGGAAATTGGTAATCGGTAATTGGTATTTAGTTAGAGAGGATATAATTCTAACTTTTGATTCCTCACTGTTCGCTGATAACTGATAACTGTTAACTGTTAACTGTTCACTGTTTTCATCATTTTTACATGAGGAATTCCCGCTTCTAGAAAAACATCACCAACTTGTTCAAAACCTAGTTTCTCGTGTAATCCTTTGATATATTCTTGAGCATTAATATAAACTTCGGCTATATTTTCATTTTCAATAATTTCTAAAGCTACTTGCATTAATCTTTTACCAATACCGTTTCCTCTTGCATAAGATAAAACCGCTAACCTTTCAATTTTCGCGGTATCCTTATCTAAATATCGAATTCTTGCAGTACCCACCACAGCATTATCTAAATAAGCAATCAACTGAGGACAATTTTTATCTCTCCCATCAATATCTAATTGTGCATCTACTTTCTGTTCATCTTGAAATACCCTTCTTCTGATTATTTCAATTACCGGATAATCTTCCCATTCAACAACTTTCACCGTAATTTCAGCCATATCATAATTTTAAATATCGTTTATTCCTTATATTATGTTCGGTAGTGGTAATATCCAACATTAATATTGAAAACCTTTAGATTTATCGCAAATCGTTGAATCCTTTTAAGGAGAGGAGAGGGAGACAAGGAGATAAGTTAGAGGGGGTAGAGGGGGAAGAGGGGGGAGAGGGGAAGATAGGGAGAATTTAATAACTTATTACTCATTACTCACTACTCACTACTTACTACTCTTAACTCCTACCTCTTACCCATTACCAATCCCCAATTCCTAACTCTTAACTCCTAACTCCTAACTTGTTTACTCCGTTCCTTCAATCGGAGCAAAACCTTGACGCTGAATGTTCTCGGTGATGGTACGTGGTTCTAGAAATTGCAAAAGATAGTCGGGACCTCCTGCTTTTGAACCGACTCCAGAAAGTTTGAATCCACCGAAGGGTTGGCGGGAAACTATAGCGCCAGTGATGGTACGATTAATGTACAAATTCCCGACTTCAAATTCTTCTTGAGCTTGTTCGATATGGGAAGGAGTTCGAGAATAAAGTCCTCCGGTCAAAGCGTAATTACTATTGTTAGCAACTTCTAAAGCTGATTGAAAATCTTTGACTTTAATTACCGCAACTACTGGACCAAAAATTTCCTGTTGAGCAATTATCCCATCTGCTGGAACGTTACCAAAGATTACTGGACCGATGAAATATCCGTTTTCTGGTGCAGACATTTCCAAAGCAATTTCGGCTTCTGCTTTACCTTTTTCGATATATTCTTTAATTCTGGATTGAGATTTTTCGTCAATTACCGGTCCCACTTGAGTTCCCGGTAATTCTGCTTCTCCGATATTCAGGGATTTTGTTGCTTCTACAAACCGTTGAATAAAAGTATCGTAAATGCTTTCTACAACTATTACCCTGGAACAAGCAGAACATTTTTGTCCGCTGTAACCAAATGCTGACTGTACTACACCCACAACTGCTTGGTCTAAATCTGCACTCTCGTCAACAATAATTCCATTTTTACCACCCATTTCGGCAATTACTCGCTTCATATGCTTTTGACCGGGTTTTAATACTGCTGCATCTGCGTAAATTTTACAGCCAACTTCCTGAGAACCAGTAAAAGCAATTACGTGAGTGTCAATGTGATTTACTAAATAAGAACCAACAACCGAACCTTTACCAGGGACATATTGAAACACACCTTCGGGAATTCCAGCATCAACCAAAACTTCCGCAATTTTCGCAGCAATTACCGCAGAAGTTTCCGCTGGTTTGAGCAAAGTACAGTTACCAGTTACCAAAGCTGCGACAGTCATACCGGTAGCAATTGCAAAAGGGAAATTCCAAGGAGAAATCACGACTGTAATTCCTCGTGGTTGATAGATATAACGATTATTTTCTCCAGCTACGTCATAGTTATAACCTTTATCCAACCGCTCCATTTCCGCAGCATAATAGCGACAAAAATCTATTGCTTCGCTGACCTCAGCATCAGCTTCCCGGACTGGTTTACCAACTTCCAACACAATCCAAGCAGATAATTCAGCACGACGCTGTTCCATCAAATCCCCAGCTTTACGGATGATGTCAGCGCGTTGTTTTGCAGATGTTTTTCGCCATGTCCTAAACGCTGCTTTCGCTGCTTTCATAGCAGTTTCAGCTTGCTCTACATTAATTAAACCAACCTTACCAACAACAGTTGAATAATTAGAAGGATTAACCGAATCAACCTTTTCCTCAGTTTCTACCCGTTCACCATTAATCAAAGGTAAATAAGTTTTTCCAAGCTGATTTTTAACAGTTTCAAAAGCAACTTGAGATTCCTTCCTTAACTTTTCTTCTGCATAATCGCTATCAGCAGCAGGATTGAAAGAAGAAAGCGAAGAAGCAGAAATAATTTCTACCCCCTCTTCCCCTTCTTCCCCCTCTACCCCCTCTTTTACTACCGGTTGTGAAATCAATTCCTCAACGGGACGATTCTCCATATCCTGTCGAATAAAGGAAGAATTAGCGGTATTTTCCAATAAACGACGAATTAAATAAGCCATTCCCGGTAATAACTCACCGTAAGGACAGTAAACCCTGACTCGATAACCTTGGTCTACCAAAGATTTAGCAATTTTATCCCCCATACCGTACAGCACCTGCATTTCAAAATTGCGCTGGGGAATATTCAATTCTTGAGCAATTGCTATAGCTTTTGCTTGTGACCGAACATTATGACTTCCGATAGCAGCATATATATATTGATGATTTTCTAACAATAATTGGGTTATTTTTTCAAAATTAATATCTGTTGCAGCTTTATCGTTGTAAACTGGCTGTTTCCAGTGCTTTTGTTCGGCTGTAATCGTTTCTTGGTCCCAATAAGCACCTTTTACTAACCGAATTGTAATCGGATTTCCTCGCTGTTTCGCCCATTCAATCAAGCTTTTTGCATCTGATTCGCTATCTCTTAAATAAGCTTGAATCGTCATTCCAATATCTGTACGCTGTTTAAATTCTTCCTCCATCAACAGTTTTTTCAAAATATTGAAAGTAAGGTCTTTATAAATATACTGCTCCATATCAAAGTGGATAGCTACACCCAAATCCTTAGCACGACGAAGCAAAGTCCGGATATGAGCAACTACTTTTTCTTCGCTACCTTTATCATCTAAAGGGTCAAATTGAGAATAAAAAGCAGTCAACTTCACCGAAACCTGCACCTTCGGTAATTCTTCCCCGTCAGCTTCATCAATTAATGCAATATTCTTCCATTTCTTAGCAGCTGAAGCTAGTTCCGACATCAAATCCGAATATCGCTGTAAATAAGACTCCGCTTCAACTTCAGTAATTACAGCTTCACCCAATAAATCCACGGTGAAAGCCATTTTTTCCTTACGTAGTCTCTCGATACTTTTTAAAGCTTGCTTGATATTTTCACCAGCGATATATCGATGGGCTAAAGTTTCCACACTCTTGGAAACCGTCGTAGCAGCAACTTTTCCGGGTACAGAATCGGGATTTGCGAAGTTTAACATTCCCTTCAAAGCTGAAGGTAGTTCGACCGAATCATCACCGAGATATTCTTGTAAATGCGCTGCAATTTCCGGATTACTTCTCAAAGCTGGTAGTGTATCAATAAACCGAAACAACTGCACCCGCAAACCAGGATTGCTCATAGCCCACGCTAACAGCTTATCATCAGGACGCATTTGGTCGCGCAAAGCCGAAAATAAAGAACGATTTTCCTGACTTCCAGCTAATAATTTTTTCGCGATTTCCTGAGTTTTCGCTTCGTAGATGTCTTTTTCAACTTGTAATACCACTGATAGCACTCTCCATATGAAATGTCAGGCTTTCATTACATAGCCCCTATATTCTATTTTGGCTGTTTAATTTTGCTACCACCATATTTGAGACGAAAATTAAGACAATATTGAGCTAAATAAGTAAAAAACTACTAATCCACAGTATAAGTAGTTAAACAGAATTAATTACACAATGTCATTGCGAGCGAAGCGAAGCAATCCTAGCCCTTGCGATTGCTTCGCTTCGCTCGCAATGACGGTAAATATTTTTGTTTACTTACTTGTATCTAATATTATTTGCTTTTATTACAGGATTAATAAACTGAATCAATCAAAATTATTTAACTTGAGCAATGATTAATAATCGGGAAACATTAGTTAGAAATCAACAAAATTTGAGATTAAATCCGCAGATAAAGATACAAAAAACTATTTTTATTGCAAATATTTTTCAAATTAAATAAGCATATATTCAACATATAAGGCTTAATTATGTAGAATGATTCTAAAATTTTATGTTGAGAAAGGAAGTGCAGTTTGCTTTCTTTAATTAAGTAGCTTCAATTAATATGGCAAAGCTGTATAAATAATTTTGGTCATCTATCATGAGTAATATTATTCTCGTTGAACGCTACCGAATAATAGAAATGCTTAACGGTACTCCAGGAAGCAGAAGTTATCTAAGCGAAGATGCTAATCAATCTAATATTAATCAATATGTAGTAAAGCAATTTCTTCCCCCTAGTCAAGACCCTGCATTATTAAAAGTATCTCATAACGTGTTAGAGACTGAAGTGAAACCTTTAGATAATTTAGCACAGCAAAACAATAGAATTGAAAATTTAAAAACTTTTTTTGAAAAAAATAATAATTTTTATTTAGTCAGAAAATATATTGTAGGAAAAACTTTAAGAGAAGAAATATATCCGGGTCAAAAATTAACCTTAGAACTAGTTCAAGATATATTAAAAGAAATATTAGAAATACTAGCATTTATTCATAAACAAGGTATAAGTCATCGAAATTTAAAACCAGCAAATATTATTCGTCGAGAATCAGATAACAAGCTAGTTTTGACGGACTTCGGTACTCCTCAAGAAGCAGTATCTAACATAGTATCTGCTTCAGAATATATGCCTATAGAGCAAGTTCATAGAAACCCTCAATTTAACAGCGATATTTATGCTTTGGGTATTATTGCTATTGAGGCTTTGACAGGTTTAACAGCAAGAGAAATTATCAATAATAAAAACAAAAAAAATGCTGATGTAGAAAAAATAATTTGGCAGCCCCGCAGCCATAAAGTTAACCCAAAGCTGGCAAAAATTATTGACAAAATGGTGCATCTGAATTATCAGAGCCGCTATCAGTCAGCAGAAGAAGTATTAAAAGATTTAGAAGCAATCAATCAACCTAAATCAAATAAAATATATCAGCAGGTAAAGCATCAAATATTAGAAAAACCCAAATTATTTACAGGAGTGGGAAGTTTGATTTTAGCTGTCACAGTAGGTTGGTATTACTTCACATCAAAAGATATGAATTACGCCAAACAGCTATATCAACAAGGATTAATAAACTATAAAAACTCAGAATATAAACAAGCAATCAAGCTGTTTTCTCAAGCCATTAGAATAAATCCCGAATATTCCTCAGCATATAATTTGCGGGGAGATGCTTACTATCGTTTAGGGGAATACGAGAAATCTCAACAAGATTCCAGCGCTGCAATTCGTAATAATCCCAACGATGCAAACGCTTATTACGATAGAGCATTTAGTCTTTATTTTGCTGGAGAATTTAACGGTGCAATCATAGATTATAACCAAGCAATTAAACTCAATCCTGATTTTGCAAACGCTTATTATGGAAGAGGATTAGCACGTCATGAAATCAAAGAAAACGAGAAAGCAATTAAAGATTTAAACCAAGCAATTGCAATCAACCCTAAATTTACTTCAGCTTACTTTCAGCGAGGAATTATTCACCGCGAGATGAAAGAAAAACTTGAAGCAATCAAGGATTTTGACGAAGCAATTAAAATTAATCCTAAATATACAGAAGCATATTACGAACGCGGAAAAACTCGTTACGTTCTAAATGAAAAATCAGCAGCAAAAAAAGATTTTAGTAAAGTAATTGAGTTGGATTCTAGCTACATTGATGCTTACATTGCTCGTGCAGATATTCACACCGATTTAGGATATCCAAAGCAAGCTTATGAAGATTATGAAAAAGCCATAGAAATGAATCCTGAAGACCCCAAAGCATACATTCATCGCGGTAAATATCGCTTTCAAATGAGAGATATAGAAGGAGCAATTGAAAATTATGATAAAGCAATTGAATTAGATTTTACTCAAGCAACAGCGTACAATAATCGCGGTAACGCTTATTTAGAATTAGGAAAATGGAACAAAGCATTAACAAATTATTCCCAAGCAATTGAGCATAATTCAGAATATGCTGTAGCCTATTATAATCGTGGTTTATTGCGTACCGATTTAGGAAGAGTGCCGGTAGCAATCGAAGATTTTCAAGCAGCAGCAGATATTTTTCAAAAAAGAGGTGAAGAGAAGAATTATCAAGATGCGATGGAAAGAATTAAGGAATTAACTCCGTAGATTGGGGGATTGGGTAATTGGTAATTGGTAATGGGTAGTTGGGAATTATACTATTTAGTGTTACCTATAGAATTTAGATAAGCATTGAGTTTTGGTGGGAGGATCCCAATTTTGCACAATCAAGATTTTGGTTGTCATTGCGTTAGCGAAGCGTGTCCGTTAGCGAAGCGTGTCCGCTAGGACATTAGGACATACGAAGTGAAGCACAAAGTGTTGCGATGATCCGCAGCTTCGCTGAATGCGTCGTTTCACTTCGTTACACTCGCAATGACGGATAATATTTTTACACATTTGGGATGCTCCCGT
>JBCBHT010000083.1:0-25443 GCA_038525335.1 Cyanobacteria bacterium J06621_15 | reverse complement strand
CTCATGGCAGTCCATTCATCAGAAAGCTGCTTAACTTCCCTGCGGGTAATGCGATCGCCTTTTTGGGCGGCTTCACTAACGAGCTGCTGAATTTCGGGAGCAGATTTTGCAGTTTCGACAAACGCCCGTTTACTAAAGTTATTAATATTCTCGGCATCCAATACCCCATCTGCTAGGAGAGTATCGGCACTATTTGCTAACTCAATCAAAGCATAGGCATTACTTTTACTAATTTCTCGTTCCTTGAGCCATTTTAAAAACCCAGTACCGCGTCCGTCTCCTCCTTTTTTCTCGCGGTCGCGCACTACCCGCAAAATTCTTCCTCGCCAAATATCGGTTTGCAAATCGAATTTATCGCAGACCTGCCAAGCCACATCTAACTGTTGCAGAAAATCGGCTTCAGGAATCGCTTCGTCTTCTGGGTCTGGTAGCTCGAAGGTTAAATCGGCTGGCTGTTGTAAGGCTTCAACCAGTTCGTTGACGTTATCGGTTGACTGCACGGTAATAATGGTTCCTTGAGAGAGAGCGAAAGGCTTGGTTATTATCACATAATGTGGGTGCTTTAATTGCTTTTAAATTCTTTTTCTGGAGAATTGTAATAAATTTACTATTCTGCAACTGATAGTGTATTTACTAATGAGCAAGTCGTTTAAATAACTATAAAAAAATTATAGGACGAACAAAAAAATGCCCATCCTAGAAAATTGAGATTATTATTAATTATCGTCGAGGTAGGAGGGTTTAAAACCCCACCGTCAGTTGGAGTGTTCGTAATTGGTTGGGCTCATTTACCCCATCCAATTACCTCTCCCTCTCTCCCTCACTCCCTCACTCCCTCGCTCTTTATTAACTCCTAACTCTTTATTTTACTTTTCCTTGTAAGTCCAAACCCCATCATCCCATTTGTCGAGAGCGTCAGGATTATCTAACCAATAGTGACAGCGTTTGAGATGGGATATCGCGGCTTTATCATGCTCTTCGATTTCCAGGACTTTGGCAAACTGCTGTTTGGCTGAGGTAAATTGACGATTGATGTAGTGTTCGCGTCCTTTGTGATAGTACTCAATAGCGGTCAGTTTATCGCTGCTTATATCATCGTTACGCATACCAATTAGTTCGTAGATTGATACTGGCTCGTTACGACCTTTGACGCGAATAAAATCTAGTTCTCTTGCCCATACCAAGTGTTTGCAGGGTTCGTAAGTATTGTCGCTAATTATAATGTCGCAGCCGTACTGTTTGCTGACGCTTTCTAAACGGGAGCCAAGGTTTACACCGTCTCCAATTGCGGTAAATTCCATCCGTTTGCTGGAACCAATGTTTCCACTGATAACAACGTCTGAGTTGATACCAATACCAATTTTGATTTGTGGTTTGCTATCTGCTTGACGACGACTATTAAAATCTTCTAAACGACGGCGCATTTCTAAGGAAGTTTGTACTGCCATCCAAGCATGATTTTGTAAAGGTAGGGGCGAACCATATACAGCCATGATGGCATCACCGATGTATTTATCTAAGGTACCTTTGTGTTTAAATACGGCTTCTACCATGGACTCGAAGTATTCATTGAGCATACCTACTACTTCTTCTGCTTCCAAGTTTTCCGTGAGAGTGGTATAGCCGCGAATATCGGAAAATAAGATGGAAACTTCTTTTCTGTCACCACCCAATTTTGCATCGTCTAATTTGAGCAGTTCTTCGGCTAGTTCCTGAGTCATGTAGCGATACATGGTACTTTTGAGCCGTTTTTCATCGCTGATATCATCCATCACTACCAGCGCTCCGCGAACTTGTTGATTGTCGCTAACGTCAGCGATGGTGTTAATTGACAAGTTGATGCTGTTTTCTAAAGCTTGATGGCTGATAAGTGTCCGGTCTGGGTAATACTGTTCGCGCAATTTCTCATCGGCTGCATTTAAAGCATCATTACACCATTTATCAAAGTCGTTTTCTTTGATATTGATGATGTCGTTGATTAATTTACCTTCTAAACGTTCTTCTTCTCCTAATCCCAACAGACGTAAAGCGCTTTCATTAGCAGCAAGAATTTGACCTTTGCTATCAGTAGAAATCACACCATTGGAAAGACTGCGAAGGATATCGCGCTGCATTTGCTCTTGCTGTTTGATGGTGGCAAATAATTGAGCGTTTTGTAGTGCTACACCTGCTTGGATATTAAAAGCTTCCATAAACTGTTCGTCGTTACGGTCGAAACTAGCTTGGAAGCATTGGGGAGCTTTTGGCCAATCTTCAGGATTATAAGCAGGAGATTGATTTTTATTCTTTTTGTTTACCAGTTGAGTTACACCAATTAGTTCTTTGTCTCCGTTAAATACTGGCATACACAACAAGCTACAGGTACGATAACCGTTGGAGCGGTCTATTTGTTTGGCTGTATCGGAGTCGGGATTGTCGTACAAATCGAAGGGAATATTTAATATTTTTCCGGTTGATGCAACTTGACCGACAAAACCTTTACCCATCGGGACTCGTAATTCCTTGGTGGAACCATTATCCAAAGTGATTTTTGTCCACAATTCTTGACGCTCGCGGTCTATCAGCCATAAAGTTGAACGGTCTGCGTTCATGAGTTGTTTGGCTTCGTCCATTACCCGCTTGAGTGTCTCTTCTAAATCAAGACTGCTTTGCGAAAGTGACTTAATCGCTTTCATCAAAGCTTCAGCCGCTCGTTGCTTTTGAGTCGCGACGTAAAAGGAACGCGATGATTCTAAAATTAATCTGATAGATGGGGCAAATTCTTGAAATAATTGCTCGTCAGCATCGGTAAAACCTTTACTATCAATACGTTCCGATAAAGGGGCTTCACTATCGCTTACTGGTTTTAGCTTGTTCAACAATTGCACTACCGCAACCAATTTACCTTGTTCGTTTAGTAAAGGTAAAGCCAACATGGTGTAGGTACGATAATCGGTTCTTTTTTCATGCTCCCTTGCAAAAGAAGAACGATTGTCGTTATAAAAATCAAAGGGGATGTTCACAACTTTTTTATGAGTTGCAACTTCCCCTGCAATACCTTTATTGGCTGGTATACGAATTTCTAAAGAACGCTTTCCTTCCCCTTCAGCAACTATTGTATATAGTTCTTGTTTCTCCTCATCCAGTAAAAATATTGTTGTTCTATCTGCACCTAATAGCTCCCCAGTTTTTAAGGTGATAGATTGGAGCATTTCTTGTAAGATAGCTTCAAACCCTTTAGAATCGAGCATTGATAGGGTTTGATTAACAATCTGTAGCTTATGCTCTACATCTTTAACAACTTGTTTAAAAGTATCTTGAGTTAAAGGAGCTAGGAAGGTGGAAATAGTTCCTTCCTCTTGATGACCAAGAGCATCTAATCCAGCAGAATTTTGAATAAAGTCGCGCTCACCCTGACTGTTTCCACCAATAATTAAATCGGTAGTTTCATTGCGACTACGTTGGTAGACTGACATAGTTGCCTTATGATATAAGATTTGTTTTATTAATTGATTCGCTATGGACGATAAATTTGCCTTTTTTCAAAGTCAGCTTTACTTAGACGCAAGCGGAGACTTTTTGATTAAATCGGCTTAAGGTCAAGAAATAAAGAGATTCATAGTTAGTTTCATGAAGCTCTTTTTCTTTAACCTTCAATAAAGGAATAAAAAATATTCTTACATTACTGTTATTGTCTTATCGAATTCTAGTATTATTCACAGTTTAATCTTTAGCTGAAGAAAACGTCACTGACAAAGATACGTAGACAAGAAAACAAGAAGAACAAGATTCATTCTTATTAGCAATAAGTGGATAAACATAGATATTTCAGTACTTACTCATAATTAAAATATTATCTTTTCTCATTTTTATTTTTTATTAACTATGAAAAAAAATACATGATTTTAATTGCTATCAAACCAACGTAAATATACTTATAGGCAGCAGATTAACGAGTACTTAATTGTTTATTCTAGTTTTGCTATCCAAGTGTTGTAAAACAAAAATAAACTCTAATATCATTCATTTATGACTATTTGCTGTCGAAATATCCGCAAGATAATCTAATGAACGGTAAAGTTGCAATTTCTACATCACTGTGTTGATATTATTCCCAAATTTTTTCTAAAATTAACAGGTGCAAGGTATTAAATTGCACAAATGATAATTAAAAACGACTTTGATAAATTCTTTTTAGAAGTATTTTGACCACTACTAAGTTTCTAGCAATTTTGATGAATTTTATAGTTCTAATGAACTATCTCACCTTGGATTAAAAGAAAATACAGAAAGTCATATAGATATGACTGGGAAAAACAATAAAATTTGTAGGTTGGGTTTCTCTTCTTTCCACCCAACTCTGATGTTGGGTTAGCGACCCTTAACCCAACTTACGTAAAAACTTTCTAGTCTAAGAAGATTGGTGCATCAATTTCTACAAACGGTCAAACTAAATCAGGTCAATTATTAAGCAAAAATCTTTAAATATTTTTCTACAAACAGGCTCTTGCGTTTTATCACTTAGTATAAACTTAACAGAGTATTAATACTTACTTTTGATTTAATTCCAAAGCTTGTAGCTTGATAATATCTTTTGGGTTTGACTTTTTATACTTAACAAGGAAGTGTAAATCCTTAGTTAATCAAAAATTTGATTAAAAATCTCAATTTACTTTATATAAATCTCGGCATTTCCCAGGATGCTCAATGGTAATTCACTAAGCTAAAACATGAGTTGTTTAAAACACTAATAGTTCAGTAATTTTGCTGAAAAGTATTAATGTCTTCCAATCAGCAACAAAACAATCAAGCAATCGGCTTGTTTACTGCAACCTGTATTGTAGTAGCCAACATGATAGGTACAGGTGTATTCACTAGCTTGGGTTTTCAGGTAGTGGATATAAAATCTGGTTTCACTCTACTATTGCTGTGGATGGTGGGTGGAATTTTCGCTTTATGCGGTGCTTTAAGCTACGGAGAATTAGGTGCCGCAATGCCTTATTCTGGTGGTGAATACTATTATTTATCTCGAATATATCATCCAGCAGTTGGTTTTTTATCTGGATGGGTATCTGTCACTGTGGGTTTTGCTGCACCGATAGCAGCTGCAGCTATGGCTTTGGGAGCATATTTTAAGAGCGTGTTTCCGTTGATTTCTTCAATAGCTATTGCTTTAGGTGTAGTTATCGGAGTTTCTTTTATCCATGGTAAAAGTAAAACATTTGGTAGCTATTTTCAGCAGATATTTACGATTTTGAAAGTTCTACTAATCGTAGTCTTAATTGTCTGCGGTTTGTTTTTGGCTGAACCCCAACAATTAGGGTTTTTACCTTCAGCGGGAGACGTAAATTTGATTTTTAGTTCTCCTTTTGCGATTTCTTTGGTTTACGTAACCTATTCATATTCAGGATGGAATGCAGCGGTTTATTTAGCTAGTGAAGTAGAAGAACCGGAAAAAAATCTACCTCGTTCTTTGATTGGTGGAACTCTGATTGTAATGGGGTTATATCTATTATTAAATTTTATATTTTTGCATACTACACCAATTAATAAGTTGGTAGGAGAATTGGAAATTGGATATATCGCAGCCAATCAAATATTTGGTGGGATGGGAGCGAAAATAATGGGTATTCTAATTTCATTAGGGCTAATTAGTTCAATTAGTTCAATGGTTTTAGCAGGTCCAAGAGTGACTCAAGCTATTGGTGAAGATATCCCATTATTTAAACTGCTTGCGAGAAAAAATAGCAGTGGTATTCCATATTTTGCAATTTTACTACAGCTATTTCTTGTCACTGTATTGATACTGACATCTAGCTTTGAAGCAGTACTAACTTATTTAGGATTTACTCTCACATTATCTTCATTTATTACAGTTTTAGGGGTTTTTGTTTATCGTTTTCGATATCCTGAAGCATCTCGACCATATGAAACTTGGGGTTATCCTTTTACACCACTTATCTTTTTGGGAATTAGTGCATGGATGTTGGTGTTTCTTTTGATTGATAAACCAGTGGAATCATTAACAGGATTGCTCACTATGTTAGTTGGTTTAATTGTCTACTTTGTTGCTTCCAAAAATAAATTGGGCTGGTCTTCGGTTGAGGAAGAAACAAACTATGTATCTGCATCTCAAAGCGACCAAAATAAAACCCGGTTTAACGAAAGATAATCTTTCATTTCAATAGATTTCTTCTTGAAGCTGGGCTGATAAATCTTGTTTAAATTACTTTGAATTTTTACCCTACAATCATGAAAAGCAATAAATTATTTACCGCTATTTTTGGTGCTGGTATTAGCGCATTATTATTACTGCAAGGCTGTGGTTCTAACGAAAATGCTAAGACTGATAATGCTAATAAAGAGGTAAAAAAGGCTGAAACAAATAAACCTGTAGACCCATTAGCTAAATTTGATAAAGCAAAATCTACTAAATTAACCGATACAGCAAGATTGCTTGCGGGTATGGAAATTGATAACCAAAGTCCTGTCGCAAAAGTGCAGCAGGTTGGAGGTTGGAATTCTCATCAAAATTACTATAAAAATGCTTGGTCTAGGTTGGAAAATCAACAGCTAGGAAAGGTGAGAAAATGGAGAGAAAAGGAATTACAAGCAATTAATGCTAAATCTCCCACTGTTTTTTATCCTTTTAGCGGTCCAGATTTTCTATATTCTTTCTCTTTATTTCCAAAAGCTAAGGAATTAATTTTAGTTGGTTTAGAACCGGTAGGTAGCGTTCCTGATTTTACTAAACTTTCTGCTAATGAGAGTAATGCAGCATTAAGTAAAGCAAGAAGTTCTTTGTCTGAGATTTTGCAATTCAGTTTCTTTCGTACTAACGATATGAAAGTTGATTTACGCAAGCAAGGAGTATTGCCAATTTTGTATGTATTTATGGCACGTACTAATAACCGTATCCTTGATTTACAATATATTGGCTTAGATAAAAATGCTAAGGTCAAGCAATTTGAAAAGGGAATGGTTCCGGGAGTGAAAATTGCTTTTGTTCCTCAAGGGGAATCAGAACCTCGTACTTTATATTATTTCTCCACGGATTTATCTAATTCAGGTTTAATCAAGCACCCTGAATTGACACAGTTTGTTAGCCAGCTTAACGAACCGGTAACTTATTTAAAAGCTGCTTCTTATTTGATGTATAACGGTAGTTTTTCTGGTATCAGAGATACAATTTTAGCGACTAGTAGTCATGTATTGCAAGATGATTCTGGAATGCCTTTGAAATCATTTGATAATGCTAAATGGGATTTAGAGTTCTATGGTAGTTATAGCCGTCCTATTGGTTTATTTAGCAGCCGCTATCAAGCAGATTTGAGGACAGCTTATGCAAACAATCAAAATGTCAAACCTTTGGATTTTGGTATTGGTTATAAGTTCAATGTCAATCAGTCGAATATGATGTTAGCTAGTACGAAATAGTTGATATCTATTAATTTTTAATTATGTAAGATGTGGAGACGTAGCAGTGCTACGTCTTTCAGCATTTTGGTTAATATTGATAATTTAATGTAATTATGTTTATTTATAAAAATTTATTCAAGAGTTTTAATTTATGTTTTATAGAATCAATTTTTATTAATTAAATGTACGGTAATCAATCAGATTTAATTGTTTTCATTTGAATAGAAGACACCCCTCTCCTTAATAAGGAGAGGGGCTGGGGGTGAGGTCTATCAAAGTGTGTTTCACTCAACCGAAAAGCGCTATATACGATATAGAATCAACCCTAATTAATGGAGACGTAGCACTGCTACGTCTCTACATTAGTTATTTGCTTTTGATTAAATATAATTAATAATCAATCATCCAATATTTAAAAGCGGGGTGCTTTCCACCGATTGCTTGATTAACAATTCTTTCGCAGATTTTTAAGCCGTTTTGACTGTTAGTTAAAATCACGATTCCCGTTTGTAAATCTTTGGAAGCTGCGGTAAAACTTTTAAACGTAACTAAGTCTCCCCAATGCCAAAAAAAGCTACCTTTATTGGTTTTTTCTAATCCCCAACCCAAACCCCAATCTAATGAATAGCTGAGTTTTATTTGGGGGGTTAGCATTTGTTGTAAGCTGGCTTCTGTTAGATAATTACTATTAACTGTTCCCGGTTTCATCATTGCGATGGGAAATTGAGCGTATTCAGCAGCATTAGTACGTAAACTTCCCGCAGAAACCGCTGCTTTTGGCTTGCTCATTGCTCTTGGTTTACCTTGACGATTGTGTCCGTAACTAGCAATGTTGGCATATTCTGGCTGCCAAATTAAACTACTACTATTCATTCCCCAAGGTTTAAATATATTCTCTTGTAAATACTTTTCTAAAGGTTGTTGAGTAATTTTTTCAACAGCATTTTGTAAATATAAAAAACCTTCTCCAGAGTAACCAAATTTTGTCCCCGGATTGTTTTTGAACCACACTGGTTTACTACCGCTCCAATTAGGAAAACCAGTGGTGTGAGATAATACTCTACGAGCAGTTACTAATTTAATTCTGGAATCATTGATTAAAGGCTTAGTATATTTTGTTAAAGGTGCATCTAAATCAATTTCTCCTCTTTCAGCCATCTTTAAAACAGCATAACCAAATAATGGTTTAGTCAAAGATGCAGCAGCAAAGATAGTTTCGTTATTAACCGCTGTTTTTCTATATTTGTGTTTGATTCCAAAGCTTTTATTCCAAAACAATTCTCCGTCTCGAATTAAGGCTAGAGAAATTCCGGGGATTCGGTTATTTCTCATTAATTTGGGAATTTGGATTTCTAGATTCCCAGTTATAGTTTCAGCAGCATCAACTGAATCTGATAGTAATTTAAGTAAACTAATAGAAGAAAGACTGACTATAGCAGTTGTACTTTGTTTGATAAATTTTCTACGAGATATTTCGGTCATTGTGGAGATTCTTATGGTGCTATTTAATTAGAATTTAAATGACAGGAAAAAGTTTCAATTATTTGTTTGTAGTAAGGACTTCAGCCCTTAAATTAAAAAAGTTAAAACCCTTACTACGAACTTAAGATTTTTTCGGTAAATTACGCGGAGGTATTTCTTCACCTCGGTACATTCGCTGTTCTAGTCTTCCTAAACCAAACCATCCAGCAACAGATAAAACAAATATTCCGGAAAATGATAAGGGTAAAATTACTGATTGATTTTGTAAAAAAGCTATTAAGGGTACTACCATCCAACTTACTGCTGCAAAGAGTATGAATGCAATCTTTAATTGTTTAATTCTCGCAAGTGCTTTTCTACAACTTCCACAGTGTTTGGTGTGGGAATGATATCTATCTAAAAGTTCTTCTGTGGATAATCTTGGTGGTAAACTTTCTCCGGGAAATGGATTTGCATTATATTGATTTACCCATTTTCTCAACTCTGAAACATAAGTATCAGCTTTGGTAGGTAGATAAAATGCTTTATTAAAATTGGAACTTCCTCCAGATTCTTCTAGATAACGCTCTTGATAGTGCAGAAAAATTTGGTCATCTTCTAAAATCCGATTATTACTAATGTGAGAATACCACCGTGGGGTTAATTTTATAAAGAAAGCGGGTAGTTTTGAAGCAAATTTAAAGGGGAAACGTGCAAATAAACGACATTCACCTTTACGAATGGGAGTTGCATAAACCACGGTTAAAGTTCTACCTAATTGCTTTGCAGTTAAATCGTGACATACAAATCCAGGAGCAATAAAACTTGTATCTTGCTTTCCTAAAGTACCTTTTCTCGGTCCTTGTTGCCAAATTCCTGTAAAACCATTCTTTCCCGATTCAACTAATTCTAATTCCACCGGTGAAACGCTATCTCTATTACCAACTGTAGCGTGATGGGTAAAAGGAATATGACTTGAATCGATGACGTTTTCTAATAATGTTAAAGCATCGTAAGGTAAATCCCGAAAAGTATTTAATACGACCCATTCATCAGGTGTTTCTTCAATAGCTTCAATAATTGGAACTTCAATTTTTTCTGCATTTTCTGGTTTTCCAGGAAAGATAAATAATAATCCTTGTTTAACAGATGTTGGAAAAGATTTAACGCAAGCTCGCTGCGAAGTTTCGGCTTTTGTACCTTCCGGTTGTTGGGGAATTCGTTCACAATTACCATTACCAGAAAAAGCCCAACCGTGATAGGGACATTCTAAAAGTCCATCTTCTGCTATTCTTCCTTCGGATAAAGGTACGAGACGATGGGGACATTTATCTTCAAAAACTTTAAAAGCAGAAGTTTGTTTATCCCACCAAATTACAACGTCTTTGTTGAGGATAGTAAAACGGGTAAGTTTAGATTTATCTAAGTCGTCAATATAATGAATTGGATACCAAGCTTCTAGTACATTAAATTGATTTGGATTTGTACCTCCGGCTGGTAATTTATCAGTTTGAATTGGTTTGGTGAGGGTTGAGGTCATTTTATTGGTAGATTGTAATAATTAATATTTTATAATGAACCGCAGAGAACGCGGAGAGCGCAGAGGAAGAGGTTTAAGAGAGGTTTTTTGTAGGGTGTGTTATCGCGCAGCGTAACGCACCATTATTGTTATTTATTTTAAAATTAAATGAAATCAATTAAATCAATCCAACCCATCTCGAACTATCCATACCAAAGTTCCTAATAACTTTTCTACTGGCAAAACTCGATGTTCGGTAAAGTCAATTGTGATAATATCTTCTTCTAATTTCACAAAATTCCAGATATTCCCATTAGTAACGCTTCCATAAATAACCGATATCGATTCATCATGCTTCTCGTTAAATTTCTGTGCAGCAACCATTTGTGCAATACACTGTCCTAAAGCATCTTTAAAATTTTCTTTTTTCGCTTCTATAATTACAAATGCTGGTGCTTCAATAAATAATTGTTCGGGAGAAATACTAACAATAAAATCGCAATAACCCGTCAATCCTAAGTTTTTATCAACGTCAAACTCTTCACCCGAGAAAAAGCTAACTTCTTTATTCAAAATCTTTCTGACTTCAAATAAAATCGGACTAATAATAAGTTCGGAACGCGCTTTTCCCGAACCCATTGCAATCGCTAAAGGAATACTTTCTTCTAAATATTCTGCTATATAAGGACTTGGTGAAACGGGTTCGGTTTCTGGAAGAAATTTTTCATCTCCAACTAGTGTTAAATCGAATTTTTGAGTTACTTCGGAAATAGTAAAGTCTTTGTAAGGCATTATTTATAAATTTTATTTTTAATTCACATACATTTAGAGACGCGATGTATCGCGTCTCTACAAGCCAATTCTTGGATAAATAAGGACGTTTGATATTGTATTACGTTTTCTTCTTTCTTCCTCTTCCTTTCCCTTTCCCTTCTCGATGAGTAGCTGCTTTAGCTAACAACGAATCAGCAAAAGCTACAGCATCGCTCGCGGATTTCCCACCAGCTAACTGCGCTAGTTCATCCCGTCGTTTAGTTAAATTATCTAAAGCAGTAATTCTAACTACTGTCCGCTCTTCCCCATGACCGTTATTTTCTTTTTCACCTTTTAACTGATTAACAACTTCTTTATTAACGTGAAAATGTCTGTCAGCCATTGCTGCTACTAATGGTTGGTGAGTAACGCACAATACCTGAAGCTGCAAACTCAATTGATGCAGCTTTTCTGCGATGGTTTGAGCAACTCTACCGGAAACACCGACATCGATTTCGTCAAATACCATTGTCCCCGGACTATCTGAAGCCGAAAAAGTAGCTTTCAATGCGAGTAAAAAGCGGCTCATTTCACCACCAGAAGCCGTTTCCGACAGCGGTTGCAGTGGTTCACCGGGGTTGGGACTAAACAAAAAACTGACTTTATCGCTACCGTTTGCAGTGGGAGCAACGGGTGATATTTCAACTTTGAATTGCACTTTATCCATCGCTAGGGGTTTCAATTCCCTAATTATTTCTGCTTCTAATAAAGCTGCGGTTGCGCTACGCAATTTGGTTAATTTGCTGCACTCAGAATTCAGTTTCTCCAAACATTCCTGTTCTTGTTTCTCCAAACTTTCAATGGATTTCTCACCATCATTAAGTTCGTTTAACTGCTCTTGAATACCGTTGTAATGTTCGATAACTTCAGCGAGCGACGGTCCATATTTACGGCAAATTTGCTTTAATTCCCGAATTCTTTCTTCTACCTCATCCAATCTTTCGGGGTCTGCTTCTAAAGCATCACCATAAGCATTGATTTGTCGCGCTACTTCTGTAACTGCTGACTGAGCATCTCTAATTAATTCTAATAATGGCTGAATTTCCTCGGTGTCGAACTCTACCATATCCATCAAATTAGACTCGCTATTTCCGAGCAAGTCCGTAGCTGTGGAACCTCCACCGTCACTTTGATATAAATCCTCATAAACCCTATAGCTCATCTGCTGTAATTCCACAACATGATTGAGACGCTCCTGCTCTTGTAAAAGCTTTTCTAATTCATTGGGTTCATTAAGATTGGCTTCTCCCAACTCTTTAGCTTGATAAGTTAATAAATCAAGCTTTTGTAACCGCTCTCGTTCCGAAGTCCGACGACGTTCCAACAACAAATGTGCTTCGTGATAGCGACTAAAAGCAGCACTCACAACCAAACGCTGCTTTGTAATTCCATCACCACCGTAAGAATCCAGCCAGTTACGAACCTGAGTAGACTGTCCTACCAGTGCGTTTTGTCCTTGAGCGGTAATTTCCACCAGACGCTCCCGCAAACTGTTCATAAACTGACGGTTTACCAGAACACCGTTCACCCGCGAACGACTGCGAACACTGCTAGAAGTTGCGGTAACTTCGCGACTTATAACTACCGAATTTTCATCGAGTAAATCAATTTCCTGTTCCGTTAACCAAGCACTCAAAGCCGAATTAGAAGTAAAAGTACCTTCTATCATCGCTCGACTGCTCCCAGTACGAATTACCCGACTCGATACCTTCCCACCCAAAACAGCATCGATAGCATCAAGAATAATCGATTTACCAGCGCCGGTTTCACCTGTAAGTACATTTAACCCAGCACCGAATTCCAAATCCAACTTATCGATTAGAGCAAAATTTTCTATAAAAAGGGAGAGCAACATTCAGCTAATTTCTCCGTTAAGGCAGACGCGGACAGTTCTACAGTTTGAGATACTATTTGTGATACCAAAATAAAACCCAAACAACCTCAAATAGCGACTAAATTTTAAGATTAAACTGAGATTAAAAAAACATTCGCGAACAAGTGTACCAAGCTTAGTTTAGAAGGTTAAAGGTTAAAGGTCAATCGATTTTGGATTTTGGATTTACTTTAGCGCAGCGTGTCCGTTCAGCTTGCTGACCCGTTAGGGTAAGGACATATTTAGATTGTCCACATAAATAAATTTAGGGGCTAAGGAGATGGGGAGATAAGGAGACAAGGAGAAATAATTATTTTCCCCTAATTCTTAACAATTACCAATTACCAATTACCAATCCCCCATGCCCAATTCGCAATTCCCCGTTGACATAATGAGTTACACTTGTGAAAGCAATTGTTACAATACTTAACTTTTGAACTGCCGTGCGATAAATTCATGAATTATGAAGACAGTTCCTCCATCCACACCAAAAGAGACAAGATTAGTGCTAGCAGAAAATAAAGTAGAAACTACTACTGTTGAATTCCCGACGACCTTAGAAGCTCGAAAGAGTAGCTTGTTAGAAACCACAACCAGCGAACATTTAGGGTTGCGTTACGATGCTTCGGGAATCGCAGCGCATTATAAGAAAAGACCTTTGCAGGTTTTGGGACGCATATTCACGGTTTTAGCTCCTGCTATCAGCTTCGCTTTTGGCGTTTGGTTTGATAGTAAACTTGGTAAAAAGGTAAAAACTGACCGTCGTCGTGCAGTTCAATTACGAGAGATATTGACAAGGTTGGGACCAGCGTATATTAAAATCGGACAGGCATTGTCTACAAGACCAGATTTGGTTCCTCCGGTTTATTTAGAAGAATTCACTCAGCTACAGGATAAATTACCACCTTTCCCCAACGAGCTTGCTTATCAATTTATTGAAGAAGAAATTGGTGCGCGTCCGGAAGAAATTTATACCGAGATGACACCAGACCCAATCGCTGCCGCTTCTTTAGGACAGGTTTATCGAGGCAAGTTGAAAAGTACTGGCGAAGAAGTTGCGATAAAAGTTCAACGTCCCGATTTACGTGAGCGCATAACCATTGATTTGTATATCTTACGAAGGTTGGCAGCTTGGGGACAAAAAGCTATTAAGCAAGTACGCAGCGACTTAGTAGGTATCCTCGACGAATTGGGTGAGCGTATCTTTGAGGAAATGGATTACGTTAATGAAGGCGAAAATGCCGAGCGTTTCTTCGAGCTTTACGGTCATTTAAAAGACGTATATGTCCCGAAAATATACTGGGAATATACCAACCGTCGCGTATTGACTATGGAGTGGATTAACGGACTTAAATTAACTCAAGTAAATGAAATCGCTGCTTTAGGTATCGATGCTCGTTATCTAGTAGAAGTAGGGGTTCAGTGTTCGTTACGTCAATTATTAGAACATGGATTTTTCCATGCTGACCCACATCCTGGAAATCTATTAGCTACCTACGAGGGAAAATTAGCTTATCTTGACTTCGGAATGATGAGCGAGATTAAACCACCCCAGCGCTACGGTTTAATTGAAGCAATCGTTCACGTAGTAAACCGCGATTTTGATGCTTTAGCCTCCGACTACGTTAAATTAGACTTTTTAACACCAGATGTTGATTTAACCCCAATTATTCCCGCATTTGCCAACGTATTCGCCGACGCTCAAGGTGCTTCCGTTGCGGATTTAAATATTAAAACCATCACCGATGATTTATCGGAATTAATGTACGAATATCCCTTCCGCGTACCACCTTATTACGCTTTGATTATTCGTTCATTGGTAACATTGGAAGGTGTAGCGATATATATTGACCCCAACTTTAAAGTTCTTAGTGAAGCTTATCCCTACGTTTCTAAGAGATTATTAACCGACCCTTCACCAGAATTAAGAGCATCATTAAAAGACTTATTATTTAAAGAAGGTCGTTTCCGCTGGAATAGATTAGAAAACTTGCTGAAAAACGCTCGTAATTCCTATGATTATGATTCTAGCGATGCATTGAATCAAGGATTAGAATTTTTAGCATCCGAACGTGGTGCATTTATTCGTACTAAGTTGGTAGATGAATTATTTAAAGGACTTGATGCAGCAAGTAGAAACATAATGCACAACTTTACTCATCTATTAAGAGAAAGAGTTGGTGTGACTGCAATTACTGAAGTTCCAGGTGCATCTAGTGAAGAAAAAGAAACATTAGAGCATATTAAGAATATCATCAAAATCCTGCAAGAAGGCGGTAATTTTGATTTATCAAAAGCAATTGAGCAAATTAGTAAACTTGCAGTTAATCCTAACGTGCAAACTTTAGGACAAAAAATTGCTTCTCAAATTGCACAGAAAGCAGCAGCGAGAGTTTTGAGAGAATTGTTGGTGACAGAAGAAATTGAGAGGAAGCAGTTACCGCAGGGGAGTTAGTCGATTTTGGATTTTAGATTTTGGATTTTAGATTAAGAGTTAGGAGTTAGGAGTTAGTAGGGTGCTGTGACGGTTACAATCATTTATTAAACGCAACCGAACAATAAGAATTTACCGTCACGCACCATTATCAATCAATTGGGGTGTGACGGTTTTATGTTAACTGGAAATTAGGGATTAGGAGTTAATAATTAGTAGGGTGCTGTGACGGTTACAATCATTTATCACTGATAACAGGATAATAAGAATTTACCGTCACGCACCATTATCAATTAATTGGTGCGTGACGGCATTATGATAATTATTTTATTAATACAGATAAATTATTTTAGCCGTCACAGCACCCTACAATTGTTTTTAAGTTTGATTTTTAATAAGTTTGTAGGTTGGGTTAGACGCACGAATATTTTTGATAGTTATTGAAAGGTAAAAATGCGTCGTAACCCAACATTTTCGCATATGAATGTGATAGTATTTTAGTCTAGTTCTCATTACGAAAACAATATTAGGTTAGAACTTGGCTATTAAAAATGCATATTATCAGCTATCGGCTTTTGAGGGAGTTTAAAGTAAAACATGCCGATTGCGGTGATGCTATTGATAATTGGTATAAAGTTGCAAATAAGGCAAATTGGTCTAACTTGATTGAGGTGCAATCCATTTTTTCTAAAGCTGAAGCTGTAAGTAATTTTACTGTTTTCAACATTAAAGGTAATAAATATCGATTAATAGTGAGTATTGATTACGAAAAGCAAGTAATTTATATCAAATATATTCTGACTCATGCTGAATATGATAAAGAGGAGTGGAAAAATGACCCTTACTTTTAATTCCGAAAAATACAAAGAATTATTAACGAAATATCAGCCAAAATTGATTAAAACTGAAGAAGAGAATGAAAAAGCTTTGGCAATTGTCGAAGAGTTGATGCATCGTAATAATCGTACTCTCGAAGAAAATGAACTTTATGAATTACTAGTTACTTTAATCGAAAAATTTGAGCAAGAATATTATAATCCCATTCAAGCAACTACACCTCATTCTCTGCTGCTTTTCTTGATGGAACAAAAAGGTATAAAGCAATCTGATTTAATCGGAATTATTGGTTCTAAAGGTGTTATTTCCGAAGTCGTAAATGGTAAGCGAGAAATCAGCAAAGCTCAAGCTAAAGCTTTAGGAGAATTTTTTAATGTTGATGCTGGTTTATTTATTTAAGCAGTTATTCAAACTTCGATATTCTTTCACCGTGAGAAGCATAAACACTATATCCATCCACAAATTGAATTGCGGGTTTATCTTCACCATGTAATTTATGCTGTTCGTCAAAAGTAAGTATACAAGGTCTATCGCACACCACACAAAGTTCTTGATAAGAAGCTATCCAACCACAGTTATTTACGATTGCTTGAAAATTTTGCCAAATTTCGGAGTCTTCATCACACTTTAATTCAGAAACAGAAAAATCTAATCTAGCCATTTCACTACAGACAGTATCTGGTTGATAAGTTCCTTCCTTAAATTCTTCAGGAATCCAATAAAATGGTTCATCAGGTTGGTGATAGCGCTCATTTACATCTTTTCTAATAATTTTATGAACATCAAAAGTTTGCAACCGTAATTGATAGTCATCTTTGTCTTTTAATAAAGGAGTAGGAGTGAGAGATTCTACTAATTTGTCCCACAGTCTATCAATCATATCATCGTAATCAAGTTCCGAGCAGCCTATCTCATCTTCTAATTTATCAAGCGCAACAACAGCAGCATAAGGACTATCAAAAAAGAACACTTGTGGTTCGGGTTCGTCTATTAATGTATATGCTTTTTTAATTGCTGATTCTGATTTTTCGCGGTTAATTGGCTCGGTTGAAAAAGCAACTTTTCGCCATTTTTCTAAATATTTTATAAATAAACTTTCTTGTTGTGGAGTTAATTTTTCGGTCATTTTAAATAAATTAATATTAAATTTTGATTCATTAGTAGGGTGTGTTGTCGCGACAGCGCAACGCACCATTTTATATATTTTTTTAAACATTAATTGGTGCGTGACGGCATTATGATAATTATTTGATTAATCCAGATAAATTATTTTAGCCGTCACAGCACCCTACAAATATCAACTATCAACATTTTCATCCTGATGATGACCTTCGCTTTTATCGCGCTGTAATGCTTCTTCTAAGGCTTGAATTTGTTCTCTACGTGCTTCTAATTCTAAGGTTCTCCGGGCTAAATCTTGATTTTGTAAAGTTAAATTTTGTCGCCAATCTTCGGCTCTTTCGGCTTCTTGACGCAGAAATTCTGGTGATATTCCGGTAGTAAGATATTTTTGAACTAATTCTAATACCCAACTCGTAGCGTCTTCTATTCTTTCGATTTCACCAGTGGGAGAAAGTTCTACTAAAACGAGCAAATTTTCTGTAAAATGTTTACCTTTACCCAAAAGAATTACTGCTTCTTCTGGAATCATTACCCACATGTTTTCAGCTTCTTGACGGGCTAATAATCTTAACTCCAATTGAACTAAAAATTCATTTTTATGCACCTTGGCTAAATAAAGCATGATTCAAAATATTGGTTGTTAGTTGATATTTGTTAGTTGATATTTGTTAGTTGATATTTGATAGTTGATAGTTGATAGTTGGTGAACCACACCCGACCGGTGAAAGTTGTTAGTTGTTAGAGAATGGTTGGAGTTTGAATATCCGATATCATTGTTTAAGTTGCAAATTGTTTTACTCATCATTTATTGCCATTAACCACTAACCACTAACAACTAACCACTAACCACTAACTTACTTAATCCTTTCGAGACGATTCCGTAAAATTTCGGCTTGTTTTTCAGCTTCTGCTAAAGAATCTCTAGCTCCTTGTACTACGTCTGCTGGTGCTTTATCTACAAATTTAGAGTTGCTTAATCTACCGGATAAAGATTGTACTTCGGCTTCTATTTTACTGAGGTTTTTCTCTAGTTTGCCACGTAGTGCTTGCATGTCTATTACTCCTTCGAGGGGAAGCAGTATTTGTACGGTACCAAAAACTCCGGTCGCTACTTCTCCTAATTCTTCGGTTTCCGGTTCTTCAGCTTGGGGAAGGTTTGTTTCGGAAGATGACTGGAAGAATCTTTCACGTAATTCTTGTCTCTTGTCACTGGAAAGTAAATATACTCTGATAAACCATAAAGAATAACCGAAACCTACGAGTTGGAAGAATGTTCCAAAGAAAGGAATTTTTTCGATGGTAGTTGCTACTACATAAGCTACTCTAGCTAAGGTCAATGCTAGAAAACCTAATAAAATCAGTTTTAAAGCACTTTGGGATTTCTTCTTTGTTACTGTATCGCTGTTTTGTTGGTTAGCTATGATTAAATTCTCAACTTTTGCCAAATCTTTAATATATGGTTCACCTGTATTAAGAATTTGACGCTCTCTGACGCTTTCGCTTTGTAAATTTACGGTAACTTTAACTGAAGGTTTAACGTCTGCTTCTGCTCGGAGGTTGCGGATTGTACGGATTGTCCCGATTAACAATTCAAATTCTGATTCTAATTCGGAATCAATTAATTGTGTATTTGCTTCTGGATATTTTTGCAGTGATAAACTTTCAGCAGAATCTTCTGGTTGTTGAGTTAGAGTATGCCAAATTTCTTCGGTAATATGAGGCATAAAGGGACTTAAAAGTTGTAAAATCCCTTCTAGGACGTAAGCTAGGGTTTGCTGTGCAACTTTTCTTGAATTTGGTTCTGCGTCTTCCTGTAATCGAGATTTTACTAGCTCGATATACCAGTCACAAAAATCACCCCAAATAAATTCGTAAAGTCCTTTTGCAGCTTCTCCCATGCCATATTTTTCCATGTAGCTGTTGGTTTCTTGAACAGTTTTATGGAAGCGGGACAATATCCATTTATCGCTTAATTCTGTAGGTTCGGGTACTCCTAATTGCTGCGGTGTTTGTTCGTCCAAATTCATCATTACGAATCTGGCTGCATTCCACAATTTATTAGCAAAGTTGCGCGATGCTTCGACCGAGGGGGATTCATCGGTTTTCCGGTTGTAATCAAAACGAATATCTTGTCCAACACCAATTACTTCTTTAACTAAGGTGTAGCGGACGGCATCGGTACCGTATTTATCGATTAATATTAACGGGTCGATACCATTTCCCTTGGATTTGGACATTTTTTTACCGTTTTCATCCAGTACCAAGCCGTGAATGTAAACATCTTTGAATGGCATTTCTCCAGTAAATTCACCTGCCATCATGGTCATTCTGGCTACCCAAAAGAAAATAATATCAAAGCCAGTTATTAAAACGCTGGTGGGATAATATTTCTGTAAATCCTCCGTTTCTTCGGGCCAACCCAAGGTAGAAAACGGCCATAATCCAGAAGAAAACCAGGTATCGAGAACGTCTGCATCTCTTTCTAATTTAACTTCTTCACCAAACTGAGCTTTCGCTTTTTCTAATGCTTCCTGTTCATTTTTAGCGACAAAAAACGGCGTAGTATCGGTAATTTCGCCATTTGTTTCACTAATCGCATACCAAGCAGGAATTTGATGTCCCCACCATAGCTGACGAGAAATACACCAATCCTTTAACTTTACCAGCCAATCTTTATAAACCTTTCCCCAACGTTCTGGGTAAAATTCTGGAGATTTTTGCTCGAAAAATTCCAAAGCTTTATCAGCCATCGGACGAATTTTGACAAACCATTGAGTTGAAAGCAAGGGTTCTATAGGAACTTTACCGCGTTCGCTGTAGGGTACGGTATGCTTATAATTCTCAGTTTTGACTAAAACACCATCAGCTTCTAATTTAGCAATCACATTCTTCCGAGCCACAAACCGGTCTTGTCCTTGAAACTCCCCAGCATTTTCATTCAAGGAACCGTCTTTATTCATAATATTGATGAACGGCAAATCGTGACGCTTACCCATTTCAAAGTCGTTGGGGTCGTGAGCAGGAGTAACTTTTACACAACCAGTACCGAAACTCGGGTCTACCAATTCATCGCCAATGATGGGGATTTGACGGTTCATAATTGGTAAAGTCAAAGTTCTACCAATTAGTTTGTTATAACGTTCGTCGCTGGGGTTTACGGCTACTCCAGTGTCTCCCAACATAGTTTCCGGACGGGTTGTAGCGACTTCCACATAGCCGGAACCGTCGGTGAGAGGATAGCGAAAATACCACAGCTTACCGTCAACTTCCTTCTGGTCAACCTCTATTTCAGAAACAGCAGATTGAGAAGCCGGACACCAGTTAACTAAGTAATTTCCTCGATAGATTTTACCATCATTATAAAGACGGACAAATGCTTCCAGAACAGCCTTCGATAAACCTTCATCCATCGTAAACCGTTCTCTAGTCCAATCCACCGACACACCCAAGCGTCTCAACTGATTGACAATCGTCCCTCCAGACTCTGCTTTCCACTCCCAAGCACGTTCTAAAAACTTCTCACGTCCCAAGTCGTAGCGAGTCTTACCTTCTTCTTTCAGTTGCTTCTCAATAATCGTCTGTACCGCAATACTAGCGTGGTCGGTACCGGGAAGATAAAGAGCATTATCTCCCTTCATCCGGTGATAGCGGACGAGACAATCAATCAAAGTATTGTCAAAAGCGTGTCCCATATGCAGTTTCCCCGTCACGTTGGGTGGGGGAATCATAATCGAGTAGGGTTTACCGCTTTTACTCGGGTCAGCTTTATATAGTAGCTTCTCTTCCCAAAACTTCTGCCATTTAGCTTCAGTGGAAAAAGGGTCGTAAACGCTCGGAAGGTTGGTAGTCATGCTGGGAAAACTCTAATTATTGGGAGGACTCTATAAACTTAATAAATTTTGCCACAACCTTGCAGAAGCTCAACAGAATCATTAAAAATCTAACTTATTTTTCGTGATTGAATGAGTAATTGAGGATTGGTAGTGGGTAATGGATATTTGGTGAGGGGGGAGTAAAAAACCAAATACAGGGAGCAAGATGCTTCCACTACTAATTATTCACTGTTAACTGGTAACTGCTCACTGATAACTGATAACTGTTCCCTGATAACTTGTATAAACAAATATTGACTTGAAATGTAATTATGCGGAGAATACCAGCATCTAAGTAATTAATGTAATAAATTATAAAGATTATCTGAATTTCATTATAATAAGCGAATTTTGTAATTTAGACTTACCTTATTTAATTTGTCTTTATCGTATTTTTTGTAAATTTGTGGCACAAGCTGTAACAAGAATACGTCTTCGAGCTTCTGGCTTAATCAAGTAATTAATTCAAAATCTAAAACTCAAAACAAAAGCATCCGCTGTTAAAAATCTAAAATCCAAAATCGAATGACTATCCAAACTGATAAACCGAAAACTAAATCTATTTCACCTTGGTTTTACGTCCCCAGCCTTTATTTTGCTGAAGGGATGCCGTATATGATTATTAATGCGGTATCGGTAGTATTTTATAAAAATTTAGGAATTGATAACGCTCAAATTGCATTTTGGACGAGTATTATTAACCTTCCTTGGGTTGTAAAAATGTTTTGGGGACCGGCTGTTGATATTTATTCAACAAAAAGAAGATGGCTGCTCACCATGCAGTTTGCTATGTGTTTGTGCTTGGCTGCGTTGGCTTTTTCTTTTCAATTACCAACAGCAACTTTCTTTAATATTTCTTTAGTAATACTATTAGTTGGAGCGTTTATTTCTGCAACTTATGATATTGCCACAGATGGTTTTTACATGTTGGCACTAAGCGAAGAAAAGCAAGCTTTTTTTGTTGGAATTCGTACTTTATGTTATCGGCTAGCAATTATATTTAGTACGGGATTTTTAGTATATTTTGCCGGAAATTTAGAAAAATCAACTGAGAATATACCTTTAAGTTGGAGTATTACTCTTGGTTTGGCATCTATAATTTTTGCAATACTTTTCGTATTTCACTTTTTTACTCTGCCACAACCGGAAGTCAAGAATAACACGAAATCAGAAACAACAAGAAATGAAATTCCGTTTGTCAGAGTAGTTCGTTCTTATTTTGCTCAACGCGGTATTTTTGCAATTTTAGCATTTATCTTACTCTACAGATTAGGTGAGGCAATGCTAGTCAAAATCGCCACGTTATTTTTATTAGATGAAACAGCCGCTGGTGGTTTGGGTTTGAGTACGGAACAATATGGTTTAGTATATGGAACTTTTGGTGTAATTTCATTAATTAGCGGTGGAATCTTGGGTGGTTTAGTAATTTCCAGATACGGTTTGAAAAAATGTTTGCTGCCAATGGCTTTAGCGTTGAATTTACCAGATTTATTTTATGTTTATATGGCTTACAGTAAGCCACCTTTGGAATTAGTTTATCCTTTAGTTTCTCTAGAACAATTTGGTTACGGTTTAGGATTTACAGCTTTTACAGTTTATTTAATGCACATCTGTAAAGGGGAATATAAAACATCTCACTTTGCAATCTCTACAGGATTAATGGCATTAGGTTTGATGCTTCCCGGTGCAATCAGCGGTACAATTCAACAATCTATTGGTTATCCAATGTTTTTTATATTGGTATTTTTATTGACTATTCCCGGTATGGCAACTATATTTTTTATTCCTTTGGATGAGGAGAAGAGTCAAGCTAGTTAGTTGTTTGTTCGTAGTTGCGCTTTAGCGCCAAATAATGCGCTAAAACACAACTACGATTTTTTTATATAAAATTCTAGAATAATACCTATTATGTTATAGAAATTGATGCTGTTGAAAGCAAAAAATTTTTAATTTTGATAAACGATAAAAGCAATATTTACCAATGTGGTAAATATTGCTTTTATAATTATCTTTTTCATATATATTTGTAGTTTTTTTTAGTAAATTATTTGGCGCTAAAGCGCAACTACAAACTTTTTTTGTTTAAAATTAAATATCCAATGTCTTACGTTTTAGGAATTGATGGTGGTGGAAGTAAAACAGTTTGCGTTTTGATGAATGATAAACGCGAGATTTTAGGACGTGGTGAAGCTGGTTCTGCTAATTATCAAAGTGTGGGAATTGAAGCTGCAAAATATTCTATCGAATCTGCTATTAATCAAGCAATAATTAAACAAAATAATATTAAAATTAATGCGATTTGTTTGGGTTTGGCTGGTGTTGGACGAGCAAAAGATATAGAAATAATAGAAAAAATAATTAAAGAAATACCTGTTACTCGAAATATAAAATCAGAAAATATAATCATTTCTCACGATGCTTTAATTGCTTTGGTTGGTGGAATTGGTAATGATGTGGGAATTGTGGTTGCTGCTGGAACTGGTTCGATTGTTTTCGGGAGAAATCATCGAGGGGAAACTAAAAGAGTCGGTGGTTGGGGATATATTTTAGGTGATGAAGGTGGAGCTTATCAAATTGCTGTTGCAGGAATGAAAGCGGCTTTAAAATATGATGATGGAAGGGGAATTGATACAAGTTTGTTAGTAGATTTTCAAAGTTATTTTGGTTTAACAAATATAGAAGAATTAATCGAAGTAGTTTATCGCAGCGGATTGGGTGTAAAGGAAATTGCTGGTTTAGCTCCAATTGTTGATAACGCTGCTTTTTTAGGTGATAAAGTTGCGAATCAAATTATTGATGATGCTGTTGATGAATTAGTGAAAGCTACAAAAGTTGTGATTGATGAGATTTTTGTTGAAAGAGAATTTTTGGAGATTGTAACTACTGGAAGTGTTTGGAAAGGTAAATCTCAGATTTGGGAGAGATTTATAAGCTGTATTAATCGAGATTTTGTTAACGTAAATGTGATTTTTCCCAGGTTTGAACCTGTTTATGGTGCTGGGTTGTTGGGGTTGAGGTGTTTTTTGGGTTTGGGTGGGGAATATTAGGTAAAGATAAAAAAAAACCGCAGAGAGCGCTGAGAACGCAGAGGAAAGAGGTTTTAGAGGGTTAATTCGTTTGTTTTGAATTGTTTGGAAGAGTAGGTTTTGAATTTTTTTGGGGAATACTGGGAAAAGATAGAGAACCGTAGAGGAAGAAAGTATGAGAGAGTTTGCTGGGTTAGAGCAGTTAACTTATGGTGTGATTGGAGCTGCTATTGAGGTACATAAAGTTTTGGGAGCGGGTTTTTTGGAGTCAGTTTATCAAGAAGCTTTAGCTGTAGAATTTTCGCTACGTAGAATACCTTATTGTACTGAATTTCCTATTGCTGTAAGTTATAAAGGAAATGTTGTTGGTGAAGGAAGATTAGACTTTTTAGTTAATGATATTTTGGTTGTGGAATTGAAAGCTGTAGAAAAGTTAGCTCCAAAGCATGAAGCTCAAGTAATTTCTTATTTAAAAACTAGCAAAACACCTCTAGGATTACTTATAAACTTTAACGTACCTATCTTAAAACAAGGAATAAAACGCATAATCCTCTCTTCATAACTCTTTCTTTGCGCTCTCAGCGTCCTCTGCGGTTTTTTTAATTCCAGAAACTAGTCATAACAAGCATAAATCCTTCCTCCGAACTCTTTCTCTGCGCTCTCAGCGTCCTCTGCGGTTTTTTAATCCTATTCCATGAATCAAAAATCAATCACCGGTTGCTTACTCGGAACAGCAATAGGAGATGCTTTAGGACTACCTTACGAAGGTCTATTAAAACAACGTCAAAATAAACTTTATCCCAATATAAAAAATCATAATTTCATCTTCAATAAAGGTATGATTTCCGACGATACCGAACATACCTGTATGGTCGCTCAATCTCTGATAGTTTCTGCTGGAAATACATCCGCATTTACAAAACAACTAGCTTATCGTTTAAAATTTTGGTTGCTCGGTTTACCTGCTGGAATTGGTTCTGCTACTCTGAAATCAATTATCAAATTATGGCTGGGTTTTCCTCCTGATAAATCTGGTGTTTTTTCTGCTGGAAATGGTGCAGCTATGAGAAGCACTATTATTGGTGTTT
>JBCBHT010000082.1:0-25530 GCA_038525335.1 Cyanobacteria bacterium J06621_15 | reverse complement strand
GTTTCAGGGATTTTAGACCCCTTAAATCGTCATTGCGAGCGAAGCGAAGCAATCCCAAGATGTTGCGATGATCCACAGCTTCGCTGAATGCTTCGTCGTTCCTCCTCGCAATGACTGGTTTTCAGCGATTTTAATCTGAATCTGAAAGTCTCTTCCAGGTAGGATTTTAAGACTTCTGTGTACACGGTAGCCTTAATAAGGAGAGGGGCTGGGGGTGAGGTCAAGTTGTACCGTACTTTGCTGTAGGAACACTATAAATTAAAAGTTAAAAGTTGTTCGTATTGTACCAATATAAATCGTATCGTTATCATTATTGTGTTCTGGGTTAGTAATTAAAATTAGACCGGGAGTAATTGAGATATTATCATCGACTTGAAAACGATAAAAGGCTTCTAAATGTAGGGAAGTGTCTTTATCGGTGTAATCTTGATTATCAATCTGATATTGGTTTTTAATTAGCTTTGGTGGTTGACCGATGATAATTCCACCTAAATTACCTTCGCTACCTAAATCTGGTAGAGCTAAAGTTAAAGCCCAATTTATAATACTGGCGCTAGGGTTATTCGGTAAATCTTTTGCTCTAGCACGGGTATAACCAATCCAACCTCCTACGAGAAGAGTTTCACTAATACCTAATGAAGCTTGTAAACCGAAAGAATCTGCTTTAATAGCTTCGCTTTCATCGTCAAAAGGGTCGTTTGAGCCTTCACTACCAGTTTCTGTATCTATATTATTGAAAGAATGAATGTAATTTATACCAATTAGTAACCTTTCCGAAGCTTCAAAAGTAAGCTGAGCAATTGCTGCATAATCTGATTTACTCAAGCCAGTTTCTGGGTCTTCAGCATCATCAGCAGTGTATCCCATACCAAGTTCCAAATCATCATTAATTTCATATTTAAAACCGATTCCAGCACCTCCTCCCTGACGATAAACAGGGTTACGCTGTGCAAAACGGGAAACGGAACCACTATCATCATTGCCTATATAAGGATTAATAGAATCGGCAAAATCTTCAATTTCTAAACCGCTAGCACCAATTTGAATACGAGCTTTATCTCCAATACGAAATCGATAGGTTAAATCACCCAAATCAAAAATTTGGTTATCACCTTGATAGGCTAAACGTGCCATATCGGTACCCGTTACCGAGTCAAGTGACTCAAGATTTCTAGCTCTAAAGGTAGTTTTCAGCCTATCTTTACCAGTAAAGGAAGTATTAAGTTCTATTTTTACTCCACTTCCGAAAGCTATATTGCTATCTATCGGTTCATCACCGTCAATTTTTGTCCCTTTACCTACACCGGTAAGAGCAAATGTAACTTCTCCACTCAGCCGACTTGTGGTAGAAAATGCTGAAAAACTATTTTTTTCTAATGCATCAATTTGTTTTTCAAGCGAATTTAATTCTAGAGAAAATTCGTTTTGCAATCTTTTCAGAGCTTGTAATTCTTCTTGAGTTGCAAATCTATTTTTTTGATTTTCTTGTAATCTATCAATATGTTGAATGACTTCGTTTAATAAAAAGGTAAATTCGTAACGCTTTATTTTACCTTGACGCTGAAAAAATTCTGGAGGGTATTTTGTTTGTATCTGGTAGCGGTTGAGAAAATATTCTAAAGCTTGAAAATTCCAATCGTTTACTTCTATTTCAGACAATTGGGAAACGCTGGGAATATTTCTCATCGGTTGAGATATATCTTGTGTGTCTTCGGCTTTTGCTTGCGGTAAAAAAAATAGAAAATTAAATAAAATTGGCAAAAATGACGCAAAAATTTTTATTGTAAAATATGACATTATATGTTGTGAAATAAGATTTTTTTTTAATTATCGGATACACCTCTTGAATTCTATAGAGAATAGGAATAATTAAGCAGCAAAACGTTTATATTTTACTGCTTATTAATTCAGAAAACTTGTTATATAGTTTGCGAAACTTCTTTATTTTGAGACTGATAAAAATCTTGATACCATCGAATAAACTTTTCAATTCCTTCTTCAATAGTTGTAGTTGGTCTAAATCCAACATCCTCCATTAACTCATCAACATCAGCATAAGTACGAGGGACATCTCCCGGTTGCATTGGTAAAAAATTCTTTTGAGCTTGTTTACCCATTGCTTGTTCAATTACTTCAATAAAAGCCAATAATTCTACAGGTTTGTTATTACCAATATTGTAGATTTTATAGCGAGCATTACTATTATCATCAGTATTATTTGGTTGTGGAGGTCGATTTAGAACTCGTACAATACCTTCAACAACATCATCAATATAAGTAAAGTCTCGCTGCATTTTACCGTGATTAAATACATTTATGGGTTGATTTTGTTCAATTGCTCGAACAAACTTGAAATAAGCCATATCCGGTCTACCCCAAGGTCCATATACTGTAAAAAAGCGCAATCCAGTAATAGGTAAACTGTACAAATGGCTGTAAGAATGTGCCATTAATTCGTTAGCTTTTTTAGTAGCAGCATACAATGAAACGGGATTATCAACATTATCCTCAGTAGAGAAAGGAATTTTCTTACTTGCACCATAGACAGAACTAGATGAAGCGAAAACTAGATGTTGAGGTTGAGTTTGACGACAAGCTTCAAGGATATTAGCAAATCCAACTAAGTTGCTATCAATATAAGCAAAAGGATTTTCTAGAGAGTAGCGTACTCCTGCTTGAGCAGCAAGATTAACTACACAATCAAAATTTTGTGTTTGGAATAGCTGTAATATATCTTGACGGTTATTTAAATCTAAAAGCTGAAATTTAAAATTTTTATTTGGTTCTAATTGTTTCAAACGAGCTTTTTTTAAATTAACGTCATAATAATCATTGAGATTATCAATTCCATAAACTTCTTCCCCATCTCTAATTAACCTTTCTGCTAAATGGTATCCAATAAAACCTGCAACTCCAGTAACTAAAATTTTCATAATAATCTTCTCTTCATTAATGAATCAAAAGCTTTAGTCCTTTAATTTCAATATTAACTAAAAACTTTCCAGACCTACAATATTCATTGCTTGTAACACTGGATGACTTCGGGTGTTCGGATAAAACAGAATGCTTATTTCTCCTTGGTTTAACTGTAGGGATTGCGGTTTCATCCCTAAAATCTGACTCAGAGTAGTTGTAATTGTCTCAATATCTGCTATGACTAAACCAGTGCTTAGTATGTCATAGTTTCGCGATTTTTGAGATATTTTTTGATGCCAAATATCAAGAAAATTTTCTCTCGATATTGATAAGCTGAATGGAGGTTTTGGTTGAGATTTAATAATCGATTCTACAAAGGATTTTTTATTAGTAATATCGCTATCGCTAATACAAAAATCTAGTTCTACTTCTCGAATCAGGTTGAAAATTTTGCTATTGTTAAAATCTGTTTGATTGTCTTGAGAATTTACAGGTAATAGCAATAATCTTAAGCCATGTTTACCATCTTTCAGCTTTGGTAAAACCTCTCCTAAATGCTGAGTTAAATTAGTAGCTGTAATTTGAGCTTGTGGTGATAATGACTCATGATTGAAATCCAAGATATTAATACCGCTATTTGATTGTTGAATAGCG
Organism: Cyanobacteria bacterium J06621_15; assembly: GCA_038525335.1. Taxonomy (GTDB): domain Bacteria; phylum Cyanobacteriota; class Cyanobacteriia; order Cyanobacteriales; family Nostocaceae; genus Rivularia. The sequence continues at coordinate 21,960 of JBCBHT010000082.1, read as the reverse complement.
TGATAATTATGCGGTTGAATTTCTGTAGCTGTACTGAGTAAAGCTCTAATGGTACCACCATGACTAACAACTAAAATTGTTTTACCTCTATGTAAAGGTAAAATTTCTTGCCAAAATTGTCGCGCTTTATCGTAAAGCTGTAAAACAGGTTTAGTCTTGGTTTTAACTAAAGTTTGACCGTTTGATTCAATCTTTTCTACTATAAACTCGTGGGGTGTTTCTTCCCAAATTCGATATTGCTCCGCAAATTCTTGACGAACATATTTATACTGTAAACCTTGCCATCCCGGTAAATCTACTTCTTTAAGGCTAGAGTTTAAAATTAATTTTGTATCGTAATTATTCGCTTTTAAAATCTCTTTAGCTGTTTCCTGAGTTCTTTTTAAAGGACTAACATAAACAGCATCAAATCGAATTTGACTTAATGCTAATCCGGTTTTCAATGCTTGTAATTTTCCCTTTTCTGTAAGTACAGATTCATCACAACAACCTTGATAGCGCTGTTGTTCGTTGTAGGTACTTCTTCCATGTCGTACAAGAATTACACGGGTTTGATTATTAGTCATGTTCGTAGTTGCGCTTTAGCGCCAAAAATGTTGAATAATAATTAGTAATTGATAATCCCTAACTCCTAACTCTATAGACGTAGCAGTGCTACGTCTCTACACTTCTAACTTTTGATTCTCATTCCCCACAGCAGATTGTAAAGCATACATAGCTGCATATCTTCCGCTTAAACGGATTAATTCTCTATGGGTTCCTCTTTCTAAAATTTGTCCTTTTTCCATATAAAGAATTAAATCAACATCTTGAATTGCTTTAAGATTATGAGAAATTGTAAAAGTTGTTTTTTCTTGAGTTAATCTATCCAAAGCTTGATTAACTAAATGTTCGCTTTCTTGGTCTAAACCCGTGGTCGGTTCATCTAATATTACTATTGGAGCGTTCCTTACCGCAGCCCGAGCGATGGAAATTCTTTGTCTTTGTCCCCCCGAAAGCGTACATCCTCTTTCACCTAAAACCGTTTCGTAACCTTCGGGTAAATCCATGATAAAGTCGTGAGCATTTGCTAAACGCGCTGCTCGTTCTATATCTTCATCGGTAGCAGCTAAATCACCGTAGGCAATGTTGTCTCTTACACTGGCTGCGAATAAAATACTGTCCTGTAAAACTACGCTAATTTGTCTGCGGTAAGACTGTAATTTATATTCTCTTAAATCATGTCCATCTACGGATATTCCCCCAACCGTCGGGTCGTAAAGACGAAGTAGCAAGCTTGATAAAGTTGATTTACCACCCCCAGAAGCACCTACTAAAGCTATTCTTTGACCTGGTATAACCTCAAAATTGATGTCTTGAAGAATAATTTTTTCTGGTTCGTAGCCGAAACTAACATTGTCAAATTTGACATGTCCCCTTAAAGGTGGTGTATCAATAGCAAAACGGCTATCTCTAACCTCGGGTACTCTATCTAAAATATCTAGTATCCGTTCCCCGGAAGCTGTAGCTTTAGTGATTTGTCCTACATATTTCGCTAAAACTCGCATCGGTTTAAAAGCAATGCGGAAGTAGTTGACGAATATCAGTAAATCTCCGGGGGTAATATGATTTTTTAATACTAAATGTACGCCTCTCCATAAAACCAAAGCAGTAGCAAATCCAACTATAAGTTCCACCAGTCTTTCTAAACCAGCAGACAGCTTTTTTACTTTGACACTAGTTTGTAAGCTGCGACGGTTTTCATTGGCAAAAGTCTCTTCTAACATGTCTTGCAGCGACAGCGCTTGCACAATCTTGATAGCGCTGATAGACTCGGCAGCAGAAGCAGCAATAGCTCCCTCGCGTTTGCGATGGGATTTAACTACATTACGAATGCGTTGCGAGAAACGGTATGTCAAGAAAATAAATAAGGGAAACAACGCAACTGCAATAACCGCTAACTCCCAATGCAGCCAAAACATCACCGCAACCATACCGACGATAGTTAAAGTATTGGCAATCAATGGTAGAAGTGCCATCACCGTAACTTCTCGGATTTTATCAATATCAGAAGTTACACGAGTAATTAAGTCACCAGTTTTGGCTTTGCTGTGGAAGGAAAGAGAAAGTCTTTGGATATGACTGTAAAGTTCGGTACGGACTTCTGAAAGTACGTTACTAGCAGCAAGTGCCATTCCATACACGCTGTAGTAAGCAGCGAAAGAGCGTAAAGCAACAATTCCAATTAATGAGAAAGAAAAAATTGTTACTAAGGTGACGGGGCTAAATCCCGAGAGAAAAGGTAATTCTGCAATTTTGGTTTTGAAATCCGGAACCAAAATATAGTCAAAAATTAGTTTTAATGGCCAAGGTTGAAGTAAATGTAAAGCAATCTCGGTCATTAATCCTAAAAAGGACATAATTAGCAAACTTTGTTGCTGACGAATTTGGGGAGCAAATCGTCGTAAAATCTCACTGATTCCGGGTAAAGCTGCTTTGATATTCTTGGGTTTTTTACGCTTTTTTATTGAAGAATCAAGGCTTGGCATTTTATAATTATTTACCTCTTTTATTAGTTAGATTTTCACGACGATTAAAGTTTTACTGCAACAAATTGGGAGCATCCCAAATGTGTAAAAGTATCATTTGTCATTGCGAGTGGAACGAAGTGGAACGACGCATTCACCCGAAGGGTGTGGATCATCGCAAGACTTTGAGATTGCTTCACTTCGTATGTCCTAATGTCCTAGCGGACACGCTTCGCTAACGGACACGCTTCGCTAACGCAATGACAATCACAATCTTAATTTTGCAAAATTGGGATGCTTCCCAACAAATTCAACATTCAAGCATGGGAAGTTTGCTTTTATAGTTGTTAATTTACAATTAATTAATGAGTCACTAATTCTCGCGATTTATCAATCACAGAAACTTGTGATAATTGCTGCTTCTTAGGCAAACTTTTCTCGTAATTATCAGTAATTAGTTTATTAATTTTGTGTTCAATATTAATTACTATTTTTTGTAACCACAGAGGATTCCAGCCAAAAGTAAAATACTTGAGAAATGGTTTTAAAAAACCGTTGTGACGACGATAACCCATGCGTTTATAGCGTTTTTTAAAGTATTTATCTTTAGTAGGTAAATCCCATTTTTGAGCAAAATGTTCTAAACTTGCAATTTCCCAAGCATCGCTCCAGCGTAATAGGAAATATGATAGTTCTGGAATTTCCCATTTCAAATCAGTTACATAAGTGACAACAGAATCAGGTTCGCAATAGAAAGTCCCCCCAGCATTATTTACAGTCATGCAAAAATCAATATGTTCGCGAGTGCTGAGAAAACCTTCATCTAACAAGCCAACTTTATCAAATATATTAGTGCGAACCAGCATACAGTGGAATTCTGCAAATTCACATTTTTGACGCTGTAATTGCTCTTTTACATCAGCTACCTTACGATTGACAAAATAATGTACCTCATGAACTTTACGCTTTAGCTTACCTTTTTTATTAGGTTTTTTTTCAATTCGAGCTTCACCACCAGCTAAATGAATTGTTTCACCAAGATTTTTACCAATACAGGTGAGGGGACAAACTACAGTAGCTGTTTCTTCTTCAGCACATTTGATTAAAGATTTTAACCAACCCTCACTGACCAAAACATCATTATCAATAAATAATAAATATTCGGTATCAACATGAGGTATCGCTAAATTACGAGCTTGATTTGGTGATAAATAATGTTCGGTGCGAATTAATTTAAATTCTTGCTCTTGAGACTTTTGTTTCAGATATTGTTTAATTGGATGAGGAGAATTACCATCTACATAGATTAATTCAAAAGGAATTTTAGTATGCTGATAAATACTTTCCAAAGATTCCTTTGTCGCGCTGAAACGTTCGCGAGGTGATACAACAATAGTTACTTGTGGTTTATTCATAGTTAGATTCCCAAATTGACTTAATACAGCTATCAGAAGTTAATTAAACAACTTGTAATTCTGCTCTTTTTGCAGTATTTGGACTATCTAATAATCTTTGATAAATATCCAACCAATTGTTCAATTCTACTTTTGGAGCAAGGTCTGTTTCTACTTTAGTTTTTGCTGCTAGACCAAATTCTTTTCGTAATTCTGGTTTATCGGCTAAATATCGCAATGCTGATGCTAATTCTTCCGAACTTGCAGGATTTACCAATAACCCGTTTACACCATCTTCGATAATTTCACCAATTGCATCAGCATTACTACCTACAATTGCACAACCTGCTGACATCGCTTCTAATAAAGCATTAGGACAACCATCGGTTAAAGAAGGAATCGCAAAAATATCTAAATAAGGTAAATAGGCTAAAGTTTCTTCTCTGGTATTCATTCCAGTTATCTTTAAGCGAGAACCAAAATCATAGTTTTTTAATTCTTGCTCCCAATAATTTTTCTCTTTATTAATAAAATCACCAATTAGTAACAAGTTAATCTCAGTTTCTTGACCTAATTTAGTACAAGCTTCTAATAAATATTCAACCCCTTTTTTACCGCGAAATCTTCCCGTTGTACCAATTACTAAACCAGATAATTCATTAAATATCGGTGGTTTTGGTAATGTTTCAAAATTAATCGGAGCAATAGAATTCCAAAAAGCGCTGGACTTTAATTTGCTATTAGGACTAATTAAATTTGCTCTCTTTTTTAAAGTACGGCTGACAAAAGTAGTCCAGTCAGAACTATCCAAAACCCAAGATACCGGACCGTGATTTTTGGGGCTAAAAATATGTTTATGTAAGTCAGCACCACGGACGCTGTTAATCACTGGAACATCATTTTCCTTAGCTAAAAGCGTAGTCACATAACCAGTTTCAATCAAGAAAAATGCATGGAAGAGATTAAATTGGTACTTCTGATGTAGAAGTTTTAGCTGAAAATAAATATCGCTGAGATAACCGCTTAACTCTGTAATTTCAGAACGAATCGATGATTTAATCCGATGTACAAAAATATCTTCTTGTACAGTTGTTTTATAACCAGCACGTCTGTAAGTGTCGTCAGGAACGCTTCTTTGACTGGAACGAAAAACAGCAACGTGAACTTCATAACCTTTACCGGTCAGCATTTTGGCAATCCGGTGTACCGATTCACCCACACCACCAACATCAGGTGGAAATTCTATTGTTGTAATGCAAATTTTAGGTTTATTTGTGTTAGTCATCTGATTGTAATGTAAGGGATAGAAGTTATTAGTTTTTAGTTGTTAGTTGTTAGTTGTTAGCTATTAGCTATTAGCTGGTAATTTGATGGAGATTTAAATCTTAAAATCCAAAATCCAAAATCTGTCTTGGAAAGTTTTGGGGGAAGAGAATCTACACCCTCCGGGTTCGCTAGTTTGGGGGACGGAAACCGACACCCCCAACTAGTCTCACCCCAAACTTTCCGCAAAATCTAAAATCGAATTAGGCTGCTTTTTTTTCTAAAACTAAATTTTTAATCAACGCTGCGGTATTCTCCACACCGTTAGCGTCAAAGCTGACTTTATTCGGTTCTGTTGCTAAATAATCAATCACTTTTTGAGCAAATATTTCAGATTGTAAATCCGATTCATCAAGCATTTTTACAACACCTAAACTATCTAATTTACCTGCTCTAATTCTTTGCTCTTGGTCATTATTACCTTTAAAGGGTAAAATCATCGCTCTGACACCAGTAGTCATCACATTTAAAGTAGTGTTATATCCCGACATACTGATAGAAAGGTCGGCTTTTTGCATATAGCTCAATAAATTTCGAGTATAGCGATTCACTCGCAGATTACTTTTATTTTCGGCTAGTTTTTGCCATGCTTGTACTTTCTCTTCCGGAGCAAAAGGACCCGTAAATATTTGAATTTGATGCGGAATTTTCTGCTCTAAAATTTCAGCACTTGCAATTACACAATCAATTAATTCGTGACCGAATCTTCCCCCACCAACGCTAACCAAAATTAATGGCTTTTCGGAATCAATTACATTTTTATCTTCTTCAGTTAATTCCGGATTTAACTTTGGTTTTTGCACCACATAACCAGTATATTTAGTTTGACTTTGAATATCTTTGACCCGAGAAAAACTTTCATCTAAAGGTACAAAATTTTTGTCTCCATGAATCAACAACATATCAAAATATTGATTCATCAATCGACAAACTTTATTTTCGTATTTCTCTTGATTGGTCTTTGTAACAACAATATCACGCAAGCTAGAAACAATTTTAACAGGCTTCTCGCTAGCCTGTAATTTTTCTAATAAAGGAATCAATTCAAAAGAAAACTTTCCCCTGCCAAAAGGAAATAACTCAACCATTAATACATCGGGTTTAAATTCATCAGCAACCTGCAATAATTTATTTTTTCTAATCTCTTGTATCTCCGCTAAAGATAAATTAGAATCAACAGGCATTAACTGTTTAAATTCCGCATCAGTTTTAATTGCAGGTAAATTAACGACTTCAATTCCATCGGGAATATTAAACTCTTTAATAATTTGTCCACCGTTGAGAAAACATACTTGAAAATCTGACATTAAACCGCGAACAATTTCCATACTGCGGACTAAATGTCCCATTCCTAGTATATGCTGACAATAAAACAAAAGCTTTTTCATGATTTAATTTTTAGTTATGAAACACAAAACCTGGCTTGATTACAAATTGAAATAAATTAGAAATTTACTATAGAAAATAGTGACTGAATAATACCTTTAACTAACTAATAATTTCTCAGGTTGATTTGATGATTTAGAATAAATTAATTTTGATTGAGCTTTAGCCGCTTTCTCAGCTAATAGATTTTTGATTTGACGAGCTACTCTAGATAAACCTTCTAAATCAATATCTTTAGGTTTCACGGGATTTTCTAATACTTCAAACAGCTGCGTCATTAAAGTTTGCGGTGTTAAACTTTCAGGATGTATGCTTTTCAATAAACCTAAACTATCCATTCTTTGCGAACGAATTAATTGTTCTTCCGAAGGCTTAATTCGAGGTACAATTACCGCTGGTTTAGCTGCTGAAAGAATCTCACAAATCGTGTTATATCCTCCCATCGAGACTACAGCATCCGCTGCAGAAACATAACTCATCACATCATTACTAAACTCTCTAAATTCAACTTGAGGATAATTAGCCGCAATTTGATATAATTCTTGTTTATGTGCTTTAGGCATTTCCGGTCCGCAAAATATCAAACTTTTTACCTGAGGTTGATTCTGCTTTAATAATTCTTGTCCTTGAAGATAGGTTTTAACTAATAAATAGCCATCTTCACCACCACCAGGAGTAACTAATACAAATTTTTCTTTAGCTTTTAACTGTAATTCTTGACGAATCATCGAACTTGGTATCCGTCCATCGGGACGACGAATATAGCCGCAAAAACGTGTTTTATCAGCTAGCTGTGTCGGTAATTTATATTCATGACAAAAATCGAAAACCTTTTGCGAACCAACTACTAACAGCAGCTTGTAAAACTTTTCAATAATTTCGCAGTAATCATTTTTTTGCCATTCAGAAACAGTTTGTTCTGGCTTATTTAGAATATCGCGAAGCAATAGAACTAACTTAGTTTTAGGTAAATTGCTGTGTAGATATTTGACTGTAGCAGCCAACTCATTTTTGATTCCGTAGGGTTTTTTGTCTACTAAAAATAAGTCTGGTTGAAAATTAACAGCCGCAGAAAAAATTAATTCTGACCTTAACTTTACAATTTCATCAACATCCATTCCGAGGAATTTTACCGCGACTTGACCGGTATTTCCTCGATTTACACAAGGTAACTTAATATAATCTAAACCCTTCGGTAAACGAAATCCCTGAAGCATTGGAGAACCAGACAGTAATAATATAGATAATTCTGGAATTTCTGAGAGTAAGTGTTCGCAGATAGCCAACATTCTTCTAATGTTTCCCAGACCAAACGCATCATGAGAGTATACTATTATCCTCATAATCTGTACCTCTTAAATTTAGGTGTTTCCTACCTAATTGTCATTACATTAGCATCAATAAAAAATTGGAATATGCATCTTAAGTAGCAACTTTGTTGCTCTAGAGATAGATACTTGTTTATTAGCAAGCTTGCTTATATAGGAATCCTAATTGACTTCCTAAATCTGTTTAAATTGTTTTGTATTGGAGCGCATAACACTATTTTATAAGGGTTTCATAACTATTGTAAAACTAATAACGCATCCTAATTTTCAATATTCAAATCGCATTCATATAATTAACTCTATGAATGAGCTACTTATGAAAGTTTGATGAGAAACTTCTCATTAATCTTATATTATTTTGCTAATAAATAATTATATTTATTCAAACCAATTGTTTCTAGTCACTAACGGCAGAATCAATATTTATTACACCTGATTATTCATTTTTCAATCGCTGTATTGATTGATTTTTTCTCAACTAATGGTATCACTACCTATTTAGAATGAAAGATTGATGCTTTAAACAAAAATTATCATTCTAAAGATAGAAGACAAATCAATAAAATACATCATTAAATCAGAACAATAATGACAGTTAATCAGATAAAAAATAATTTTTGAGAAAAAAATAATAAACAACTTTAATTTACGGAATCTTATTTGGATAAAGTGATTAAAAGTATTAGTGAAATGGCATGGCATCCGCTCTCTTTGAGATATAGCAAAGAGAGCTATTTTCTTTGGTTTGGTAATAGGTAATTATTAACTCCTAACTGTACAGACGTACCACTGCTACGTCTCTATATTACTAACTCCTAACTCATAACTCCTAACTCCTAACTTATTCCCCCATTCCCTCTCACCCACAATCTACTTCAGATTACTGCTCAAATTTTGCCTAAAAATCGCCCCGTTGGGTGCTAATCTTGAAGATGACATCGCTTAATTTTAAAGTCTCTACGACTCTAATAGTAAAAATATAGCTTCGTAATTTAGGCTCAGCATGGTTTCCACCGCAGAAAAAACAAACACTGGTTACATTACTCAAATTATTGGTCCCGTTGTAGATGTCAAATTTCCTAACGGAAAAATGCCCGCAATCTACAACGCTTTAATCGTTAAAGGCACCAACGAAGCAGGACAAGAAATGTCCGTGACTTGCGAAGTACAGCAACTGCTGGGCGACAACCAGGTGCGGGCTGTTTCCATGACTTCCACCGATGGTTTGGTGAGAGGAATGGAAGCTAACGACACTGGCGCTCCTATCAGCGTACCTGTAGGAAAGGCTACTTTAGGTAGAATTTTCAACGTTCTTGGCGAACCTGTTGACAATCAAGGTCCCGTTGGTAACGATAGTACTTCTCCAATTCACCGCGAAGCTCCCAAACTTACCGACTTAGAAACCAAACCTTCCGTGTTTGAAACCGGAATCAAGGTTGTAGACTTGTTAACTCCTTACAGACGTGGCGGAAAAATCGGTCTGTTTGGCGGTGCCGGAGTGGGCAAAACCGTTATTATGATGGAGTTAATCAACAATATCGCAACCCAACACGGTGGTGTGTCGGTATTTGGTGGAGTAGGTGAACGTACCCGTGAAGGGAATGACCTCTACAACGAAATGATTGAATCCAACGTTATCAACCCCGATAACTTGAATGAATCAAAAATTGCTCTCGTATACGGTCAAATGAATGAGCCACCCGGTGCAAGAATGCGGGTTGGTTTATCTGCTTTGACAATGGCAGAATATTTCCGTGATGTAAACAAGCAGGACGTACTGCTATTTATTGACAATATCTTCCGCTTTGTACAAGCAGGTTCTGAGGTATCGGCACTATTAGGAAGAATGCCTTCCGCTGTGGGATATCAGCCTACATTGGGTACTGACGTAGGTGCATTGCAAGAGCGGATTACCTCCACCAACGAAGGTTCAATCACCTCCATTCAAGCTGTATACGTACCAGCGGATGACTTAACAGACCCCGCACCGGCAACTACCTTTGCTCACTTGGATGGAACCACAGTACTATCTCGTGGTTTAGCAGCAAAAGGTATTTATCCTGCTGTGGACCCATTAGGTTCTACCTCAACAATGTTGCAGCCCAACGTAGTTGGTGAAGACCACTATCAAACAGCACGTGCGGTACAATCCACACTGCAACGTTACAAAGAACTTCAGGACATCATCGCCATTCTTGGTTTGGATGAACTATCTGAAGATGACCGTCTTACCGTTGCTCGCGCTCGTAAAATTGAGCGTTTCTTGTCTCAGCCATTCTTCGTTGCAGAAGTATTTACCGGCGCACCTGGAAAATATGTAAAGCTTGAAGACACCATCAAAGGCTTCCAGTCAATTCTGGGTGGCGAACTTGATGAACTACCAGAACAAGCTTTCTACATGGTTGGTAGCATCGATGAAGCTAAAGCCAAAGCAGAGAAAATGAAGTCAAAATAAAAGTTAGTGGATAGTAGATAGTGGTTAGTGGTTAGTCGATAGTAGTTAGTAGATAGTGGATAGTGGATAGTGGTTAGTAGTTAGTATGAGCGAGGTTAATAATCAGTTGATAGCCAATAGTAGGTAGTAATTTAGCGTAAATTAACTGTTACTGGAATAAACAGCAACTATCAACCAGCAACTAACAACTATTAACCAGCAACTAACAACTATCAACCAGCAACTAACAACTATCAACTAACAACTAACAACTAACAACTATCAACTTTATCCAAAATCTAAAATCCAAAATCCAAAATCGAAATGACATTAACCGTTCGCGTAATTTCTCCAGATAAAACAGTCTGGGATTCAACTGCTGAAGAAGTCGTCTTACCAAGCACTACCGGACAACTTGGTATCCTTAGCGGACACGCACCAATGTTGAGTGCTTTGGATACAGGTGTAATGAGAGTACGTGCAGATAACAGTCAAAATTGGGTTGCAATCGCGCTTTCTGGTGGCTTTGCAGAAGTAGAAGAAGATGAAGTAACTATTTTGGTTAACAAAGCCGAGCAGGGTGATTCCATTGACCTTGAAGAAGCCCGTACTGCTTTTAATGAAGCTCAAACTAAATTAAACCAAGTCTCTCAAGGAGACAGACAAGGACAAATCCAAGCAACTCAAACCTACAAAAGTGCCCGCGCTCGCTTTCAAGCTGCTGGTGGTATGGTGTAAATATCCAGTTCCTTGGAATTCAAATCAAAAACTCCTCTTTAAGATTCATAAGGAGGAGTTTTATTTTTATAGATTAGTGATTAGGAGTTAGGAGTTAGGAGTTAGGAGTTAGGAGTTAGGAGTTATGAGTTGAAATTTTATCAATTACCTCTCTTTAAAAGTTGCTCTTGGGGGAGACCCCCAAGACCGCACTTTTCGCAATTACCAATTACCAATTACCAATTACCAATTACCAATTACCAATTACCTAATTATTTTAATTCATATTCTAACTTAGGCATTAATCTCTGCAAATTCTTTAATAATCTTGCTTGCCAATTGCTGCCATTAACACCGATAATCTTGACATTAACTGTCTTTTTTTTGCGTGTAGTAATAATAAATTTAGACAACATATCAATTCCCGAACTATTGATAAGTTCCAGTTTTTGTAAATCAAGAGTTATTGAGTCTTTGTTTTTTTGTAATACTTTATCGAATAAATCGAAAACAACAGTGTACTCCTGTAACCCCCTAAGCCTTATTCTGCCATTCAGGTTAACAACCTTGCTGTTATTGTCATAAATAATAGCAAAATTTTCGCCTTTAACTTCTAACGGCTCAACATCAGTATTAGTTTCGGTTGCGGTTTCTGTTTCTTGATTTAGCTGTTCGGTTTGTTGTAACATTAGACGCACTAAAGTAGTAACACTCATTACTAATGAACTTTGATCCACAGTTTGGAACTTCCAACCTAATTTGGCAGAATAGTCATTAATAATGCTTAAAAAACCTAATCCAGAACTAGTGTTATCCTCAAATTCAGCTTCAGCATTTTTTTCCAACTGACGAATATACAACTCATCTGGATCTGAATTATCTAACTCATTAATAAATTCTTTTAGCCTTTCTGCATTTGCAGGGATAATAGTATTTTCCAGGAAGAATCGGATTTCGTTAGATGCTAGTTCTATATGAAAAGTAACAGGATATTCAGTATGCTGATTGCAATACTTCATCCCGTTTTCTAATAATTCATTTGCTATGTAGCTAGCCGAACTTTTTATTTCAGCTAAATACTCTGTATTCTCGGATTCATTCTCTTCATTGTTTAATACAGTTGCTAAATACTCAGCGATGTAGTCAGCAGATAAACCATTATTGCGCCAACGTTCGCTAATTGGTACTGAAGAAGGAGAGAATCCTAAAGTTAAATTTTCCTTTTTATGCGTTGATTCAACGAAGTCTCCAAATACTTGTACCACCGCTATATTTTCCTCTCTTATAAATTTTTACCGATATTTTTTCAATTTCAAAAACTTAATTATTAAGCGCTAGGAACTGTTTGTAATTGTTCTTCTAATTGTTCTGAATTTAACTGATTAAAAGGAGAACCATTAGTCTTCTGCTTTAACACTAAAAGCGTGATATCATCAAACACTTCCTGTAAACCAATATGCGAACGCACATCTTCAATCACAGCATCCTTAATTTCAGCAGAACTCAAATGACGGTTTTGCTTGATAACTTCGCAAAGTTTATCAATTCCGTAGAAGTTTCCATGGATATCTTCAGCTTCGGTAATTCCGTCGGTAAAGAGTACTGCTACATCACCAGCACTCAACTTTATCTTCTGCTCACCAACAAAATCGGCAATTTCATCATCTAAACCGATAGGAAAACCGAGGTCTGTAGTATCTAACAGTTCAACTTCGCCATTGCTACGTGCTAATATGACCTCTTCATGTTGTCCTGTTAAATTAAGTTCTCCATCACTGTAGTCGATTAGAGATAGAGTTAGATTTTTAGCCGAATCCATCCGCTGAATATTTTTGTAAATAGTACGGTTTAAAATATCCATAAACCTGACTGGATTGGTTTCTTCAACTTCTTGGAGAGTGCGAACAGCAGTTTGTACCATTAGCATCAGCATTCCACTTTCCAAACCATGTCCGGTTACATCACCAATACCAATTTTTACATTTCCATCAACATTGAGAACATCATAATAATCTCCACCAACCTCATCAGCAGGTTCCATATACCCAGCAATATCTAGACCATCAACAGACTCCAATTCTGAAGACTTGGGTAGAATCATTCGCTGTAAACGTTTGGTAATATCTAATTCCGACTTTAAACGCACATTATCAGCTTGTAAGCGTTCGTTAAGCTTAAAAATTTCTGCATTAGCAGTTTCAAGTTCCTGGTCAGATATTTGTAAACGCTTAAAACTACGTGAGAGGAGAATAAAAAAGTTTCCCAGAGCTAAAGTGATTCCTATAAGCTGAATTAACTGCAAATATCCGCTTTTCGTTTGTGCAACTCTTTCCTGTTCAAGAGTTAATTCATTCATTAAACCTAAAAGTTTGAGATTATTAGCTCTTGAATATTCAACAGCAGGTTTTAAATCTCCTAACTTAACAAATTTCTCTGCTTTTAAAACCGGCTGAAGTTTTTCTCTATAAGGCTTCCATATCTTAGAAGCTTCTTGAAGAATTTCTCGACCTCTTTGTGTCTCAACTGCTTTCAAATATACACGAGTGCCATCAGCACCTTCAACAGTTTTTCCTCGTTGAAAACCTTCAAAAGTATCATCAAATAAATTATAAGCTAGCTCTAATTCTTTCTGAGGCTCTTTAACAGAATCAGCATATGCCCACTTATTATTCACCTCTAATAGTGACTTTGAAATTCTTTGAGAAAGCATTCTTTGCCTTCCCGCTAAGTTGATACTAACTGCATCTTTTTTCAGTAAAGTTGAGAAAAACAAAGTAGGAATCAAAGCCCCTATATTAAACGCTAAAAATAATCCAGCCGAAATTAGAAAAGGTCTATATTTTTTCTGGCTAAATATAGTTTTTAAATCTTTTGTACTCTTTGTATCTTTCATATTTAATTCGCACTTTTTCGTAGAGAAGGTTTCTCAATCAAATATCGTAATATTTCAACAATCGGAAATATAAAAAAATATTAATATCTCAGTTTACAAGTGTGGAAATATTTGTATCTACCCAAAGTATATAACCTAAAGTTTTCAGTTACTAGACTTAATTTTAAACTTGATATTCAAAAAGCTGTTAATACTATAACTCGTATATTTCAGCTTATTTATTTCGGTGGTAACTTTGTTTTAATTATTATTAATGGGAAAAAGCTATGCAATATAATAAATTGCATTACTTTGTTGCTATTAGAAGCTGAAAATATTCAAATTAGAAAAATGAGCATGTTTATTCCAGCTATTATCGATGTTTATTGGGGAAATAGTTTTTAATAGTGAAGTTTTATAAAAAAATGTGGTAGAAGCTCGCACTATTTCTAATCAAAACTTATTGTATGTCCAAAGTTAATCCCGGCATCAATCGCTGTAAATTCTTTAATGACTTACCTTGCCAAGGAATACTGCTAGAACCAAGAATTTTCATCTGTACTGACTTTTTCTTTCGCATATTAATCACAAATTTAGACAGCATACTAATTCCCGAGCTATTAAGGAACTCTAAACGCTGTAAATTAAGAACCATATTAGGTGGTTCGGTTGAAGCTATCTCATTTAATAACTGTAAAATGGGCGCATAATCTTGCATCCCGGTAAGTCTTAGTGCCCCATCAAAATTAACAGCACCATTATTTTTATCGTACCAAACATTATAGTTATCACCCTTAACCTGCATTTTTTTAAGCTCCTTATATCCAACCTATTTGTAGATGAAACATTAGTAAAAAGTTTAAACAGCTAGCTCAACCATAGTTGTTACAGTCATAACTGGAGAATCTTTTTCGACAATATCAAATTTCCAGCCAAGCTTGGCAGAATAATCATTAATCATTGTCAAAAAACCTAAACCAGAGCTAGAACCATTTTCTTCTTCAGCATTTTCTTCTAACTTACGAATGAAAAGCTCATCTGGGTCAGAATTTAACAACTCCTTAATAAAATTCTGAAAATTTTCTGCTTGCGAAGCAAGAATACTATTATCAACAAATAGTCGAATTTTATTATTTTCTATTTGAGTATGTAATGTTATTGGATATAGTGTAGTTGCGTCAGCATATTTCATCGAATTTTCTAATAATTCATTTGCTATATAGCTCACCGCACTTTTCATTTCTGCTAACTTATCTATACTGTCAGGTTCATCAGTTTTAATCGGAAAAAATGTAGCTAAATAATTAGCAACATAATCTGCTGATAAACCATTATTACGCCAACGTTTTCTTATTGGGATAGAAGATGGAGAAAAGCCTACAGTTAGATGTTCGTCCTGTTGTGGTCTTTCCACATAATCACCGAAAACTTGAGCTTTTTCCAGATTATCTTTAGTGAATAAATTTTCTAGAAAGTTTCCAAATATCTGAATCACGGTTATCTATTACCCCAGTGACCTGTTTTTACTAAAAAAATGTATGTTCGTACTTGTTTATGATTTTTTTCACACACAAATCAACTGGTTATCTACCATTACGGTTTTCTCCAGCAACTTCTGTTTGATTAATACTAATTCTAGAAAGTAACTTACAATTACCTTTTGCATTAGTATCTGTTAACTATATTGCAACCATATTATACTTTCTGCTTCAGTGTATGCACTTAAAATATATATTTTGTATGACACGTAATTGAACTTGATAAAGTGAGTTAAATATATTAATCGATTATATTTTTATTGCAGTGATGTTACTAAGTATTTTCTCTTGATTTATATCAGTGTCAGCTAACCTCGTATAAGCTTATAAATATTAGATTTTTAGAAAAGCGCAGAAATTCTGGCTTTACACGAATAGAATAAAAGTAACAATCAGCACATGCTAAAACAGAATGCGAGTTCGAGTAGCCTAAAAAAATCCTCGCCATCTATTCAAAACTGCTATTTTTTTTGTTTGTGAAATGTCTGGTTGCTGAGATTTATTTTTGACAGAATTTACTTTCATGCTACTAAATCTCTCATATCAAGTTTTTAACATTATAGTAATTGTCATAAATTAATCTATTACAGATTTTTTTAAGAGCATAAGCTACTACCAGAGAATTTATACGACTTGTGTTGATTTAAAAATTTTCTTATTATTTTAAAAATATATTCAGTTAAGTTACGGCTGAATATTTTATTTATAATTCTATAAAGTATTTTTATTTACTTTATAGTTATTCACAATAATATTAGAAGTTTAGTAAAATCAGGTTTTATGAGTTTACCGTCAGCGCGAGCATTTTTCCATCACGAGATAGAGCAGACTGACGAAAATATTGATTTAGCGAAGGCAGCATTGTACATTGCTCAAGAAGAATATTCCCAACTAGACATAGAGGAATACTTGAATGCACTAGATACAATGGCAGTTGAATTAGAAGAGCGTTTACCGTTAGAAAAATATCCTTTAAAGATTATTCAATGCATTAATCAATATCTTTATGATGACTTAAGCTTTAAAGGAAACAGTGGAAATTATTACGACCCGCGAAATAGTTTTTTGAATGACGTAATAGAGCGCAGAGTAGGAATTCCCATCACTCTTGCCTTGCTTTATATTGAAATTGCTCGTCGTATAGATTTTCCGATGATAGGAATAGGAATGCCAGGACATTTTTTGATTCGTCCCGATATTTCAGAAATAGAAATTTTTGTAGATGCTTTTAATAATGGTGAAGTGATGTTTCCTCAAGATTGTCAGGAGCGCTTAAGCCAGATTTATCAGCAAAACGTGACATTACAGCCAGAATTTTTAGCACCAGTTACCAAAAAACAATTTTTAGCTAGGATGCTTACCAACCTTAAATACATATACCTAAAACAGCAACAACCGGAAAAAGCATTATCATGCGTCGAAAGAATCTTGCTATTGTTTCCTAGTGCAGCATTAGAGTTACGCGACCGGGGTTTACTGTCCTATCAAGTCGGACATTTTAATCAAGCTGCAATCGACCTGCAAGCCTATTTAAACCAAGCACCCGACGCTCAAGACGCTTCCACAATTAGACACCTGCTGGAGAAATTAGGGAAGAATCAGTGAACAGCTATCAGTTATCACTCAACAGTCATTAAGCTTTAAGCTTAAATTCTTATCGTCTCCTAATTACCAATTACCGATTACCGATTACCGATTACCAACTACCCAACACTCTCTGCGACGCGCTTCAAACGACGCAGTTGTGCTTCCATGTCTTGCTTGGTAAATTTCTCGGCAAAGGTTTTGAAACCCCAAGTAACTATAGGATTGGGAATCTCGAATTCAAAACGATTTACTAAATGAGTTCCATTATCAGCTGGTTGACATTCCCAACGGTCGCATCCTCTGAAATAACCTTCAAATCCCCACACTATTAGACCAGGTTCTCTTTCCACAACTGTGCTAATTAATGTAGGCTTTATTACTGGTATTTGAATAATAAATTTGCTTTTACTTCCTACTTCCGTACTCCAATCTCCAACCGGTTCGCAGCATAAAGCTGGATTTAACCATCGATGCATTAAAACACGGTCTGTGATACATTGTTCTACTACTGCGGATGTAGCATTAATATCAATTGATTGCTCAAAAACTTCTTTGTTGGGCATTTCAAATTTAAGCATTCATACTCCGCAATTAGACTAACTTAAAATCATCTATTCTTAATAGGGGTTCAAGATTGCTAAAAGATTTTTTTATATAATTTATCGGAGTATCTTGAAATACATTGTTTTCCGTAATTGTCAAGTATTGAAAATAGCTTTTGCTCGACAACAGTAAATAAGAATAAAAAAAGTAAAAAATAGGCTTGATATAAATTTTTTGTAGTATTTACTGGTAAATTAAGTTGCAAAACACTAACAAAGTTGTCAGGGTGTGGTATTGTTTCAGGCAATAAACCACCGTTACATCTAAGGTGATTTTTCGCGATAACACTAAACTTTAAAACTGGAAAACCATGATTTCAACTTGGCAAGATATAACCCAAGTGATGGGTACTGATTTGTCAATAAGAATAGAGACAATTTTGGCACAATCGCCTTCATTACCAACAGATGGAGCAGCGGCTGCTGGAGATGCGACTCAAGCAGCTTTGGCAAAAGTATTAGAGATATTGCCTTCGTTGTTAGGTGCTGTTGCGATTTTGTTTATTGGCTGGCTGGTTGCTTATATAGCTAAAGCTATAGTCCAAGGACTTCTAAGCCGCACCAACATCGATAACCGTATCGCTTCTGGGCTAACTGGTAGTGACTCTGTTCAAGTAGAAAAATTTATTGGCAGCTTGGTATTTTGGGTCATTCTGTTAATTACCATAGTTGCGGTTCTAGATACGTTAAACCTACAGGTAGCATCCCAACCGCTGAATTCTTTTCTCAATCAAATTGGGGAATTCTTACCTAAGTTATTAGGAGCAGGTATCCTGTTGGGAGTCGCTTGGGTAGTAGCAACTCTGGTCAAAACATTAGCGGTAAATGCTCTTAACGCTGCTAACGTAGACGAAAAGTTAAACTCGCAGCAAGATGGTGCTAGCAGTAATCAGCTTTCGATTTCCCAGACCATTGGTACTGCTCTTTACTGGTTTATTTTCTTACTGTTCTTGATGCCAGTTTTAGACACTCTGGGCTTGCAACAGGCTTTAGGACCAGTAAACACCTTGGTGTCGGAAATTTTAGCAATTCTGCCGAATATTTTAGGAGCAGTAATTATCGCTGCAATCGGCTGGTTTGTTGCTAATATCGTCCGTAGAATTGTAACTAACCTGCTTGCTACAACTGGAGTTGACCATATCGGCAGCCGATTTGGACTCTCACAAGCTAACGCTAGCGGACAGTCTTTGTCTTCGATTTTAGGTACGATTGTCTACGTTTTAATTCTGATTCCTGTTGCAATCGCAGCACTCAATACTTTGCAAATTCAGGCTATCTCGGTACCTGCAATTGCAATGCTGCAACAGATTCTCAATGCAATTCCTTTAATCTTCACCGCAGGAGCAATTCTAGCTGTTGCTTATTTCTTAGGAAAATTTGTGTCAGAGTTGGTTACAAATATCCTCACCAGCATCGGTTTCAACAATATTTTCTCTGTTCTAGGTTTACCTACACCTGCGAATACAACTAGAGTAGGACCTGATGGAGTAGAATCAACATCTCGTACCCCATCAGAAATTGCTGGCTTTATTGCCTTTGTTGGTATCATGCTGTTCGCAGCTGTATCCGCAATTGATATTCTGGGTATTCCAGCTTTAACAGCATTGGTGACAGGTATCACCCTTATATTGGGACGAATTTTATCTGGGGTAATAGTATTAGCTGTTGGCTTGTTCTTAGCGAATTTAGCATTCAACATCATCACCAGTTCTGGTAATGCTCAAGCTCGAATTATCGGTCAGATAGCAAGAACTGCCATTATTGTCTTAGTTTCGGCTATGGCTTTACAACAAATAGGTCTTGCTCCCGATATCGTTAATTTAGCTTTTGGTTTATTGTTAGGTGCTTTAGCAGTCGCTCTAGCTCTTTCTTTTGGACTTGGCTCTCGCGATATTGCCAAAACCCAAGTACAACAATGGTTAAATTCCTTCAAGAGCAAATAGTAATAAAAAGTTATGTCGCTATAGCGATATAAACATTAAGTGTGGAGTGTGGAGAAGATTCAAAGGAAACAATGTTCGTTCCCTATTTACTGTTTCCTATTCTCTCCACATTTTAGTGGTTAGTTGTTGTGTTAGTGGTTAGTGGTTAGTTGTTAGTTGTTAGTTGTTAGTTGTTAGTGGTTAGTTGTTAAAATTACCAATTACCAATTACCAATTACCAATTCAAACTTTCCTTAACTTAATTTGCAATTCACTTTTAATCCGATTCAAAATAGAAGACTCATCAAGATTAGCCAAAATTTTATTAATTACGGCTTTTGGTCCATCGGGTCCCCAAGTCGCTCCTGCTCGTAAATATGCTTTTGTAACTTGTCCGATACCATAAGAAGAAACACCTGCTACACCCGCTTGAGTCAATGCAACCGATACATAAGGACCGAGCGATACTCCACCAGTCGCTGGTGCAGAAATACCCAGTAAAGTTTTTAAAGAACCTAATCCTAAATTTGCTAATAACTCGCTGGCAGTGATACCACCCATACTTAGAGCAATTTTCTGTAGTAATTTTATCGCCCCTGTTTCTGTCATGGGGATGCCATAAAGCCGAGATAACCCTAAAATTAAGAAAACATCAATAGTCGCAGCACCGATAATATCTAATACAGTGACTGGATTCAAAGCAACAGAAGCAGCTTTGGTCATTACAGACTTCCAAATTAGCTGATTAGCAGCGGTTTCGCGTAGTTTTAATTTACGCTGTACCAATTGGTCATTCACGTCATCAGCGTAAAGCATAGTATTTAGAGCCACCAAAGCTTTACCTTCACGTTGCAGAATTTCCAATATTTTTAGTTTGAGTTCATCAACCTGGGGTTTCCCCTTACGTAACTGCACACCCTTACTACCATCATTACGACGAACCAAAGTTCTCACCAAAGGTGAAGCAGCAGCAGTAACAATCTCTTCTGGTGAAAGTAATTCCTTGACACGCTCATCGCGAATCTTTTCGTAAACTGCGATTCTGTCAGCTTTGGGATATTGATCTACTTTATTAAATACTAATAAAATTGGCTTACGCGCTTCTCGTAACTGCGACAGAGCTTCATGTTCGAGCTTCGTCATATCCCCAGAAATTACAAACAAAATTAAATCAGCTTGCTGTGCAATTTGTTCGGCTAAAGCAGTTCGAGTTTCACCATCAACTTCATCCAAACCAGGAGTATCAATCAATTCCACCCGCGATTGACCGCTGGAGCTCTCGAAAGTTACTCGCAAAGCACTTTGAGATTCACCAAAAGTTTCTTCACTAATAGTCCAATTAACCGTTTGTGCATCGCGAGTTACACCATGCAAAGGACCAGTTTCAAAGACTTCCTGTCCGACCATTGCGTTGAGTAAAGAAGACTTACCTCGTCCCACCATACCAAAAGCAGCAATTTGAATCACCATACTTTCCAATTTAGTTAGCATAGCTTCCAAATCAGCGATTTCCATTTCCAAACCTTGAGTTTCCGATGCACTAAGGTCAAGATTTGCCACCATATCACGTAAAGCCGTTTGTGCTTGCTTATAGTGAAGTTCCGTTTGAATCTCCTCAAAAGTAAAAATTGCTTTATCTAGTTCTTCTGTGCTATGTGAATTACCGCTATGTGGTTCAGCCATTTAGATTTTAGATTTTGGATTTTGGATTTTGGATTTTAGATTTTAGATTTTAGATTTTAGATTTTGACAACGGATGCGTTTAATTTGGATTTTAAGACTTTAGATTATAAATTTTGTTACGTCTTCTTCTATGCTAATGATTTTTGAATAGGAATTGGGGATTGAGAATGGGGAATGGGGCATGGGACATAGTAAAAACAAGAAAAGTGATATATAGGGTAAGGAAAGTACAAAAAACTCTCAACTCCTAACTCCTAACTCCTAACTCCTAACTCCTAACTCCTAACTCCTAACTCCTAACTCATTACTCATTACTCCTAACTATTCCCCAATCCCCAATTCCCAATCTCCAACTTTGATTGGTTGCGAAAAAGTCATAAACTAAAAATTGCATAAAAGTACTCTAAAAGACTTGACATAATCACCCGTGCGAAAAATTGTTATTGCTGGCAACTGGAAAATGTTCAAAACTAGGGCAGAATCCGAGGAATTTTTACAAGGATTTATGCCTTTATTACAAGACACTCCTGACGATAGAGAAGCGGTATTGTGCGTTCCTTTTACTGATTTAAACGTTTTATCAAAGAACTTGCACGGTAGCCGCGTTATGTTAGGGGCGCAAAATGTACATTGGGAAGAAACGGGAGCTTATACGGGTGAAATTTCC
>JBCBHT010000081.1:0-25566 GCA_038525335.1 Cyanobacteria bacterium J06621_15 | reverse complement strand
CTTAAAGGTAATGCAGGTAACGATACTTTTGTTTTAGGTAATGAAAACCGTGCATTTTATGATGATGAAGATATTACAACTAAAGGAAATCGTGACTACGCTTTAATTCTAGATTTTGAAGTTGGTGATACTATTCAGCTTCATGGTAGTGCTGAAGATTATATCCTCGATGTGTCTCGTGGAAGTACCAGTATTTATCTAAATGACGATGGAATGGATGGATTAACTCGTAATGATGAGTTAATTGGAGTCATCAAGGGGGTTAGTCTTGAAAATATGAGTTCTGGATTTAGCTTTGCTGGAAGTGGAAGTCTAGAATAGTTTGTATTTTGTAGGTTGGGTTAGGCGCATTAATATTGTAATAATCAATTAATAATTTAAATACAGCACCGTAACCCAACATTTGATAATGTTGGGTTACAACACGATTACTGCAAATTCAATTTAAAATTTCAAATTGGCTTTCGTGTACAACCCAACCTACTAGCTTATATAGCAGTTTTCAGTTGAATATAATACACCCCTCTCCTTGATAAGGATACCGTGTACCTAGCCCCCTAAATCCCCCAATTATGGGGGACTTTGAAAACTCTTTTTCCCCCAAGATTGGGGGTTAGGGGGCTTTTAGGTGAGGATGTGACTAAATTCGAGACTTGTGTGTACACCGTAGCCAAGATAGCGGAGAGGGGAAGGGGGTGAGGTTTATCAAAGTGTATTGTACTCAAATAAAAGGCGCTACATATAAAATTTCATAAACGTTAGAATCTCCCCAACTTACTTTCTGAAAGGGGGGATTTTTTTATTTCTGCAAAATCAAATCTTAATATACATTCCCGCGTTCATACGGAAGATAAACGAAGAAAACAAGTAAGAAAATGGATATCACGGTATATTATCGCAAATTAATTTAATAAATCAATCAAAAATGGCTATTTACAGGGTTAAACCCAGTGCTACGGGAAGTAATGACGGTAGCTCGTGGGATAATGCATTTACCAGTTTACAATTAGCATTAGCTAAAGCCAAGTCGGGTGATGAAATTTGGGTCGCACAAGGTGTTTATAAGCCGGGAAATAATCGTACAGATAGCTTTGAAATTCCAGATGGTGTTAGTGTTTACGGTGGTTTTGCTGGAGACGAAACAGATTTAGAACAAAGAGATATTGATAAAAATGTTACCTATCTCAGCGGTAATGTTGGTGAGGAGCGAGAAAATAAAGATAACAACTATACGGTAGTTAAATTAAGTAGTGGTTCTACTGCAACTCTTGACGGATTAATTGTTCAAGATGGTAATTCTAACAATAACGGTGGTGGTATTTACAACGATGGAAATTTAACTTTAAGAAATGTTGTAGTTCGTTATAACCTAGCTGCTGATAGTGGTGGTGGTATTTTTAATAATGGCACGATAAATATTATTGATAGCACGGTAGATACTAATTTTGCGGTTGGTAATAATTCAACAAGTGGAGGTGGTGGATTAATTAATGCTGGGGTATCAGCAACTATTACTAATAGTATCTTTTCCGGTAATGGAGCTAATAAAGGTGGTGCAATTCGTAACGATAAAAAGCTGGAATTAAACAGTACCACTATCATTAATAATACTGCCTTTAGTAACGGTGGTGGGGGTGGTGTGGCTAATTATGGTACAGCAGATGTTTCCAATAGTATTATTGCCAGTAATGCTGATAACTTAACAAATACTTCTGAATCGGTAACTGGCACAAATATAAGCGGTGGCAATAATATAATCGGTAATGGTGATGGTACAAGTGGATTTACTGACGGGGTTAATGGCGATAAGGTTGGTAAAAAATATAATCGTATTGCTGTAGCTTTCAATGAAGCTTTCGATAACGATTCACAATTTAGAAAGAGTTCTAAATTTTTCTCTGATGGAAGCGAAGATTATTTCGGTATTTACAAGCAAGATGCTAATAATATCAAATCATATACTGGCTTTACAAATAAATTCCTAACTGGTCAAGACCTAGATGGAGAAGGAGCTTCACTTCCGATAACTCTTACCTGGTCAAATATAGATATCAAATGGTTAACTGATTTAAAGTTTAGCGGTGATTTTGCTTCTTTCTTCGATTCACCTGGTGATATTGATGATGATGATTTTATCAAAATCTCCTACAGCATAGATGGTGGTCAACAGCAAAATCTGCTTTGGTTCTCCGGAACTGATTTTAGTAGCGGTTCACTTAACGGTGTTTTCCGTAAAGATACTAGCTTTGATGGAGTAGGGGATGGACAAACATTAGATAATCAAGCACAGAGTTTTTCTACAGCTATAGCTGATACTGGTTCAATACTCGATTTAACATTAGAAATCAGCCTTGATGCAGAAAATGAAGATTTCGCTCTGGATAATTTCCTAATTACTGGTATTACTGCTCCTATTCAAGGTACTGAGTCTAAAGATAGTCTTCTAGGAACCGAAAGTCACGATGAAATTAACGGTATGGAAGCAAACGATTATCTCAAAGGTAAAACAGGGGATGACATCATTGATGGAGGTGCAGATGACGACCGACTTTATGGAGATAATGGCAAAGATACTTTAACTGGAGGAACTGGAAACGATTATTTAAACGGTGGAAATGATGAGGATTCTCTCGAAGGAGGAGCAGGTAGAGACAGACTTTACGGTGGTGACGCTGACGATACTTTGATTGGGGGTGAGGGAAATGACTACCTTGATGGTGGGTTCGGTGTGGATTCCCTTGATGGAGGTGAAGGTAATGATAGACTTTACGGTGGTGACTTAAACGATATTTTGATTGGTGGTAGCGGTAAAGATTATATTGATGGTGGTAGCGGGAACGACGCAATAACAGGTGTTGACATCGTTAATTTTGGCACTGGTGAAATTGATAGACTCAAGGGAGGAGAAGGTGAAGATACTTTTATCTTAGGTAATGAAAGCGATTGTTTCTATGATGATGGTAACAATAAAAATAAAGGTAGGTCAGATTATGCCTTTATTATGGACTTTAACGTAAATGAAGATGATATACAGCTTTTTTCTGGAGAGAATTATTACCTTGATGTAGCTCGTGGAAGCAGTAGTATTTACATTGACAACGATGGTGTCGAAGGGTTTAGTCGCAACGATGAATTGATTAGTGTAATTAAAGGAGTTTCTCTTACTGAAGGTAATATTGATGGTTCTACGGAAGGGTTTAATTTTGTTTAAGTAATCTAATTTTAATTTAATATCTTGCAGCATTCTTAAGAAGCTTAAAGAAACCCGGTTTTTAGTCGTAACATCACTATTTATTAAATTTGGAAAGAAACCGGGTTTATGACAATATTTCTGACAATAGTATAAGCTATCAGTTTCATAAAACTTGTTTAGTTGAAGTTCCTAGCTTCTGAGTTAGGAACTTTTTTAATTGACAGCCAAAACTTTACATATTTAAGTAATTATATCTAAAAGTATCTACAGAAAGTTTTTGATAGGAATTATATAAAATAAGCAATTACTCTGATGCTATACGTAGAAGTAATTGATTATATTGTTTTGGAATTAGTACTATCTATTTTATCAATATACGTATATATAAATTAATCGTGATATTAACTATTTATTTTTATACAGCAATAGAGAATAAACATTAATCCTTGTTTTATTCAAACAGAAGCTAACCATCAGAGTAATGCGCTTATACAATGACAGTTAAAATTCAATTTTGCATTTTCATTCCATCTTTTTCAATATGGTTGGCTTTAAGTAATCAGGTTGCATCTGCTAAAAATATAAATTATTTGTTAAAGGAAAAAGGCGAATCTTGTCATAAGAGTACAGACCAGAATAATAAACATTATTTAGTATGTAAAAATGCTTTCAGAGAAAATTTGAGAGCAAAATTTAAGCATTACCAGTATCAAAATAATCGGTCGAAGACGAAAATAGAATCAATTAAATGGTTTGATAATAATCATCAGAAATTAGATGAAAAAGAAGCACTTAGCTCATCGGTCAATAATTCAAACACACCTCTAATAAATCAAAAAATTTATAAATTAACTCAGTCTACTTCTATTTCTTCCGACAATTCAAACAACTTAATAGAAAAAATAAAAAAGCACAAAAGAGAAGAAAATTTAATTGAAAGAATTTATTCAGCGCGAAAAAAGCCATTAAAAGCATCTGATTTCGATTCAAATTCAAATTCAAGTTCAAGTTCAAGTTCTAAATATATTCTTCCACCAACAGTAGCTGCTCCAGAAAAAATACATCCTTTTACAACAACTCTACCTTTAAATCAGATACCTATCAGTCACTTAACAGAATGGGAATTATACGGTGGAGCAACTTTTGGAGATGATAATAATACTAGAATTGCCGCTGATGGTATTGTCAAAATTAGCGGACAAGTCACAGAAAGCATAACGAAAGATAATATTTATACTGTAGACCAAAAAGGTAGTTATTTACAGTTAGAAAGAATAAGACAAAATCGAAAAATCGAACTAACAAGAAACGAACCACATACAATGCTCGGGATGCAAATGCAGATGAGCTTTGTTGCTTCTTGTTTAACAGGTGAAAATATTGAAGGTAAAAAATGCTCTTACACACCTGGTTTAATTACCGATAGAAACAGTCTCGACCCCGATTTCTTCTTACCAACTCGTATTGTCCAAACCAGTAATATGAGCGAGGTTGTCACTCCTGAGTCTCTAGCAGTTATGCAGCTTCCAGGATTTCAAACGGGAGCAAACGGACAGCAAATTGGACTAGATTTATATTTCCCCAATGCTGGAGCATTTCCCGGTAATACCCAAGGAAATCAGGTTTTCTACGAAAGAAAAGAAGAAATTAATAACACTCAAATCGGGTTATATTCAAAAGTCAGACAAATAGTAAAAGCCAATCATAATAAAGCTGTAATCGGTAGAACAATTCGTGGTTTTGGATTGGTCACAGACAGCGATAATTTATTGATAAATTCTGCGGTACAGTTAGGAAATTTAGTTTTACCTGATGTCAAACCTCGTTTAGAGGGAAGCAATAAAAAAGTAAATACAAATATTAATAGAAATCTTTTTTTAGCAGCCAATAACGTTAGAATTCCCACCAGCAGCTACACTTTCTACCAAGCTGGAATCGGTTCTGCTAATAGTCTCAAACCTGGAATAAAAAAACGCAGTCAAATTCCTAGAGCAAAATTTAATAGTCTTTGGGTTGGTATTTCTCCAATTATCGAGCGCAGAATTGAGCCAATCAACCGATATAAACCTACCGGAAAACAAAGAATATTATCTGATGGAGGAGGAGAAGGTGGGGTTAATTCCAATGTCAGCTTACTTTCCGTTGTCAACGGTGAAACTTTTACTGCTAACGAAATCGAAAATTTCTACGGTCAAATTTATCTAACTAATTTTGCTCAAGATGTGAATTTGGTTACGGGAAATCGCTTTGTAGAAGATATAAATTATTATCCTCATATCAGTTTGACAGGAAACGTACAGGGTTCTGTAGATAGCTGGAAATACTACACTGGTGTGATTGCTAGTCAAACTATTAAAGCTTACGCTGGTAGCGATTACACTCGAAACTTTGGTAATTTAAATCTTTCCACAGGAGTAATTGGCTATATTAATCCCGATAGAGATTACTATTCTCAAGTATATGGTAGTGTTTTTCAAAAAATTGGTTCTCGGAAAACTAATTTAGTTTTATCAAGTCGTCTTAATTACGCTTGGGATAGAGAAAATCGTATCGGAAATATTGAAAGTGAAGCTCCAGCAAGTTTTGTCACATTAGGAGCAAGAGCAAATTTTGGAAGTGTTTCTTTTGGTGTAGTTAATTATTTTGATGATATTTTACCTGATTCGGTAGATAAGACTTTACTAGCAGATATAGCAATTAATTTTGGTAAAAACTTTCGTTTAAGTGGTTACTATACACCGATTAATAAAGCTTCTAGCCGTTCTCGTTATGGAGCAAGTGCTAAATTAAGATTTGGTAGTAAATATAATAGCCCAACATTATCTCTATCTTGGATAAATAATGATTATGATTTAGGTCAAGATAGCGAAGGAATTAAACTCAATTTTACAGATAATGTCTTCAAGGTTTTATTTAGAATTGGTTCTCCAGGAAATCCTTTTAATAAAGTCGATAAAAATAAAATTTTGCGACGGAAAAGGAAGAATTTGATAGATAGATTATTGAAGAGAAGAATATAATTTAACCTCACCCCCACTCCCTCTCCTTATCAAGGATAGGGGTGTTTTTTATTGTTATTAATTCTCTTATCATTAACAAAAATAAGATTATTTTATATTGTTATTAATTCCCTTCTCCTTAACAAGGAGAGGGGTGTCCGTAAGGACGGGGTGAGGTTTTAAAACTATCAAATAAACAAACAGAGACGCAGCTTAAAACTGCGTCCCCGATAACATTTGAATTACTAATTATTAAAAATTTCTACAACAGCAAATGCTATTTTTATTATCAACCTAATATGGATTAACTTATGGAGCACCAGGAGAAGCAATAACATCACCAGATGCTGTGCCCAATTGAATAGTTGCTTTACCAGTTAATTCGTTAACTTGTGCAGTTCCAAGATTTGTATCAAGCGCACCAGTCATACTTTGTGTTCCATCACCTGCTCCTATATTTTGCATATCAATATTAGCACCAGAACCCAAAGCAAAAGCTGAATTTAGAGGATTGCTATTAGCATCAATCATATTAAAAGCTGCTGCTCCAGCATCGTTTTTACCAACGGAAGCAGCCACAGCAACACCAGTCACATTTCCACTTGTATCATTAATGGTAAACGCAGCAGCACCAGCAGCACCACCTTCACCAGCAAAAGCTCCAGAAGAAAAGCTCAATACACTAGCAGTAGCAGCAAACAAAGAAATAGATAGTTTTTGACCAAATCTCATGATTATGATTTCCTTCTCTTAAGTATTATTTGTCAAATTAATCAAGCAAAATGTCTCAGTCGCGATTGATGTTCTATGACAATCCATTGCTAGATATAATCTATTGCAACTATTGTGACGTTGATAACCGAATTACCACTTAACTTAAAATGGAGGTTTTTCTGATGAAAATGGCAAAATTATCCAGCAATAATTAGATATTTTTCTTCTGTATGTGAATTTATGGTCTAGAAGATAAAAACAAAATCAAGTATTAATTAAGTTAATATTTATCTATGTATTTAGACTGAAGTGAGATTTAAATTGCTAACTGCTATATCTATTCTTTTTTGGTAAATGTAGAGACATAACACTACATCTTCTTTATTCAAATTGCAAAATCTTTACCAATATTCAACTAAAGCTAAATTCTTCGGTATTATAAAGATAATCCTAACTTCTTAACAAAATCGCTCGTACTGTTTTCGAGTACGAGCGATTTCCCTATGTTTATTTTTTTAAGTTTGTAGTTGCGCTTTAGCGCCAATTTACTTTAAATAGCACCAATTTATTTTGTTTAGCACCAATTTGATTTATTTAGCACTAATTTATTCTCTTTAGCGCTAATTAACTTTGTTTAGCGCCAATTTACTTTATTTATCGCTAAATATTTGGCGCTGTAAGCGGAGCTTTCTCGTAGAGTAGCGCAACTACGAACGAAGGATTAAGCATTCTGGTCTAGTTTCAATACTGCCATAAATGCTTCTTGTGGAACGTCAACTGTACCCACGGATTTCATCCGCTTTTTACCTTTGGCTTGCTTCTGCAAAAGTTTCTTCTTCCGACTAATATCACCACCGTAACATTTTGCTAACACATCCTTCCGCAATGCTGGAATATGTTCTGAAGCAATAATTTTACTACCAATAGCGGCTTGAATCGGTACTTTAAACTGATGACGAGGAATTAATTCTTTCAATTTCTCAGCCATTGAACGTCCGACACCATATGCTTTATCTCGGTGAACAATCATGGCTAAGGAGTCAACCGGGTCACCGTTAATCATCAAGTCCAACTTGACCAAATGATTTTCCCGATAACCAATTAGCTGGTATTCCATACTCGCATAACCGCGAGAACGGGATTTCATTTGGTCGAAAAAGTCGGTGACAACTTCAGCTAAAGGTAGTTCGTAAGTCAAAGTCGTCCGTCCTTGGGTGAGATATTTCATATCCTTGAATACACCCCGACGACCTTGGGACAACTCCATCAAAGTACCTACGTAGGTTTCTGGAGTAATCATTTCAACTTTAACGTAAGGCTCCTCAATTTTCTCTCGCTCGTTGGGAGAAGGTAAAGTCGCAGGATTATCAACGTAAATAACTTCGCCTTTATTAGTAGTTACGCGGTAAATTACTGAAGGAGCAGTAATAATTAAATCAAGATTGTATTCCCGTTCCAAACGTTCTTGAACAATTTCCATGTGGAGTAAACCCAAGAACCCGCAGCGGAAACCAAAACCCATAGCGCTAGAAGTTTCCGGTTCAAACTGTAAAGCTGCATCGTTAAGCTTAAGTTTATCTAAAGCTTCACGTAAATCCTTGAACTGGTCGGAATCGATGGGGAACATCCCGCAAAATACCATCGGGTTCGCTTCGCTATAACCAGGTAAAGGTTCGGATGCTTTAGCTTTACTTAAAGTAATCGTATCTCCAACCCGTGCATCTTCTACAGCTTTAATTGCGGCTGAAAGATAACCCACTTCCCCAGCATGAAGTTCGTCTACCTGCACCTGATTGGGAGAAAGAACGCCGATTTCATCAATTTCATATTCCTTACCCGAAGCCATCAGATAGACTTTATCGCCTTTTCTGAGCGTTCCATCCATGACTCGGAAATAAACAATTACTCCCCGATAGCTATCGTAATAACTATCAAAAATCAAAGCACGTAGCGGCTTCTCAATAGTATCCTGCGGTTCGGGGACTCGTTCGACAATCGCTTCCAAAATTTCAGGAACACCAATTCCTTCCTTTGCAGAAGCCAGAATTGCACCGCTACAATCCAAACCAATGACTTCTTCGATTTCCCCAGCCACCCGGTCTGGTTCGGCTCCGGGTAGGTCAATCTTGTTTAAAACCGGGATAATTTCTAAATCGTTCTCAATAGCTAAATAAACATTAGCTAGAGTTTGAGCTTCCACACCTTGGGAAGCATCTACTACCAATAACGCTCCTTCACAAGCAACTAAGCTGCGGGACACCTCATAAGAAAAGTCAACGTGACCGGGAGTATCGATAAGGTTAAGTACGTATTCTTGACCATCCTTAGCCTTATAATTCATTCGGGCAGCTTGCAGCTTAATAGTAATGCCGCGCTCCCGTTCTAAGTCCATATTATCGAGAAACTGCTCCTTCATCTGCCGATTTTCCACCGTACCAGTGGTTTGCAGAAGCCGGTCAGCCAGAGTTGATTTTCCGTGGTCAATGTGAGCGATAATGCAAAAATTGCGAATGCGAGAAACGGGAGCGTCAGTCATATACCTTTAAAGCTGTGTTTTCTGCAACCTTTCTGAAAAAAGCCTTTTACTTTAAGTATTGTAATGCTTTCTTCGCAAACACGCTGCTTTTGTTGTAACAGGGAATAATGAGTAGCGAGTAGTGAGTAGCAAGTAGCGAGTAATGAGTTAGGAGTTTTATCAATTACCAATTACCAATTACCAATCCCCTATCCAATCAAATTGTACTGGTATTGTTATCGTTGAAGCGTAAAATAAACATGAATGATTCAACAGTAGGGTAGCAAGCAGTGGCGGTTGAGTGATTTAATATTCTTTCAATTATTGTAGATCAAGCTGCTTGACTGAAAGAAAAATTAGATTCTAGATTGATTTTGCATTCTGTTGAGGTATGGGTTTCTGTCCTCCAAACTAAAAGCATCGACGGATTTTGGACTATGAATGGTTTTAAGTTTCTAGTTTTAACTAGGTCATAAATCCAAAATCCAAAATCCAAAATCCAAAATTGATAGACCTTGCTTTAGGATAAATAACGCGCAGAGAGAATATTAGCTATGAATATGAAAGAAAGACCTACTGATGCGGAAAATATGTTATCCGATAAGGTAGAAGTTGCTATCCGCTTGGATTCTGAATTGCTAGAAAAAATTAGCCACCTGAGTAATGACCCCTCGAAAGTTATTGAAGTCGCACTGCGTCAGTGGTTGCGCGGCGATGTTCCTAGGGATGATGAACTGACTCGTACCCCCCATAGAATAAAAGTTCCACCTCGCGGTGAGTGGAACGATTAAAAAATGTAATTTATTGTGATTGGTTCGGCGAATACAATAAAAATCCCAACTAAGTATGCTAAAGCTGTAAAAATTTATGCCACACTTTAAGCAGCTATTAGCACAACTTTTTTGGGTCATACTGTTTCTATTTAACTCCAGTCATGAGTATTGCTGCAAATTCTGAACCACCGCATTTGTTATCCGACCACACGCAATCTGTAAATAATCGAACTGATGCATTGGCTTCTTTAGGAGCCGAATTGGTGTACGTTCAGGATAGAACGGGACGTTACCTCAAGTTTTGTTGGCAGCAAAGCGAACGTTTGGGATTAACGTCGGAACATGTTGTTAACGAAAATGAAAATCAGGAAAGCTTTTTTCCCATTGATAAAGCGGACTATTTTGAACGATTGGAGCGAGTTTTAGCAACTTTGGTTCCCCAAAAGTGCCAGTGCTGGTTTAGTTTTCCTCAAGGTATTGTTGAATTGGAATTGCTGATTACTCCAATAATGCCTGCTTTGGGCAATGCTGCAACTTCGGTTCTGGTGATGGGAAGATTGTTACAGATTCAAGCGAGCAAAAATCAAATTCAGCAAGCGCCGAAATTGAGGAATTTTGATGAGGATGTACGTTCGCAGCAATACCAGAAACTAATTAACAATATCACCAGAAATATCCGACGAACTCTTGATTTAGATATTATTTGGCAGCAAACCGTTGATAGTTTAGGCACAACCTTGCAGCCAAACTTTTGTATAATCTGCCCTTACTACGGTCAATCTAAAATCCGTGTCATTGCTGAATCATGCCAGCCGAACGTAAAATCAATGTTGGGAACAGAAATTGATATAAATACTGAATTTGGCTTTACTCAAGCTTTAAATACCCTTAAACCAGTCATAGTAGACCAAGCAGAAGACTCTATATTTCCAACTCAAAGACTTTTAATAGTTGCTACCTCCCATCAAGAGCAGCCTAATAGCTTGATAGCCCTAAGTTTAAATCAGGAGTGTTCTTACTTATCTGCCAAAGAACTTGAATTGAGTAAAGAAGCAGCAGACCAAATTGGTACTGCAATTGCTCATGCAACTTTATACAAAGAATTAGAATCAGCACGTCAGCAAGCAGAAGACGCTTCTCGTCTCAAAAGTGAATTTCTTGCCAACGTATCTCATGAAATCCGCACACCTTTAAATGGCATGATTGGCTTTTTAAAGTTGATTCTAGACGGAATGGCGGATGACGAAGAAGAAAAGGCGCTTTTTCTCGAAGAAGCTCACAAATCATCTATACATCTATTAGAAGTTATCAACGACATCTTAGACTTTGCCAAAATAGAAGCAGGGAAGATGGAGTTAGAACTGAGTCCGGTAAAACTGGATGAATTATTCAGCGATGTAGAAAATTTTATGCGTCTGCAAGCAGAACACAAAAGTCTCAGCTTTGGGATGCAGCTACCTGGAACAAATGATGAAATCCTTGTATATAGCGATTACCTCCGTCTCAAACAGGTAATGATAAACCTAGTAGGTAATGCCATAAAATTTACCCACGAAGGACATATAACCGTTACTGCTGATGTAGTTCGTAAAAAAGTTATATTCAAAGACCAAGAATTTCCCGGCATGGTAAAAGTACGAGTAGTAGACACTGGAATAGGTGTTTCTTTAGACCAGCAAGATAAATTATTTCAATTATTTTCCCAAGTAGATGGTTCTCGAACTCGTCAATACGGTGGTACCGGATTGGGGTTAACAATATCCCAGAAATTAGTAGAAGCAATGGGTGGTGAAGTCCATTTTTATAGCTTAGGTGAAGGACTCGGTTCCACAGTTACCTTTACGGTACCGCTTTATCAGCAACCTGTAATGGTTTCTAGTGACAGCGAATCAAACAGCGAACAGTGAACAGTTATCAGTGAACAGTAAATTTGTAGAGACGTAAAATTTTACGTCTCCCGACAATAACCAATCCCCAATTACCAATTACCAATTACCAATTACCAATTACCAATTCGTTAAACTGGGAAAAGTGAAGTTCCAGTGAAGTGATTGCATGAAAACTTCAAAAACAGCACAAGAATTATTTAAAGCGGCTTACGAGAGTCGTTACACTTGGGATGCAGATTTTCCCGGTTATAGCGCTGATGTGCAGCTAATCCAGGGAGAAGAAACCTACACGGGTAAAATATTTATTCACCGTGACCTGAGTGTAGAAGTTAATGGAGTCTCTAATAAGCAAGTGCAAGAAGGTATTTATATCCAGCTATGGGATATTGTTACCCACCGCAAAGCTACTCCTTTTAAAGAGTCTCATGGAAATCATCAGTTTATCCAAGGTTCTTCAGACGATACACAAATAGTTTCGATTTTAGTGAAGGGGGATTCGCTAGATTCGAGCTATAAGCTCAGAGGAAAGGAAATTTGTCAAGTAACTAGGGTAAAGGGTAACATGGCTTTCACTATTGATACTCACAAAAATTTGGATACGGGTGAAGGCTATATTGCAAGTCGTTATAGCGCTGTTTTTCGCGATGTTATAACAAACGAAGTCCAAAGCATTTTAAAATTTCAAGACACCTACGAAAGAGTAGGCAAATACTATTTAATGACCAAGCAGGTAGTACAAGAAGTTCAAGAAGGTCAAGATACTGCTACCGAGTTTAGCTATTCCAATATTAGATTGCTAGAACCAGCGATGATTTAAAAGAGTAGCGAGTAGCGAGTGTAGAGACGTAGCACTGCTACGTCTTTACAGTTAGGAGTTAGGAGTTAGGAGTTAGGAGTTAAAGAATTTTGAATTTTGGTAATTATCACTCCTATTACCAATTACCCATTACCAATTCCCAATTAGTCTAGTATGTAAATAACAAGCTTTGAAAATAAACTTTGTCACTTAACTGAGGTCAATAAGGATTATGGAATTAACAAACCAAAATGTAGAAACAGTTCTTGATGAGTTGCGCCCATATTTGATGTCTGATGGTGGCAATGTGGAACTTGTGGAGCTTGATGGCCCTGTTGTGAAACTACGTCTACAAGGTGCCTGTGGCTCTTGTCCTAGTTCTGCTATGACTCTAAGAATGGGTATCGAACGCCGTCTCAGAGAAATGATTCCTGAAATTGCAGAAGTGGAACAAGTGATGTAAAAGTGAAAGTTGGGAATTAGGATGTCATAACCTAATTCTTGTAGAGAAGACGTAGCAATGCTACGTCTCTACAACTTTAACTTTTAACTTCATGTCCTCGCGGGCACGCGACCCTAACACATTTATGTCTCATCCCCTGCACGTCGCTTTTATTTGGCACCAGCATCAGCCGCTATATAAGTCTCCTGAAGGAGGTAGCTCTTCTTACTTGGGTACTGGAAGATATCGCTTACCTTGGGTGCGGTTGCACGGTACTAAGGATTATTTGGATTTAGTACTGATGTTGGAACGGTATCCGAAGTTGCACCAAACTGTTAACTTGGTTCCGTCTTTGATATTACAGCTTGAAGATTATATTAACGGTACTGCTTTTGACCCTTATTTAGAAGTTAGTTTGACCCCTACAGAACAACTAACTCAGGGACAGCTAGAATTTATTCTCGAACATTTTTTTGACGCTAATTACGATACTTTAATCCAACCTCATCAGCGCTACAGGGAGCTTTACCAAGTTCGCCAGGAAAAGGGAGAGGCTTGGTGTTTGGCTAATTGGGAGTTACAAGATTACAGCGATTTATTGGCTTGGCACAATTTGGCTTGGATTGACCCGTTGTTTTGGGATGATGAAGATATTGCCGCTTGGTTGAAGCAGGGACGCGATTTTAATTTAGGTACTCGTCAACGCATTTACTCAAAGCAGCGAGAAATTTTGAGTCGAATTGTACCGCAACATCGCCAAATGCAAGAGAAGGGTCAGTTAGAAGTAACGACTACTCCTTATACTCACCCAATTTTACCTTTACTTGCCGATACTGATGCGGGAAGAGTAGCAGTACCAAATATGACTTTACCGCGATATCGTTTTTCTTGGGCTGAAGATATCCCCCGTCATTTAAATAAGGGCTGGGAGTTCTATAAAGAGAGATTTAAGCAAGAACCTCGTGGATTATGGCCTTCCGAACAGTCGGTAAGTCCCGCAGTTTTACCGTATATCGTCGAACAAGGATTTCAGTGGATATGCTCTGATGAAGCTGTGTTGGGATGGAGTTTACAGCAGTTTTTCCACCGCGATGAAGTTGGAAATATTCAGCAGCCAGAATTACTTTATCGTCCCTACCGCTTAGAAACTTCAGCAGGTGATTTATCAATTGTTTTTCGCGACCATGCACTATCCGATTTGATTGGTTTTACCTATAGCGGAATTTCACCCCAAAATGCAGCAGAAGATTTAATCGGACGATTGCAGAAAATTGCTCAAATGCAGCAGAACAGCCAAAGCGAACAACCCTGGTTAGTTACTATTGCTTTGGATGGTGAAAACTGTTGGGAATTTTACGAGCAAGATGGTAAACCTTTCTTAGAAGCCTTGTATGAAAAATTTAGTAACGAACCGCAGTTAAAATTAGTTACCGTTTCCGAATTTATCCAAAAGTTTCCTCCTACAGCCACAATGAAAGGAGAGCAATTACACAGCGGTTCTTGGGTAGACGGCAGTTTTACTACTTGGATAGGCGACCCGGTAAAAAATCGAGCTTGGGACTACTTAACTCAAGCCAGACAAACATTAGCCAATCATCCAGAAGCAACAGAAGAAAATAACCCAGCAGCTTGGGAAGCTTTATATGCTGCTGAAGGTTCCGATTGGTTTTGGTGGTTTGGCGAAGGACATTCGTCGAATCAAGATGCTATTTTTGACCAGCTATTTCGTTTACATCTTCGGGGAATTTACCGAGCATTAAACGAACCCATACCCACGTATTTAAATCAACCTTTAGAAATCCACGAAGCACGAACAGACCATCGCGTACAAGGATTTATTCATCCAGAAATTAACGGTAGCGGTGACGAAAAAGGTTGGGAAAAAGCCGGACGTTTGGAAATCGGTGGTGCTAGGGGAACTATGCACGTTAGTAGCCCAATTCAAAGATTGTGGTATGGTTTAGACCAATCGAATTTTTACTTACGCATGGATTTTAAAACTGGAATCCAGCCAACAAAAGATTTAGGTTCCGAGTTAAACCTGCTGTGGTTTTATCCAAATAAAATCATGCACAACAGCGGTTCACCAATAGCAAATACACCAGACATAGCACCAGTTAATTATTTATTTCACCATCACCTACAAATAAACTTTTCCACGCGTTCAATCAAATTTCAGCAAGCTGGTGAGCATTTCCAATGGTATTCTCGCGAAACTCATGCTCAAGCAGCTTTGAATAATTCCCTTGAGATAGCTGTACCGTGGGGAGACTTACAGCAAGCACCGGAATCTCCGATAAGACTGGTGTTAGTGCTTTCGGACGAAGGACACTATCGTAATTATCTACCAGAAAACAGTTTGATAGCCATTGAGCAGTGAGTAGGGAATAGTTAGGAGTTAGGAGTTAGGAGTTAGGAGTATATAAATATTACCAATGCCCAATCCCCAATTACCAATTACCCATTACCCATTACCTATTACCTATTACCAATTACCCCTCAATTCCTATCCGGAGTGTTCAAGAAAAAGTTAGAGAAAAGTTAGGTTTGTGCAAAGATACGGTAATTATACTGGCGACAAATACTGATACTGGTTACATTGAAAAAATCGCGGAGTCATAATATCGCAATGTAAATAATATTGTTCACTATAATGAATCGTTTTTCTCGTAAAGTATCGAATTTTCATTCAGACCTTTTGATGAATACTAAATTAGGACAATTATGTGGTTCTAAAACTTTATTTCGCGAACGTTATGCAATTTTACGAATTTTGGGTAGGGGAGGTTTCGGAGTAACTTTTTTGGCTCGGAATGTTAATCTACCTGGTAATCCTTTATGCGTGATTAAGCAGCTTTGTCCTAAAGTCAGTAGCCCCAGAAGTTGGGAAAGGGCTAAGGAGCGTTTTGAAAAAGAGGCTAAAACTTTGGGTCAGTTGGGAAATCATTCTCAAATTCCCATGCTGCTAGACTATTTTGAAGTGGGAGAAGAATTTTTTCTGGTTCAGGAATATGTCCGTGGTTGTACTTTAACTAGGGAAGTTAGACGCAATGGTGCTTTAAGTGAAGATGCTGTGAAAAAGTTTTTGCGCGAGATACTTCCTGTATTACAGTACATTCATAAAAATCATGTGATTCATCGCGATATAAAACCACAAAATTTGCTTCGATGCGATGATGACGGACGATTAGTTTTAATTGATTTTGGTGCAGTTAGGGAAGAATTAGCTAAAGCTAGCGAACTTGTAGAGAAAACTGCTACTACTAATTTTGTGGGAACTATGGGTTTTGCTCCTCCAGAACAATTTTCCCTGCGTCCGGTATACAGCAGCGATATTTATGCACTGGGTGTAACTAGTCTTTATTTACTTACTGGGAAAGCTCCTTTGGAATTTGATTATGACCCAAGCACTGGTGAAATCTGCTGGGAAAAACAGTTAACAGTGAGCGAACACTTTGGCTCTGTTTTAAATAAGATGATTAAAGTAAATGTAAAAGAACGTTTTTCGACTGCTTCGGAGGTTATGCTTGCTCTAGGTATAGAGTCTCATTCACCGACCTTAAGTAACTGCTTAAGCACAAAACCTTTGGGAGTTAAAGAAAGTAAGAGTACTCATAGTTTTGAAGAAAATTATCACAGTTATGTTCCTCCATTTACAAGAACGGCTGTTGCTATTCGTGAATGGAAAGCTAAATTAGAAGCAAGAAAATTACGACGTAATTATAAACCTTATTCATCGATGGCATAATGCGCGTACAGTGTGTGTAATAAATATCTATACTTAATTTAAGTAGATTACTTCTTTGTACTCGTAAAAAAATATTTAGTTTCAGGTTTAGCAGATTTTATTAATACATTAATTATCCGTAAACGTAATTTAATTGCGAGAAAATTGATTTAATTAATCTAATTTAAATATTTTTCTACAGAGATTTTTGTATAATGATGAAATAATTTTTCTATAGCAAAGAAAAATTAGGGGCTTCTATTAGCGTAAACTATACACGCAGTCACGCAAATTAAATGATGATCTGCTGCCTAAATCCTGATTGCCTAAATCCCCTCAATGATAAATTCTCGAAAAATTGCTCTAGCTGCGGGACACCTTTAATACCATTATTACGAAATCGATTTCGAGTTATCCGGGTGCTTTCACAAGAAGGTGGATTTGGTAAAACTTATTTAGCCCAAGATTCAGATAAACTAAACGAACTCTGTGTTATCAAGCAATTAGCACCTAGAATTGAAGGAAACTGGGCGCTAAAGAAAGCAGTAGAATTGTTTGAGAAAGAAGCGCAGCTACTACAAGAATTAGGAGAAAATCCTAGGATTCCCAAGCTTTTAGCTTATTTTGAACAAGACGGTTGTTTGTATTTAGTACAGCAATTTATTGACGGTCAGAATTTACTCGAAGAATTAGAAACGCGACGGGAAGCTGATATTTGGCTCCGTTGTTATAGTGAAAAAGAAATTCGAGAATTCTTGTTGAATTTATTACCAGTTCTTCATTTTGTTCACGAGCGTGGAGTAGTTCATCGAGATATTAAACCTCAGAATATTATCCGTCGCAGTTCTCCTCAAGAGTTGATGGGTGATTTGGTATTAATAGATTTTGGTTCTTCTAAAGAATTAAAACCAAAACTCAAATTGAAAGCAGGAACTTCTATCGGTTCCCACGGTT
Source organism: Cyanobacteria bacterium J06621_15 (assembly GCA_038525335.1). GTDB lineage: Bacteria > Cyanobacteriota > Cyanobacteriia > Cyanobacteriales > Nostocaceae > Rivularia. The sequence goes on along the minus strand of JBCBHT010000081.1, from coordinate 7,564 downwards.
ATTCAGCAATAGAACAAATTCGAGACGGGTTAGCTTACCCAGGTAGTGATTTGTTTAGTGTCGGAGCAACAAGTTTTCATTTAATGACTGGTATTTCTCCTTTTCAGCTATGGACTGAGCATGGTTATGGTTGGATGAACGATTGGGAAAAATATTTGTGTTATCCGATTAGTGATGAACTTACTCATGTTATTGATAAATTATTAAAAAAGGATGTGGAAAAGCGTTACAAATCGGCTGTGGAAGTAATTGCAGATTTAGAGATACCGCAAAAATATTCACCTTACTCCTTACCACCTTTGACAGATATTGAAGAACAGTTTTTACCACCCACTGAAATATTTACCGTAGATAAACATAAAAAGCTAAAAAGATTACTATTTGCAGGTGCAGCAGCTATGCTGTTTCTTGCTGGAGAAATTTGGTATTGGAAAACTCGGGAAACCCAAATTCGCAACAATACAAATACTCAACCGACTATTCAACCAGCAATTCAACGTGGTGGTGATTTGAGTCAACCAAACTTTAATCAAAAACAAATTGCTTTAATCAAAACATTTAATTTGGTTTACGATACAGTTTCATCTCTTGCAGTTAGTCCTGATAGCAAAACAATTTTGACAAACAGTATTTTCGGTGTAAAGCTGTGGAGCTTGATAACAGAACAGGAAATATCTGTATTTAATGCTCATAATGCAAAAGTTAATGTTGTTGCTATCAATCCAGAAGGTACAAAATTTGTTAGTGGTAGCGAAGATAAAACTATCAAAATATGGAATCTAGCTACAGGACAAGAAATTCGCACGCTAAAAGGACATACTTCAGGAATTCATGCTTTAGCTATTAGTCCCGATGGTCAAGTTCTGGCTTCCGGAGGAGATGATAATAGCGTTAAATTATGGAATCTTAATAATGGTCAAGAATTAGCTAGTTTTGATAGTCACAACCAGAGAATTAGCTCCCTTATATTTGATTCTGCGGGTAAGATGCTCTATAGTGGCAGCTTTGACGGTACTATCAAAATTTGGGATACAGATACTCGCAGCCTTTTGCGTACTCTACCGAGAAAACCTAGTGAAATTTATTCTATTGATTTGATTAGAAAATCTAGAAGTAACAGTCATAATTCAATTATAGGTAGCTATAATAACTACATAAGTATGTGGAATCCCATAACTGGAGACAAAATACGTACTTTTAGAGGACATTTTCAACCTGTAACATCCATTGCTGTAAACCCGCAAAAAAATCTTCTTGCTTCGGGTGGTAACGACGAAACAATTAAGTTATGGAATCTGAATACTGGGGAACTTTTAACTACAATTAGAGGACATTCTGGTAAAGTTGAATCTCTTGCTTTTAACCATGATGGAAGTATGTTGATTAGTTGCGCTCGGGATAGGACTATTAAAATCTGGCAAATATCTATTTTTTAATTATCTTTTTAACTATCTTTTTTTATTATCGAGAGAATAATAATCCATAATAAAGTCAATATAAAATACTTGTAAAGAATGTTCCGAACTCTTGGAAATTTATCCGAGATACTATTGAATTGATAGATGAGTATATTTCTATCAATTAATTAAACTATCTTGTCTTATTGTGGTTTGTGAAGTTTGGTTAAAAGCTAAGCCTCACAGGGAATTATTATTTCTATGAATTATGAATAGCTACATATTGAAAATTTTAACCAGTTCCTCAGTAATTGTTTTAGCTTTTATCAGGGTTTGGGGCTGGGAAACTTCTCCAGCTACGAGCGGTATATCTGCTCGCTTGAGCAAGTCTTCATCACCACCTTGGAAGACAGCTTCTCTAGGATTTACATTAAGCGGACATTCCGATTCTGTTTGGGGTATTGCGGTTAGTCCTCATCAATTAGAGGGAAGTAAAGGAAAGGTTCTTGCTTCGGTTAGTGGTGATAAAACTATTAAGCTATGGGATTTAGAAACTAAACAAGCAATTCGTACCCTTAAAGGTCATTCTGACTCAGTGAATACTGTTGCTTTTAGTCCGGACGGAAAAACACTTGCTTCTGCTGGAGGAGATAAAGTTATTCGGATTTGGGATGTTAGTACGGGGAATCTTATCCGGGTCATGAAAGGACATTCAGCTTCTATCGGTTCAATTGCATTTAGTCCCGATGGAAATTTTATAGTTAGTAGTAGCTGGGACCAAACAATTAGTTTGTGGAATGCGGGTACCGGAACGAAAATTCGTACTTTAAGTGGAGATTGTGATGTCGTAAATGTCGTAGCAGTCAGCCCTGACGGTAAAACTTTCGCAACTGGAAATCATTTTGAAGGGACTATTAATTTATGGGATTTAGCCACAGGGAAAATGATTAATTCTTTAAGAGGTCATTTAGATGCGGTTAGTTCCCTAGCATTTAGTCCAGATGGAAAAACCTTAGCAAGCGGTAGCTGGGATAGAACCATTAAATTATGGAATCCTCGTACAGGAGCTAGATTGCGCGTTTTAGCTGGACATTCACATAGAATTTGGTCGATTGCTTTCAGTCCAGATGGTAAAACCCTTGCAAGCGGTAGCTGGGATAAAACTATTAAATTATGGAACCCAGAAACCGGAAAAAGAATTAGTACTCTAAGAGGACATACTCAAAGAGTTTGGTCTGTAGCATTTAGTCCAGATAGTAAAACTCTTTTTAGTAGTAGTTTTGATAAAACGATTAAAGTTTGGAAAATGTTGCAACCAGAAGATGGTAATGGGTAATTGGTAATTGGTAATGGGTAATGGGTAATTGGTGAATTATTTTATTGTGTTTCAAATAATAAATAAAAATTCATAAATCACAACTAACAACTAACAACTACCTATTTAAGTATAAAGTGTAGATTTACATGGTAATTCAATTACAAATTCGGCACCTTCACCTAACTTAGAGTTGCAATATAATTTACCACCGTGTTTTTCAATAATTTTGTAACTTATTGATAATCCTAGACCTGTCCCCTTTCCAACTGCTTTAGTAGTAAAAAATGGGTCAAATAGTTTATCTAAAATTTCTGGAGAAATTCCATTTCCATCATCTTTAATAGATACTTTTATCCAATTATTCTCTTGATTTTTAGTTGTAATTGTGATGGTTTTCGTATAGTCTTCTTCAGAAGCAAAATTAATTGATTGCAGTTCATCAATAGCATTCGCCAACAAATTCATAAATACTTGATTGAGCTGTCCTGCATAACATTGAACTAAAGGTAGTTCGCCGTATTTTTTAATAATATCAATTGTGACTTTGGAACTGTCAGTTTTAAGTCGATGCTGTAAAATTAATAAAGTACCTTCAATACCATCATGGATATCTACAGGCTTCATTTCCGCTTCATCTAAACGCGAAAAACTTCGTAATGATAAAACAATAGATTGAATGCGTTTAGTTCCTATAGATAAAGAAGAACAGAGTTTTGGTAAATCTTCAGCAATATACTCTATATCAGCTTCTTCAAGCAATTGTTGAATTTCATAATTAGGTTCGGGGTAATATTCTTGATAGCAAGAGAGTGCTTTTAAAATATTGCCCGTGTATTCTTCAAGATGAGCTAAATTTGCATGGATAAAATTAACGGGGTTATTAATTTCGTGAGCAATTCCTGCTACTAACTGTCCCAAACTAGACATTTTTTCAGTTTGGATAAGTTGAGTTTGGGTTTCTTTTAAATTAGTCAGAGTTTGTTTAAGTTCTTCCGCTTGAAATTTGACTTGATTAAGCAAATCGGACTGCTGTAGAGCTACAGTCATTTGTTCGGATATTTGTTGCAGAAACTGCACCTCAAAATCTTGCCATTCACGAGGAGCATCATTTTGATATGTTGCTAATAAACCCCACAGTTTTTCCTGTTGATAGATAGCAATAATTACATAAGCTCTGGCTTTATAGCTTTCTAGTACTTCGATATAGCAATCACTAAAGCCTGCATTATAAATATCATTACAAATCCGAAAAACTGTTCCCTTAGCAAACGAACCACCTTCGGTTGCCATTAAACAACTATCTTGAGAAGACAGTAAAGATAAATTTTTAACGCTACATTCGCTAACATTATCCTGTAAAGCATTGTCTTGCCACTGAGCTTTCATTAAAGAGTCATAGTTAGGACTTACAGACTCCGCGACAAATTCACCACTCCAATCTGGATTAAAACGATAAATTACCGCTCTATCTGCTTCGAGTAACTCTCGTATTGCTTGTGTTGTGGTAGAAAATACAACATTCATATCTAATGAAGAGCGTATTTTGGCAACGATACTTGAAATAGCCTTTTGTGTTTCAATTCCTCGTTGAAGTTCTGCGTTAGATTTTTGTAATTCTTTTGCTTGCTGACGAGTATAAGCAAGTAAATTTGAGTGCTGTAAAGCTACTCCTAATTGAGCTGCTATTTGACAAGTAAATTCAACTTCTGAAGGTTTCCAATGTCGCGAATCCTGATGTTGATATACTCCCAAAAGTCCCCAAAGGTCTTTACCAACGAATATTGGTACTACGATAAAAGCTTTGATATGGAACTGTTCGTATATATCAAGGTGACATTGAGAAAAGTTTTGTTGGTAAACATCATTGACTATAGAAACTTCACCTTTGCGGTATCTACCCCCCTGAGTTTCTTGGAGATAAGTATCGTTCCAAACTGTATTTACACCTAAATTACCGACATCGAGCCATTTCGGAGTAACACATTCAAAATCAGCAACAAATTCTCCACCCCAATCTAAATGAAATTGATAAACGGAAACTCTATCGACATCTAATATCTGGTTTAGTTCTTTAGTTGTAATTCGGAAAATTTCTTCAATATCAAGAGACTCGCGTATTTTAGCAACAATACCTGCAAGTGCTTCTTGTTTGGAAATAAAGTTTTCCAGTTCTAGATTTGAAACCTGTAACTGTTCGGTTTTTTGTTGAAGCTGCTCGGTACGCTCTTCTACCTGCTGTTCTAAGTTAGCGTTTAAAGCTTGTACCTGCTGATAGAGCCTATATTGTTTAATAGCTGTAGAAAACCTTTCGCTCAGCGCTTGAGCATACTTTAATTCTTCTTCAGTCCAAGGTTGAGCTTGTCCCTTTTTCTCCTGTCTCCATACTTCAAAGGATTGTCTAGCCATTAATTGACGGGTATCAGGATTGTGCCATCCCGACCAGAGAATTTCCGTATCTACTTCATCTCGAAAAATGGTTAAGCAGCCAACAATGTGATTTCCATAATGTAGGGGAATAATCAGCAGACTGCGAACAGAAGTAGATTGAAAAAATGGAGCTAAAGTACGGAATAAAGGTTCGCGGTACAGGTCATCAATTGCCCATAAATTTGGATGATGATCAATTTCTTCTTGGTAATCGCTATATTTGTCTAAATTATATACCGAACGCATCCACTGTACCGACCAAGGCTTATAACCAGTATTATCGGAGCCAGATTCGATTACTGAATGCAAGAAATTCTTCCACAGATAGTTTTCTTCAACGACTCGATTTTGTTCTTCACTAATAAAATCTGGCTGCTTTCCGTAGGTATAAATTTCCCTTGGTTGATATTCGTCCGCGAGCAAATAAAGTCTACCACCAGAACCATTAAAAGTCGCAACTGCTTCTTCAAGTGCTGCTTGGGATTTCACTGTTGGACTTGTATAAAGAAGCTCCGTCACGCGATTGATATTTGCTTCCTGTTTTGCTTGTGACCGGACTTGATTGAGCAAGATTGATTGAGCAATAGCAACTCCAACCTGGTCTACAACAGCTTGAATAAACTGTAGTTCTTCTTCGGTTACATTACGCGATTCGCTATGGTGACAAGCAAGCAGTCCCCAAAGTTGAGCAGAGGATTTTTTTGTAAAAGTGTTTTCTTTACCGGTCGAAATTTCTTCTAAAACGATTGGAACTATTACAGAATACTTTACTCCCATTGCAGTTAAATATTCAGCATGACAGGGGTCTAAAGGACGATAGCGAATATCATTTTCTTTCTGAATTTCGCCCGTTTCTGGATGGTCTAAAGGGCTAATGCCGATTTGAGCATTCGTGACATCTACTACCGAACGTTGACGTGCGCTTAAAAATAATTCGCGAGCATAGGTCGGAATATCATCAGCCGGGAAATGCAAGCCTAATAAAGAAGGTAGTCGATTATTATGAATTGATTCGGCAATTACAACTCCGCTACTATCAGAATTAAACTGATAAACTTTTACACGGTCAGTCCCCAAGTAATCTCTGACTTCAGCAACCATCGTATTTAAAATCTCTTTTAACTCCAAAGACTGACGAATATGATTAGCAATACGATGCAATAAACCTTCCTGATTGCCAACTGGAAGATATTCGTGCAATTTATTCATTACGTTACTTAATAAAAATTTTAAACTCTTATTAAGATTGTTCCCATTTTTAATGTGCGAATATCATTGCACTCAGAAGAATAGAAAAGCTAAGAGTTAGCAATGTAGAGATTGATATGTAAAGTCTCCCAGAATTACCGAGAAAACCAGACCCTTTGAAATCTATAAAACGAGCCATTATTTCTGATAGGCAAAAAGGGGGAGCATCCCAAATGTGTAAAAATATCATTTGTCATTGCGAGTGGAACAAAGTGGAACGACGCATTCAGCGAAGCTGCGGATCATCGCAACACTTTTAGATTGCTTCACTTCGTATGTCCTAATGTCCTAGCGGACACGCTTCGCTAACGGACACGCTTCGCTAACGCAATGACAATCACAATATTAATTGTGCAAAATTGGGATGCTCCCCAAAAAGGTTTGTAGTAAATGATTTATCGCTCAGATTTAGGACTGAAGTTTAAACTACGAATCCATCATATTTTATGTGATAGACAACCACGTAATTAAGTTAGAACATTCGTAAAGGCTCAAACCTATATCTCAGAAATCTTTGACCTTTAACCTTTGACCTTTCAAACATGACGTATTATTTTTGTAATGCAGAAATTGTATCTGTAATCAGCCGTTAATATTGTTAACTTAATAATCATGACTTCAGGTATTTCAGAAGATTTAGTATTAGTTGCTGGTGCTACGGGTGGAGTTGGACAATTAGCGGTAGCAAAGTTACTCGATAAAAATTTGAAAGTTCGGGTTTTGACTCGGAATGCTTCAAAAGCAGAAAATATGTTTGATAGCAAAGTGGAAGTTGCTGTAGGAGATATCCGCGACATTGAGACAATAAGAGCAGCAATAGCAAATGTAACTCATATAATTTGCTGTAGTGGAACTACTGCTTTTCCTTCGGAAAGATGGGAATTTGAACAAAATCCTAATTTTCTGGATTATTTTGGATTATTTTTTAACCCTGAAGAAGCAAAAGCAAAAGCTAAAAATAGTCCAATGAAAGTTGATGCTCAAGGTGTAAATAATTTAGTAGAAGTAGCACCAAAGGATTTAAAGCAATTCGTTTTTGTGTCTTCCTGTGGAGTAGAACGTAAGAGCGATTTTCCTTATAGTATTTTAAATAGTTTTGGTATCCTTGATGCAAAACAACAGGCTGAAGGAACTATTAAAAACTCTAGTTTACCTTATACTATAATTCGTCCCG
>JBCBHT010000080.1:0-25633 GCA_038525335.1 Cyanobacteria bacterium J06621_15 | reverse complement strand
TTTTCTTTTATACAGTATAAAAGAAAAAGTTAGTACTGTTACGAGGAATTTAATATCAAGTATTTATAAGTATTTATAAATCTAATAAATTTATTGGAATCTACGAGAAATTTACAAATCAATCAAATCAACTAATTTGGTGATGCAAGCAATTTAAGATTTTAGATTGAGTAAAAGTATCTTTTATGACTGGAATATAGTTTTAACAGTGGAAAAAAACCAGCAGAGTAAATCCAAAACCCGAAGTCCAGAATATTCACCTTCATCAAAGCCATCAAAAAATGGTAAAGCGCAGCCTAATACTAAGGTTCGTAAGCTTCGTAAAAGAATTAAAAAATCTAAAAAAAATAAAAATAAAATTACTCCAACTAAAGGAATTCGTTCTTACTCAAGTCATAAACAGAAAATAAAAAAAAGAAAGAGTTTAGCAGTATCAATGCTAGCTGTTGCAATCTTATTGTCGAGTGGAGGTCTTGTTGTAGCTCTTGGCTGGATTAGCATTTTATTTATATTCAATCCGCTTTCTGTAAGTTGGTTAAATCCTCTGTTACCTGAATGGGCAAAAATAACTTCCAATTACGAAGAAAAACCGCATACAATAAAACAAATTCAAGCAGAAATTAAAAAACAAAAGCGTATATCTGGAAAAATTATTCCTTTAGAAAGTAATACCGAAGAATCCTTTTTAATACCCATTTTTCGACAACGCAATAATTGTAGCTCCGACTGTAAATATATTGTTGAACTCAGAACTTACCAGCTAGCAACAGATTTTGAATGGCAATCGCTTCCTCAAAAACATTACCACCTCACCAATCAATTTCCCGTTACTGGTCCAGAAGAATTTGAAGTTATTGCTCCCTTAGTAGATGCAAGCATAGAAGATACTCCCGGTTCTACCATTCCTTTACCAGTAACGGAAATAAAACGGTTTGAAAAAGATGCACCAAAACCTGGAATTTGGTATTACTTACGGGGAAATCGCTCTTCAGGTTCAAATTTGACAGCTTACGGTTATATTCTTCACTACAACCCAAAGCGTCGTAATTTGCAGAGAATGACAACTTGGACAAGTCCCACCGGAGATTTACCCCAATGGGTGCAGGTAACTGGTAGTAAAGAAAAAGAACTAGTAATCCGTCAAACAGTTGGTTTAGAACCTCGTCTGCAAATTTACCAAGTTAAACCAAGCGAATTTGTGATTAATCCAGTTAAATTAGCTGAAATCACCCTCAAACCACAAGCTTTAAAAAATAAAGGCTACAAAGATGCGTTGTTAATTGCTAGAAACGGACTGTGGACACCATCTTACAAATGGCTGCAATTTATCAAGAAACAACAAAAAGGAAAAATATCATCCGAAGCACAAGCACAAATCGATTTTATTCGCGAGCATTCTCAACTTACCAAGAAATTAGCAGATAGAAGTTGGGCTAGTCCCTCGCAAGAAGTGCTAGCTGACTTAATCGATGGTAGATGGGGACAAGCTTTGAAAGTATATGAAGCATCACCGCAAAATCCCACAGAAATCAGAAATTTACTCAAATCCGATACTGGAAGGATAAAAAGTCGGATTAATGCAGCATTAGAAGTAAACCCCAATCGCTCCGAAGTACAAGCTTGGAAAGCTTTAATAATTGCAGCTCAACAAGGAACAAATCAAGGTTATTACTGGCTTAAAACACAGTCTAATATTTCCCAAAAATCAGAAACCTATATTAAAAAGCTTCTAGCAAAAATTTAAAATATAGTTCGTATTTTGTTCGACTACAAGAGTAAAATTACAATAATAATTCATACTCTTTCGTAAAAAAATGAATATAAATTCAATTGTAATTTACAACTCAATGGCAGAGTTTTATACCGCTATGGGAGGAACTCTAGAACAAGAAGTTGAATTTACTATTCATCGTTTAGAAGAAGTTCATGGAGATGTTCCCATCAAATCTCCACGATTTAGAGCAAACTATTACTCTATCATTATTATAAGTAACGGTCGGGGGAAATACTTTATTAATAATCACTCTTATGTGACTAAACCTTGTACTATCTACTTTACTAATCCAGGTCACATTAAAGGCTTTGAAATTTACGAATTGACTACGGGCTTTGTAATCACTTTTGCTGAATCATTTCTTAAGCAATATGTAAGAGAAAATATTTTTAATGAATTTCCGTTTCTAATAGCAGAATTAGCTCCTCCTCAATATCCTAACCGAGAATTATTTCAAGAATTTGATAAGTTAGGAAATCAGATTATCAATGAATATGAAAGCAGTTCAGCCTATAAATTTAAAATTATTGGTAGCTTAATGGTGGTACTGTTGCTCAAAATAAAAGAGAAATTTTGGCAAACTTACAATCCTATTAATGAATCAGACAGTGGTTCGCAAATTGTAATTGCTTTTAAGCGTAACCTAGAGAAACACTTTCGAGATTTGACCACAGGCAGCATAAATAGCTTATATCGAGTTCAAGACTATGCTCAAGCCCAACATCTACACCCTAGCTATTTAAGTACAGTCATTAAAAGTAAAACTGGTAAATCTGTGAATAACTGGATTACCGAAAAAATCGTTGCAGAATCGAAAGCTTTTTTATCGCATTCTTCAGCTTCCGTACAAGAAATTGCTTATAAACTAGGCTTTAAAGAGCCAAGTCATTTCTCCCGTTTTTTTAAAAAACATGCCGGGATGAGTCCTTCTACTTTTCGAGAAAATTTGCAAGGTGGAAGTTGACATCAAAATCTAAATTTTATTGCATTGTTGAATATATAGGATTACTATTTGATTTTTGTTAGCGAAGCGTGTCCGGAGGACATAAAATACGTAGGGTGTGTTATCGCGTTAGCGAAGCGTGTCCGATAGGACATAGCGTAACGCACCATTTGATAGGGTTTCGGTGCGTTAGGCTGAAGCCATAACGCACCCTACAAATACGTAATTTTGTTCAATATTCAAATCGGATTCCTATAGCAGTTTTCAGTTGAATAGAATACACCCCTCTCCTCTATAAGGCTACAGTGTACACAGAAATCCTATCTATCTAAGTTTGGGTATAACTTAGCCACCATTATCCCCCAATTCTGGGGGACTTTGAAAACTCTTTCCCCCAATATTGGGGGTTAGGGGGCTTTCCGGTGAGGATGTGGCTAAATTCGAGTACTTGTGTTTACACCGTAGGGGGGTGAGGTAAATCAGCGGTGTATTGCACTCAAGTGAAAAGCGCTATATGTAGCTGATTTCACGCTCATATAAACAAAAAAATAGTGCATTTGTACTTTGATGAATAATTGACAAGTCTTTCTAGAAAATATCCATGTACCCCTTAGTAGTTTGTCGGTAAATTAAAACCAACATCAATCATAAGGGCTGATAAATCGTGAAATATCGTCAAATAGGGAACACAGATGTCAAAGCATTCGCTCTCGCTTTAGACCGCATAAGAATGTCCAATTTCTTAGTCAACTAAAAGCTTTAGCATGAATCTTTTAGATATTGACAGCTTGCCATCCCTTCTACGAAATGCAAGTGCAAGTTACTATGCTGCTCCTGGAGAAAGACTTTTCCGTCAAGGTGACCGTCCAAGAAACTTTTATATAGTTGAAACTGGGCTAATTAAATTGGTTCGCAACACTATTGAAGGCAGGATGGTTATTTTAAAAGTCGCTAGAAGAGGTGAGAGCTTAGGTGAAAACACTTTCATCTCCAATGTCTACTCCTGCACAGCCATCGCGGAGGTAGCTTCACGAGTAATCGCTTATCCTCAACCGTTGCTTCGAGAAGTTATACGTGAGTATCCAGAATTACTTGCAGACGATGTGAGAGCAATGCTGATAACGAAAATCCAGTCTCTTGAGGTCAATTTAGAACTGCTCCAAACTAAAGCTGCTCATCAGCGGTTGCTTCAATATTTACGTTATCAAGCTGCTTCCAATAACGGAACAGTTATCAACTTAGACCAACCCTTGAAAAAAGTTGCAGCCGAACTAGATTTAGCTCCAAGAACCCTCTCACGAGCTTTGGCAAGATTAGAACAAGAAGGAAGAATTAGCCGTCAAACTGGTTCTATTACTTTGATAACCATTTGAAAATTTTACATAGATAGATCCAAGTCTATTCTTTTCAGTATCAAGATGATACTAACCGTATCTACAACCTTGTTTATGATTTATAAAGAAATTATTAAAAAGTAATCATGGCTACAAATCGACGCAAAATTCTAAGTGCAATTGGGGCAACAGGCTTATTAGGAGCAGCGACGATTGGGCAAGCTAACTCGCAATCTCAGCCAGCTTCATCCTCTCCAACCGCATCTACTAACCCCAACCGAGAGCTAGAAGGTAAAGTCGCCATTGTTACCGGTGCTAGAGCAAATCTAGGGCGTGCTTTTGCCGAAGTATTAGCAAAAAATGGTGCTAATGTCGTGGTGCATTACCATCGAGAGAAAACCAGAAATCAAGCAGAAGAAACTGCAAGATTAGTACAAGCACAAGGCGCTCGTGCTGCTCTTACTCAGGGCGATTTAGGCGACCCAGAAACAGTGAAACGAATGTTTGACAGCGCCTTTAAAAATTTCGGAAGGCTAGATATTCTGGTGAATAACGCAGGTGCAATCGTGAAAAAGCCAATAGCAGAAGTCACCGACGAAGATTTAGAGCGCATGATTAACATCAATACACGCGGAACCTTCTTGTGTATGCGTGAAGCCGCACGTCGCATCTCAGACAACGGACGCATTATTAACATTGGCACTTCACTATTAGCTGGAATGGCACCCAATTACTCCGCTTACGCTGGAACAAAAGCGACTATGGAAGAGGTTACTCGAATGGGAGCGCGGGAACTAGGTGACCGAGGAATTACTGTTAATACTATATCCCCAGGTCCTATTGATACACCGTTTTTTCAAAGTCAGGAAACCCCCGAATCAACCAAGTTTGCTTCTAATCTCTCCGTAGCAGGTCGTCTCGGTCAAATAGCTGATATTGTGCCGTTAGTAGAATTCCTGGCTAGCCCAGGTTCCCAGTGGATTACAGGGCAAACAATTTGGATTAACGGCGGTTATCTAACTCGATAAAAAGCTTGATTTAGTAGTCCTTTTCATTAATTCTGAGGGGTCGGGTTTTCTTTGAAACTGTCGGGAGACGTAGCACTGCTACGTCTCTACACCCGTTAAAACTAATGGGACAGACCACTAGTTTTGACGGGTGAATAAAAAATAATTTTTTTCTACCCCCTCTCCCCACTCTTCCCCCTCTTCCCCCTCCCTTTCTTCACCCATCATAAAAGAATACAACTTTATAAAAGCTACGAGTTAAAAACTAATATTTTACTTTTATCTCCTCGTCTTTCTATCCCCTAATTTCCCCACCCCAAAAGACGGGAAACCAACCATTACCTGGTCGGGCTTTACGGCGCTGCATTGGGGACAAAATGATACTATTAGACTAGATAAATATAAGTTCTTTGTAAAAACCAATTGTTTAGTAAGCTGCGACGCTGGTATTTTTACTATTTTTGAGTTAATTGTCTTGGAATACGTATTTGTAAGCTAAGAAATTGCTCTAATCTTTAGGTTTGAGTACTTATAATCATTTCCAACGTCGATAAATTTATTCTTCTGCCAGGTTCAGTTAAATTAAAATGCCATGCTAAAAACCTTGTTGGGCGACCCCAACGCTCGTAAGCTAAAAAAATTCCAACCGTCCATTACTGAAGTTAATCTCTTAGAAGAAGAAATTAAAGCTCTTTCTGATGAGCAGCTCAAAGCTAAAACACCTGAGTTTAAACAACGTCTGAAAAACGGCGAGACTCTTGATGATATTTTACCCGAAGCTTTTGCTGTTACTAGGGAAGCTGGAAGAAGGGTTTTGGGAATGCGTCACTTTGACGTGCAGTTATTGGGTGGAATGATTCTGCACAAGGGACAAATTGCGGAAATGAAGACCGGGGAAGGTAAAACCCTGGTTGCTACATTACCTAGTTATTTAAATGCTTTAACTGGTAAAGGCGTACATGTAATTACCGTTAATGATTACCTAGCTCGTCGTGATGCTGAGTGGATGGGTCAGGTACACCGTTTCTTAGGATTGACTGTGGGACTAATTCAGTCAAGCATGACTCCTGTAGAACGGAAGAAAAATTATGAATGTGATATTACTTACGTTACCAACAGCGAAATAGGTTTTGACTATTTGCGCGATAACATGGCAACATCAATGGCTGATGTTGTACAGCGTCCGTTTAATTATTGCGTAATTGACGAAGTTGATTCGATTTTAATTGACGAAGCGCGGACTCCTTTAATTATTTCCGGTCAGGTGGAAAGACCTACGGAGAAATACGTTAGAGCTGCTCAAATTGCTAGAGCGCTGTTGAAAGAAGAAGATTACGAAGTAGATGAAAAAGCTCGTAACGTTCTTTTAACTGATGAAGGTTTCCAGAAAGCAGAAGAGCTTTTAGAAGTAACCGATTTGTTTGACCCAGAAGACCCCTGGGCGCATTTTATCTTTAACGCGATTAAAGCCAAGGAATTATTTTTACCAGATGTAAACTACATTCTTCGGAATGGGGAAGTGGTTATTGTTGATGAATCTACCGGTCGGGTATTACCGGGAAGACGTTGGAGCGACGGGTTACACCAAGCGATTGAAGCTAAAGAAAATGTAGATATTCAGCCAGAAACTCAAACCTTAGCTTCGATTACCTATCAAAACTTATTTTTGCTGTATCCTAAATTGGGTGGAATGACAGGAACAGCAAAAACAGAAGAAGTAGAATTTGAAAAGATTTACAAATTAGAAGTAACCATAATTCCTACCAACCGGGTCAGACAACGTAAAGATTTGGCTGACATGGTATTTAAAACCGAAGTCGGTAAATGGAAAGCCATTGCTAAAGAATGTGCCGAAATGCACGAAACCGGTAGACCTGTATTAGTAGGAACCACAAGCGTTGAAAAATCGGAATATCTCAGTCAGTTATTGAAACAGATTGGTATTGCTCACGAACTACTCAACGCTAGACCAGAGAATGTCGAACGGGAAGCTGAAATCGTTGCTCAAGCCGGACGCGGTGGAATGGTAACTATCGCCACCAACATGGCTGGTAGAGGTACTGACATTATTTTGGGTGGTAACGCCGAATATATGGCACGTTTAAAAGTACGAGAATTTTTAATGCCTCGTATTGTTAAACCAGAAGACGAAGATACATTTTCACCTCATAGAGCAACTTTACCTACCGGAACTGATGGCGGTCAAGGTTTTGTTCCGGGGAAAAAAGTTAAAACTTGGAAAGCTTCTCCCCAAGTATTTCCCACACAGATAAGTAAAGAAGCCGAAAATATTCTGAAACAAGCAGTAGAAGCTGCAGTTAAAGAATATGGAGAGCGGAGTTTATCTGAGTTAGAAGCCGAAGATAAAATAGCGGTTGCGGCTGAGAAAGCACCCACCGAAGACCCCGTAGTTCAGAAAATGCGCGAAGCATACAACCGCGTAAAAGAAGAATACGAAGCATTTACCGACGCAGAACACGATAAAATTATTTCCTTGGGTGGATTGCACGTAATTGGTACCGAACGTCACGAATCGCGACGGATTGATAACCAGTTACGAGGACGTGCAGGAAGACAAGGTGACCCAGGTTCCACCAGATTCTTCTTGAGTTTAGAAGACAACTTAATGAGAATATTCGGTGGCGATCGCGTTGCTGGATTAATGAATATGTTCCGGGTAGAGGAAGACATGCCAATTGAATCTGGTATGTTAACTCGTAGCTTAGAAGGAGCGCAGAAAAAAGTCGAAACCTATTACTACGACATTCGTAAACAGGTATTCGAGTACGACGAAGTAATGAACAATCAGCGTAGAGCAATTTACGCCGAACGTCGTAGAGTATTAGAAGGGCAAGATTTAAAAGAGCAGGTCATTAAATACGCAGAAAAAACGATGGATGACATCGTTGATTACTACGTCAATCCAGACCTACCATCTGAAGAATGGGAATTAGATAAATTAACTGAAAAAGTCAAAGAATTCGTTTACTTGCTATCGGACTTACAATCTTCTCATTTAGAAGACATGACCATGAGCGAAATCAAAGCCTTCTTACACGAGCAGGTTCGCATCGCTTACGACATGAAAGAAGCCGAAGTAGACCAAATTCAACCCGGACTAATGCGTCAAGCCGAGCGATTCTTTATTTTACAAAGAATAGATACCTTATGGCGCGAGCATTTGCAGCAAATGGAAGCTCTTAGAGAATCAGTAGGATTGCGCGGTTACGGTCAAAAAGACCCATTAATTGAATATAAGAGCGAAGGTTACGAACTATTCCTGGATATGATGACCAACATCCGTCGCGACGTTGTTTACTCCTTATTCATGTTCCAGCCACAGCCACAACCTACAGTAGAAACATCGCAGATGGTGTAAAAATTTTGGATTTTGGATTTTGGATTTTGGATTAAGAATTGCAAAATCTTTTGTAGGAATATTGAGAACCGGGTTTTATTCAATTCCCGGTTTTTTATTTTCTGTTCCCAATTACCAATTCTCAAGGGAGCATCCCATTCTCAACTCCTCCAATGAAATTATTATTCCTATGCAGTCAAAACAAATTACGCAGTCCCACAGCAGAAGCTGTTTTTTCCGATTATACTCCCAACGGCTAAAAACTTAACTTTTCGTAGGTTGGGTTGAACGAAGTGAAACCCAACAGTAAGTAGGTTTTTGTTGGGTTTCGTACCTCAACCCAACCTACAATAATTAATCCGTTTAGAGTATACGAAGGACTAGAAGTAGAATCTGCTGGTTTAAACAAAGGTGCAGAAAATTTTTTATCAACAGAAAGCATTGAATGGGCTGATATTATTTTTGTCATGGAAAAGTCCCATAGAAACAAATTATCAAAAAATTTCAAATCGTTTATGAAAGGGAAACGAGTAGTATGTTTAGATATTCCTGACGAATATGACTATATGCAGCCAGAATTAATCAAAATCCTGAAAAAGAAAGTTTTACCATTACTAGGAACAATTTAGAATAAATTGTTTTTCAACAGATTTATTTTTACTGATGATTATCCTGCAATAAAAATCATTTCTTTCGCTTACTGTTATTAAAATAGGTGTAAATATCTAGCTGAATTTTTGACGCAAGATACATTACTTCGTTTTCCTGCTGTTTATATAATTGGGTTGCTTTTGTTAAATCATTTACTGCTCCTGGATAATTTTTTAATTTTCCGCGAGCAAAACCTCTTCCACGCAAAGCATCAGCATCATTAGGATTTATTCTAATAGCTTGAGTATAATCGCTGATTGCTCCTGGATAATCTTTGGAATTCTTACGCAGAAAACCCCGTAAACGATATGCTTCACCGTGATTGGGGTTTATTTTCAAAGCTTGATTAACATCAGGTAGTGCTTTTTGTGGATTTCCAGCATTACTGTAAGAAATACCTCTTAAATAGTATGCTTCAGCATATTGAGAATTAAGATTTATAGCTTGACTTAAATCGGAAATTGCTCCTTGATAGTTTCTTTCTTTTCTCTTATTAACCGCTCTTGCTAAGAAATCTTCTGCTTTAAGTTTAGTAGAAACAACAGCAGGTTTAATTGGTCTAGTATTGGCTACTAATTGATTGGAATTTTTAACAAAAGTATTAATCGGAATTCCTAAATTAAAACCGCTTTTTTGAATCGTATCGGTTCCTTCCTCGCTTCTGATATCACCTCGACCGTGAATTCCTATCAATTCACCTTTTTCATTCAAAACCGCACCACCACTCATTCCCCCAACAGTGTTGTTGCTGTAAATCAAACCATAACCGTCATTGAGGGGTTGTTGAGAATTAGCCGCAATTTTTCCTTCAGTAAAGCTGAGAATGGATTGATTAATCGCTCTGCTTTTTTTGGGAAAACCACTTAAATAAGTAAGCGTTCCTCTCCCAGAAGTATCAGAGTTACCGATTTGAGCAACTTGATAATTTTGATTACTGGTAAAAGTTATCACAGCTAAATCTATTTGATTGGGTAATGTTTTTACATTGCTATATTTAAATTGATAGCGTTGATTGCTAGGTGCAACAATTTCATATTGTAAATTCGGTCTAGCTACTACATGAGCAGCTGTCAATACCGTATATTGATTACCTTGTTTACCAATGATGACTCCCGAACCGTTTCCGGAATTATCTTTGTAATCAATCATTACAGTAATATTTTCAGCAATCTTTCCCACCTCCACAGAAGATAGTGCTTTTACAGATAAAGGTTGTAGTAAAACAGTTGATATCGCACCAATTAAAGGTGTTATAGCTTGAAAATATTTCATCCCAATTAATAATTTAGATAAGTAATTCAAATAAAATTTAGAGTGTTTCTGCTTAAATAATAAAATAATGTCAAAATTTAGTCAGGAAATTTAATACTTAGATATATTGAGGTTTTTTGACTTTTGACATATCTCAAATATTCTTTGAATTAGCAATTATATTTTCCGTTCTTTACTTTTCTACTCCCTATTCCTTACCTTCGGAGAAATATCTTCATGAACGCATCAGGGGTAAAAATCATCCTAGTAGAACCCGCAGGACCATTAAATGTAGGCTCCATAGCACGAGTAATGAAAAACTTTGCGCTGAAAGAATTAGTTTTAGTCAACCCCCAATGCGATTACTTGGGTGAAGAAGCAACCAGAATGTCAGTTCATGCTAGAGATGTTTTAGAAGCAGCAGTATGCGTTTCCACATTACCCGAAGCACTACAGGGATGTAAAAGAGCCATTGCAACCACAGCTAGAACTAGAGACAATGCAGTACTGCAAACTCCTCGAGAAGTATTACCTTGGTTGTTAGAAACAGATGCACAACCAGCAGCATTAATTTTTGGTAGAGAAGACCGGGGACTGAGCAACGAAGAATTAAACTACGCTCAAAAATTTATGCGTATTCCCACTGACGCAGGGTACCCATCCTTGAATTTGGCTTCAGCTGTAGCAATTAGCTGTTACGAATTAACACAAAATCAACCTTCAACAGCTGAAAATGCTTCTACAGATGAAGAAATAGCATCAATAGAGGTTGTCGAAGGATACTACGAACAGTTAGAATCGCTACTGCTGTCTATTGAGTATCTTTATCCTCACACTGCTGAGAGTCGTATGGAAAAATTTAGACAATTGTATAATCGCGCTCAATTGAAAACTAAGGAAGTCGCTATGCTAAGAGGTATCTTAAGACAGATGCAGTGGGCATTAGGGAAATCCGGAAAGTAGTAAAAACAGATGAAAGAATATTAATCATGTACGCTATTAATCACAAAAAGTAGGAATAATGGCTTAAACTAAACACAAAAAATGCTACCAAGGGTAATTTAAGACAAGAGAAGCAAGCGAGATTTTGAGTTCGAGAGTTCGTACCGTATTTACAGAATAAGTGGGTTAGAAGGAGTAGCGGTGTCAGAATCAAGTTATAGATATACAGCTTCTGGACAAAGACAACCCACAAAGGGCCGTCAACGAGTGCGGAAAGTCCAAAAGCCAGTAAATGGAAAAGCCAAAGTAGTTGGAAAGCAGCGTCCACCCCAAAAAAGTGGAACAGTTTCACGTACAGTAATAAATCCTTCTTCTAACACCGCGAAAAAGCCCCGAAAGAGACGTACAGTAGAAGCACCAGCAGAAACCTGGTTAAGAAAAAAGAAAGCATCTCAAGCAGCATCAAAAGGAATGAAATCAGCTGCTGTAAACGGTAAAATACCACCTTTACAATCTAATAAAAAACCTAATAAAAGAATTACCAAAAGAGTCAAGGTATCCAACAAAACTCGCCTTAAACCAATGGCGAGAACTATGCTTTATATATTGCGTTTATTAATAGTCGGTGTTGGTATTGGCGCAATTGTAGGTACAGCACTATCAATATTAGACCCAGCCGCTCAAAGTAATACAGCCTCATCTAACGTCGAACAAACTCAAGCTCAAACACCTGCTAGTAATCCTGCAAAAAATCAAGGCTTTTATTTAAATCAAGAAATAATACCTTTAAAAACAGTTCTCCAAAATCTTGTAGCTGCTAGCCCAAATTTGACGCCAGGAATTTTTATAGCAGATTTAGATACTGGTAATTATGTAGACATAAACGGCGATAATTCAATTCCGTCAGCAAGCACAATTAAATTACCCATACTAGTTGCTTTTTTCCAAGATTTAGAAGCAGGAAACATTGAATTAAACGAACCACTTGAGATGACCAAAGAAATGGTTGCAGGTGGTTCCGGTGACATGCAACACAAACCAGTAGGAAGCAAATTTACCGCATTGGAAGTCGCCGATAAAATGATGACAATTAGCGATAACACCGCTACAAATATGTTAATCGCTCGTCTCGGTGGAATAGATGCTTTAAATCAAAGATTGTGGAATGGATGCTCTAAATCAAAGATTTCGAGAAACAAACTACCCGACGTTAAAGGAACCAATACCACAAGCCCCAAAGAATTAGCACAAGTAATGGGGATGGTAACTAAAGGACAAATAGTTTCAAAAACTACGTCCCAGCGAATCATTGAAATTATGGCTCGCAATCAAAGACGGCATTTATTGCCAAAAGGTTTAGGAGCAGGAGCCAAAATAGCTAATAAAACCGGATTTATTGGTGCAATGTTAGGGGACGTAGGATTGATTGAATTACCTACAGGTAAACGCTACGTTGCAGCAGTAATGGTAAAGCGTCCCAGACTTGACCCCCGCGCAGAAACATTAATTACTTCTGTATCTCGTTCAGCTTACCAGCACTTTAACCAAGCAGTTACAATGCCAGGGGCACCTAGAACAAACGTTCTTCCACCAAGTGGTAATTCCCCTTATCTAAATAATCCATCAGGAACCAATACTTATCAACCACCTTTACCAAATCCTGCTCCTAATGGTGTAAACAATACGATGCCCATAACAACTTATCCGAATAATGGGTACAATTCGCAGTATTATTATCCTTATCAAAGATAAATAAAATGGGTAATGGGTAATAGGTAATGGTTAATAGGTAATGGGTAATGGGTAATAAATTATTCAACAGAGTCAGCTTTGTTGATAGAGAATTCTTTTTATGAATTCAATGAATTAATCAGCTTTATCCTAAAATTTTTATTTGCCTGACTACCAATTACCAATTACCAATTACCAATTACC
Source organism: Cyanobacteria bacterium J06621_15 (assembly GCA_038525335.1). Classification (GTDB taxonomy): domain Bacteria; phylum Cyanobacteriota; class Cyanobacteriia; order Cyanobacteriales; family Nostocaceae; genus Rivularia. Next base: position 12,438 of record JBCBHT010000080.1, on the reverse strand, counting down.
AACAATAATCATGTCTAATCCTTCAATTCAATTTTTTGCTGGTATTGATGAGAAATTAGGAAACGTCAGCTTGCGTCGCAATCCCAAGACAGGGAAACGCATAGTTTTAATGACATTTGACCAGATGCAAGCATTAGAAGAATTCAACAGTTTTAAGAAAAAGTCTTTGAATTCAATGCTATTAAAAGATGAAGAAGGTGAAATCAACGTCACTCCTTCTTCTACAAAATTCATCTTCGGTGGTGACGAAGGAGATGAATTAAAAAGAGTTGATTGCCAATTTGAAATTGAACAAGACGACCATTGGGAAAGGTTTATGCGCTTTATGCATCGCTACGCTGATGCTAACGGAATGGCTTATGCAGACAGTTAAAAAGTTAGGAGTTAGGAGTTAAGAATTAATAGTTATTTTCTCCTTGTCTCCTACTCATTACTCCCTTCTTACGTCCAATACAAAATTTCAGCTTTGGGAAAGCGCTGACTTATTTCGCTTTCAAAAAATGCCCGCAATTCTTTCATGGTGTCTTTATGATAAACATATTTAACACCGCCGAACTTATTGCGTTTAATGCTGCGGTTTGACTCGTCTAAATCCAGTTTGCTGTTAGGATACCACTGCTGCAAAATTCCTTTAGAACCAGGAGTAAAGCGGTGGGAAATTAATTCAAAAGTCAAATCACAATCAAAGTTAAGCGTATTTTTTGCAGCATCAAGCAATTGAGTATATTCTTCAACCCAATTTTCAATTGGCATAATTGGAGCAATAACAAAACCAATTTTATAACCACTATCAGCTAACTTACGAATAGCCTGCAAGCGCTGCATTACAGAAGCTGTACCACCTTCTAACGTGCGAGATATAGAAGCAGCATTAATGCTAAAACGACAGCGAGTATTTCCGTTATGAGGTAAAGACAAAAGACTATCTACATCGTCAAACTTTGTTACCCAACGTAAATTTGCTTTATCTCGATTACCAAAATAACGAATGCATTCAGCCAAACTTCCGGTTAGATGTTCTATACCTAAAGGGTCGGTGTAGCAACTAACTTCATAACTCGTAATTTTATCTGAATCTTCGTAATTTTTGAGATTATCTAAAATAGCCGGTAAATTAGCGTAAGCTCTAATCACCGGAGGTCCCTGAAGACTACCAGCTAAATAACAATACTGACAATGAGCCGGACATCCTTGAGCTAAGTGAAACTGCCAATCTGCTGAAGGTGGAATTGGAGTAAGTTTAAACTGGCTCTTCGGTGCTGTAACAACAGCTAAAGTTCGCTTAGATTTAGCGTAAGTTTCGCCTACCGTTTCTCCTCGCAAACCTGTAATCCGATTGTGTTTGAGCTTTTCAATGGTCAGTCCTAAAGATTCAATACGCGATAATATTTGCTGTCCCCAGTCCTCATCTAAAGCTGCTGGGGTAAACATTACCCGTTCTGGCATCCATAAACGTTGTAATGGTTCTTTAGTAACAGAAAGTGATTGTCTAAAAGTAGTAACCATAAGTATTAAAACTTAAAATCAAATAAATCTAATCAAATAAATACTGTCTCTAATTTGACAACTGAAATCGGATAAATAATCCTCTAATAAGTAGATTTTGATAGTCTATAAGTAGTATGGAAATACTGTTATAAAATCATCCAAATGATGGAGCATATTTACAACTTTTTATACAGAGCCAGTGATAAATAATCGCGTTAAAGTGAATGTAGGTAAAAAAGTAATTGTAACGCTGTAATAAGTCCCTTCAAATCTTAATCATGAAAATTAATTACCAGAAGAAGTTAGGACACAGCAGAAAAATTCATCCCTGGAAAATCAAAAGAATCCGCGCCTCGATTTTACCGATTAATAGGTTTAAATTAAATCAAAATTACTATCAAAACCTGACCAAAAAGTTTTACAGCATTAATTAGCTAACTTTGATTAGTGTTTTTCTCGTATTTTCTACTCTCCACTCCCCACTCCCTACTCCCTAAGAGATTTTAATTCAAACTTCAACAAACAGTTGCCAATGTCCCTCGCATTTCGCTAGAATCTGTAGGCTTTGGATAAGCAGTTGGGATTGTAATGGTTATTCTGTTCGCCTGCTTTGTTGGAACAACAACCCAATTGCGCTTGATACTACAGTAAATAGAGAAAAAGAAAGATGGCGAAACGTATACAGTTAGTTTTAAATCAAGATATTTACAAATTAGGGAAATTTGGCGATTTAGTAGATGTAGCCCCCGGTTATGCTCGCAATTACTTGCTTCCCAAAAATTTGGCAACTTTTGTAACTCCCGGAATTCTCAAACAAGTCGAACGTCGGAGAGAATTAGAACGTCAGCGTCAGGAAGAATTGAAACAACAAGCTGTTGAACAAAAAGCAGCTTTGGAGAAAGTTGGTAGCTTTAAAATCGCTAAGCAAGTTGGTGAAAACAATGCTATCTTCGGTACCGTTACCACTCAGGATGTTGCTGATATCATCCAAGGTTCTACAGAAATGGAAGTAGATAGACGCGGTATTACTATTCCCGATATCGGTAGTTTGGGCACCTATGAAGCTGAAATTAAACTATATTCAGATGTAATAGCCAAAGTAAATATTGAAGTTGTAGCTAGCGAATAGTCTTTTCTGGTTTCATTTATTACTACGGATAACCACAACGAACCATAGATAAATTAGATACTTTTGTATTTATTTTTTAAATCTATGGTTTAATTATTTCACTATTATTCATTATGTGTAGAGACGTTGCGGCGCAGTGTCTCTACATATTATTTGAGGACTATTTGGACTATAAGTAGAATAGTTCACTTGTTCTGTATATTGTTTTGAATAGTCTTTCTTATATAAATTTATCTAACTTTATCTAACTTTATCTAACAGTCTTATGTCTGAAGAACTAAATTTTCAAGGAAATGCAGACCGTCTCCCTCCACAGAATATAGAAGCAGAAGAAGCTATCTTGGGTGGGATTTTATTAGACCCTGAAGCTATCAGCAGAATTAGCGATACCCTCAAACCGGAAGCTTTTTATATCAGCACTCACAAAGATATTTATACGGGTATGTTACAGCTTCAAACTCAAAGTAAGCCTACCGATTTACTTTCGGTTAGTAGCTGGTTAAGCGACCACGAGCTTTTAGATAAGGTTGGTGGAAGAAATAAACTAGCTTCCTTGGTGGATAGAACTGTTTCAGCGGTGAATATCGACGCTTTAGCAGCATTGGTTGTAGAAAAGTATCGACGACGACAGTTAATTAAGGCAGGAAACGAAATAGTAGCCCTAGGTTATGAAACCGAAACAGAATTTCGCACTGTCATCGATAATGCAGAACAAAAGGTTTTTGGTATCGCTCAAGCGCGTAATACCAGTGGCTTAGTGCATATTTCTAACACTCTGATTAATACTTTTACGGATATTGAAGAACGTCATGAAGGAGTTGCTTTACCGGGTATTCCTTGCGGTTTCTACGATTTAGATGCAATGACGAGTGGGTTTGGACGTTCTGATTTAATAATCATCGCTGGTCGTCCTTCAATGGGTAAATGTTTACAGGAAGATGCGGAATTAGTTTTGAGTGATGGTAGTATTTCTACGATTAAGGAAATATATAATAATCGTCAAGCAGAACTGCTTACGCTTAAGAAAAATTGGAAATTTGGTTTTACTAAGCCGGAAGCATTTATTGACGATGGGATTAAGCCAGTTTTTGGGGTCAAAACTCGTTTAGGGAGGTATATTGAAACAACTATCACTCATCCTTATTTAACTATTAACGGATGGCGAAAACTTTCTGAATTGAAAGTAGGGGATAAGATTGCTGTACCTCGAACGATAAATGTTTTTGGTAAGCACAAGATTCGCGAATGTGAAGTGAAATTATTGGCTTATTTAATCGGTGATGGTTGTTTAACAGATACAAATCCTAAATTTAGTAATATAAATCTTTTAATTCAGGAAGACTTTATAAATTCGGTTCATGAATTTGCTCCTCAACTCAAAATTAATCAGAAAAAACGTTCTAAGCGTTCTCCAATGCTTTATGTAGAAAGTTATGAGGGACGAGATAATCCGCTGATTTTATGGCTGCAAGAACTAGAATTATGGGGTAAAAAAGCTGACGAAAAGATACTTCCCGGTTTTATCTTTACTTTAGAGCGTCAGCAGCTTAGTTTGTTTTTGAATCGGTTATTTGCTACTGATGGTTGGGCTAGTGTATTAAAAAGCGGACAGGTTCAACTAGGTTATTACAGTGTTAGTGAAAAACTAGCGCAGCAGGTGCAGCATTTACTGTTAAGATTCGGGATTATTTCAATATTGAAAACCCGTTCGATTAAGTATAAAGATACTCGTCGAGAAGCTTGGCAACTTGATATTACTAATGCTCGTGCTATCAAAAACTTTGTATCGGAAATTGGTATTTTTGGTAAAGAAGAAGTAATCGGAAAAATTAAAGCAGCACTCACCCAAAAAAGATATCAAACAAATCGCGACCTGATACCGATAGAAATTTGGAAACAATTAGCAGTAGCAAAAGAAGAAGAAACTTGGACTGGTTTAGCTAAACGGGCTGGGATTAAAGGGTATTCAAATATTCATGTTGGTAAACGTGCTTTATCCCGAGAAAGACTATTTTTATTAGCAACAGCATTAGAAAATTTGCGGTTACAGCAATTAGCAAGCAGCGATATTTATTGGGATGAAATTGTTTCTATAGAACCTATGGGAGACAAGCAAGTTTATGATTTGACAATCCCAGGAACTCATAACTTTGTTGCTAACGACATTTGCGTTCACAACACCGCATTTTGTCTTAACATAGCTCACAATATTGCATCATTATATAAGCTACCGGTTGCTATTTTTAGCTTAGAAATGTCAAAAGACCAGTTGGTACAGAGATTATTATCTAGTGAAGCAGAAATTGAAAGTACCTACTTAAGAACCGGAAGAATCAGCCAAACTCAATGGGAACCTTTGAGTCGTGCAATCAGCGTGCTTTCAGAAATGCCGATTTATATCGACGATACTCCAAATATTACAGTTACAGAAATGCGTAGTCAGGCTCGACGCTTGCAAGCAGAAGCCGGAACCGATATTGGTTTAGTAATTATTGATTACCTGCAATTAATGGAAGGTGGTGGCGATAATCGCGTACAGGAACTATCAAAAATTACTAGAAGTATCAAAGGATTAGCAAGAGAATTAGCCGCTCCGGTAATCGCATTATCTCAGTTAAGTAGAGGTGTAGAAGCCAGGACAAACAAGCGTCCCATGCTATCTGATTTGAGAGAAAGTGGAAGTATCGAACAAGATGCCGACCTAGTTATGATGCTGTATCGCGATGAATATTATAATACCGACAGCCCAGATAGGGGAATTGGAGAAGTAATAATTGCCAAACATAGAAACGGTCCCACAGGGACAATTAAATTATTATTTGACCCACAATTTACTAAATTTAAAAATTTAGCCCAACCGAGTCATTATTGAGTAGTAAGTAGTAAGTAGTAAGTAGTAAGTAGGAAGTAGGAAGTAAAAACACAGTTATAAATAGTATTCACAGAATAAATTCAGTTTCCCTAAACCGAGATTATTCAATGTTCTGTGCAATTGTACTAGTGAAAAAATATCCCGAACTCAGGTTAATTATAAATTAGCCAAATATTAAAACCCGGTTAATTAAAAAACCGGGTTTTTTAATTAACTTAAAAACCGTAAATTCAAAATTCAAATAACTCCTAACTCCTAACTCCTAACTCCTAACTCCTAACTCCTTATTTGATTCCCAAAAATTCTACATCAAAAATCAAAGTTGCATTGGGAGGAATAACACCACCTGCACCGCGAGAACCATAACCTAACTCTGGGGGGATGATTAATTTACGACGTTCCCCAACTTTCATATCGCTGAGTGCTTCATCCCATCCTTTAATTACTCGTCCTTGAGCAACAGGAAACTCGAAAGGTTGACCTCTATCGCGAGAACTATCAAACTTAGTTCCGTCTTCCAAAGTACCTGTATAGTGAACGACTACAGTTTGTCCAGGTTTTGCTTGTTCTCCAGTTCCTTCCTTGAGAACTTCATACTTTAGTCCCGAAGAAGTAGTAACAATTCCTTCACTTGAAGGGTTTGTAGCTGCATCAGTCATTTTATTATCGCTCTCATTTGTAGTGGTACTATCAGCTACTGTAGTAGACGCTGGTGATTTTTGAATAGTGTTTTGTGAAGCATTGGTTTCCGGTGCTTCAGTAGAAATTTGAGCGCACCCGAAAAATACAACGCAAAGCAACATGAAGCCCACACGTTTAAAAATTGCCTTCAATTGAGTTATTCTCCGCATTGTTTTATATTCCAAAATAATAGCTTCTCAATAGGACAAAACTTAGTGTAAATCAGAACAGTGACAGTGACCAGTAATCAGTGAACAGTGAACAGTAATCAGTGAGCAGTCAACAGTGAACAGTAATCAATCTATATTTATAATTTGTAGCTTCTGATTTCTAATCCCTAACTCCTAACTCCTAACTCCTAATTCCTAACTATTAACGCCAAAGTTTGTTTTCTAAATCTCTTACCTGACGCTCTAAACGGTCAATTCGACCGCGTAATTCGTCTACTTCTGACTGACGAGCAACACCTAAATCTTGCAGCATATTTTTCATTTGTCGCTGCATATTTTTGTCCCAGTTACCTTGTTCGGACTTCAGTTCCTCGACCATATTATCCATAACGGCTTTTGCTTGTTCTGGGTCAAGTTTTCCGTCCTTTACCAATTGCTCGCTCGCTTCCTTAAACTTCTCAGCCATTACCGAAGTTGTACCGATACCGAGCATAAACAATTGTTGCATCCAGTTATTGTTTTCCATACCACGCTCCTACAGGTTCTCCCATCTTTATTTTCCCGTTTAGCCTTTGTTTGTAACAATAAAGCTATGCTGGGAATTAAACTCTAGCAAATATGCTAATTCTATTGTGGCAAAGTAGCACGAGGATTGAACGTAGATGGTAATCGAGTTACTTAAGTTTAAAATAGACCCCGAACAACGAGAAAAGTACATTCAAAGAGACGCTGAAATTTGGACAACAGCTTTGGTAAACTATCCCGGATTTTTAGGTAAAGAGTTATGGATTAACCCAAATGACCCCACAGAGCTTGTTATGGTGATTCGCTGGGAAAGCAGAGAACAGTGGAAATCTATTTTGCAAGAAGAGATAGACGCGATTGAAGCCAAGTTTGATAAAGACTTAGGATTCACTTACGAGATGGTAGAGTCATCCGAATATCAGGTACGGAAATTTCCCAATCAAGATAAAAAAATGTAGGAATTTAGCAGTGCTAAATCTATTGGGAGTTTTTTATTTTTAATAGAGAATAAATTTTAAAAGTTTGGAATTATAGGAGAATGTGAAGAGATAATGTAAATCGATAATATGCCTAAGAAAATAAGAGAATTAAAAAGTTTGTTACTTAAAGCAGGGTTTACTACTCGTTCTGGAAAAGGTAGTCATACAAATTGGTATCATCCTTTACTACCAGGAAGAGTAACTTTGTCAGGTAAGGACGGTTCTGACGCTAAAGCTTACCAAGAGAAAGACGTTAATAATGCAATTCAAATAATAGAAGAAAACTCACAATTTCAAGAAAAGGAAGAAGAATCATGAATTCTCAATACACAGTAGTTATTCGATGGTCAAGTGAAGATAGTTGTTATATTGTTAGTCTTCCTGAGTGGGGAGATTTTTGTCATACCCACGGCGATACTTATGAAGAAGCAGTAAAAAATGCTCAAGAAGTTTTAGAAATGCTGATTGAATCTGCTTTAGAAGATGGAGAAACTTTACCAGAGCCAAAAACTTGGGAAAATCGATTTAAAGTTGCATAAATTACACCACAAAATTCAAAATTCTATATTCTCTTCAGTTAATTCTCAGCATTTTTTCCCTGTAGATTAATCAACGGCGTTATTTTATCTCGAATTTCGGGAACTCTATAAATATCACTTGCATGGTGAATTTAGTCAGAGTTTTTAGGGAGAATAAATGCGCGATCGCCAACTGCTTCTGTTTGCCTATAAGCTTTGTATATCAACGGGTTTATCGGTTACGCTCTCATTTGTACCACTTTTACAAGCAAAGGCACAATTGATACCTGATAATACTTTGGGCAAAGAAAATTCAATAGTTAATTCTTCCAAGTTGCTGCAAAGAATTGACGGTGGTGCGATTCGCGATTCTAATTTATTTCATAGTTTTAAAGAATTTAATATTGATAGTGGTAAAAGCGTTTATTTTAGTAATCCTGGTGCAATAGAAAATATTCTAACTAGGGTAACTGGGAAAAATCCGTCTAATATTTTTGGAAAGTTGGGAGTTTTGGGTAATGCTAATCTGTTTTTACTCAATCCTAATGGAATTATATTTGGTAAAGGTGCGAGTTTAGATATTCCTGGTTCGTTTACTGCAACAACTTCACCAAGTATTTTATTTGATAATGGTTTTGAATTTAGCACCACAAATCCGTCCTCTGTACCCTTATTAAAAGTCAATATAACTCCTGGTTTACAATATCCTCGCTCTCAACAAGGGGATATTAGCAATCAAGGTAATTTAACTGTTGGGAAAGATTTAAATATTTCAGGTAAAAATCTTGATTTAAACGGAAGTTTGAATTCAGGTAGAGATTTAAATTTAAAAGCAAAAGATAGTTTACAGATTCGCGATAATTTTAATAATCCTTTTATCATCAATGCAGGTAGAGATTTATTATTACAAGCAAATCAAACAATAGATATTTTTGCATTAAATCACCCAGATAGCGGTTTATTTTCTGGAAATGATTTAATTTTACGAAGTTCAAAACCAGTACTTGGTGATGCTCGTTATTTTAGCGGTGGAAATTTCAGGATTGAGCAATTAGATGGAAATTTGGGTGATTTGAAAAGTCCTAATGACCCAATTATTAGAGCTAGCGGTGATGTCAGATTTGATAGTTATAAAGGTGCTTCGCTGCATATTTTAGCTGGGGGAAGTGTCAATATTAATGGTGATGTGACAATTACTGGTGCTGATGGGGAGAATGGTTTGCAAGAAACCGTGACTCTTTCTAATGGAGAGAGTTTAGAAATTGACGGAAAAAATCAAGCAACTTTAGATATAAGAGCAGGTACTGCTGCATTTGGTACTCCGGGAATTACTGGAAGTGGAGATTTTGCACCGGTAAATCCCAATACGGGTGGAAGTGGAAGCAGCAACGATATAGTTATTGGTGGAAATATTCGAGTTGATGGTGTTGATGGTTTAGTTTATTTAACTAATTTATATAACCTTAACAACAGTTTGAATCAAGGAGATATTCAATTAGCAGGAGATATTGATATAAATGGTGGTTCTATAATTATTGAAGCTTCGGGTGATATTCAAAGTGTTTCTTCCTCCTGTTGTTCAACAATTACATCAGAAGGTGCAGATATTAATCTTAGCAGCATTCAAGGTGGTATTTTAGCTCCATTGTTATATTCTTCAGGCTCTAATAGCGGTGATATTACAATTACAGCCAAAGCTGATGTCGATGTTGGCAGAATAGAAACAGGAAGCCTTTCTGATAGTGAAAATTCTGGAAAAGTTACTATCACTAGTAGCAATGGTAACATTTATTTAGGAAAATTAAGAACTGAAGCACTGTCAAAGACTGGTGATATAAATATCAGCGCTTTTGGTGACATTAACATATCTAACTCTATTTTTTCCTCTTCAACTTCACAAGGAAGCGGAAATATTAATATTACTAGTACTGGAGGTTCAATTAACAGTACGGTTTCCATAGATAGCTTGACTGAATTTGGAAATAGTGGCTCTATAAATTTAACTGCTGATAAGAATATTAAAACGAATGATATTGATTCTTCTGTTATTGTAAAAGGCAATGCAGGAGCAATTACACTTAAAGCAGGTGGCGATATTTCTACAGGTTCGTTAGGTTCTTATTCCGATGAAGGTAACGGGGGAACGGTAAAACTAGAAGCTAAGAATGGTATTAATAATGTTGATTCAATTATTACCTATGGTACTCAAAAAAGTGGTGATATTTATCTAACGAGTTTAATTGAACCAATAACATTAACTGATAGTTTTATCAGTGCCAATGCTGACATAAATGGCAATGCAGGTGATATTAATCTTCAAGCCCCTTCAATTGAGTTAAATCAAACTGATATTACCAGTACTGCTCCTGGTAGTGGTAATTCCGGCAATATATTGCTTAATTCTACTAATCTTACTTACTTTGATAATTCGCGTTTATTAACAGCTTTAGAACCTGGTTCTTCTGGGGAAGGTGGAAATATTGAGATTGATGCTCAAAAATTACAGTTAGAAAATTACTCCTTAATTGATACTGGAACTTATAGCAAAGGTGATGCAGGTAATGTAAATGTTAGCGCTCAAGAAATTTATTTGAATAACGGAAGTAGCATTCTTAGCCTTACATCTGGTAGAGGTAATGCTGGGGATATAAATTTGGAAATTACTGACAAAGTATCTTTAACAAATCAAAGCAAGATTGCTACAGCAGCAATTTATTCTACAGGAAATAGCGGTAATATTGATATTACTTCAAATTCCTTTTTTCTATCATCAGGTTCGCAATTATTAGCACTTACTCAAGGTGGTGGAAGTTCTGGTGATATAAATTTAAATGTTAATGAGATAGTTGATATTAGGGGAATTGGTGCTGATGGTTCATTGAGCGGAATTTTTACTTCTAGTGAAAGTCTGAATAGTGGTACAGGTGGAGATATAACTATTGAAACAAGCGATTTAAATATTATTAATGGTGGAGTATTAAGCGCTCAAACTTTTAGTAAATCCGATGGAGGAAATATAACTGTTAATGCCAACAATGTTTCCTTACAAAATGGCGGACAGATGTTAACTAATACCTTTGAAACGGGTAGTGCGGGTGAAATTGCTATTAATGCTACGGGTAATGTTAATATTGCTGGAATTGACTCTGAATTTGAAAGTCGTCCGACTCCTATTAAAGTAGCCGAACAAGAATTTTCTACTGATTTATATTCTTGTAAATTTGGAAATTGTTCTCAAACATTGTCCGAACAAGAACCGAATAATTCATTGGAAACTGCACAAAAAATAACTGAAGAACAGTTTTCTCTTAATTCTTTAAAAAATACTAATGAAAATGTTGAATTTTCTACACGAATTCCTTATGTTTCCATAGGTGCAACGGTCGATAATTCGGTCGATTATTACGCAGTTGAAGTCAAACAAGCTGGTACGAGAGCAGTTTTTGATTTGGATTACGAGGGGGTTGATTTAGATGCTAAGCTGACTCTCTTCAACAATCAAGGTGACGAATTAGCTGCAAATAATAATGCTTCTGATAACTTGGGTGCAGGAGGTAGTCAGTCGTTTATTGGTGGGTTAGACCCATATCTTAGATATACTTTTACTAAACCCGGTACTTACTTTATTAAAGTTAATCAAGCTGATGGTAGTGGGATTCCTAGTTTTTTTAGCAGTCTTGATTACGGACTACAAATTTCTTTAGAAACTCCACCTTTAACTGCGAGTACCGTTAATTCTGGTGCAGCTTCCGGAATATTTGCTCGTACAGAAGGAATTGGTACCGCAGGAAATATAGAGATTAATACACCTCAATTTAATATTACTGATGCTGCACAATTAACTGTTAGTAGTAAGAGCAATAGTAGTGCAGGTGATTTATTAGTAGATGCAAAAATTGTAAATATTAATAATCAAGCAAAAATATCAGCAGAAACTGAATCTGGTATTAGCGGAAATGTTCAATTCAATAACTTAGAATCACTGCAATTAAACCAGAATAGTCAGATAACTGCATCTACAGTTGATGGAGAAGCGGGAGATATTATTATTAATTCCTCAGACTTTATTAACATTTTTGATGCTAGCAGTATCACATCAGAAGCGAAAGGTGAAGGAATTGCAGGAGAATTAAACATCACTACTAAAAAATTTAATATTAATAATGCTTCAAGAGCTAGCGTTAATAGCAAGAAAGCAGCAGGTGATTTAACAGTTACTGCTGATAGTATTATCCTTGATAATCAAGCGAAACTTACATCAGAAACAGATGATGGTATTAGTGGGGATATTAAATTAGAAAATTTACAAACCTTACAATTAAGCGGAGATAGTTTGATTAGTGCCACTACAAAAGATGGTGAAGCTGGTGATATTATTATTGATGCTGCCTTGGTGAAAATTGAAACTGATAGCAAAATTGCTTCGGGAGCAGTTGGTAACGGTGAAGCTGGTTTTATAGACGTTACAACCAACAAGTTAACTATTAGCGATAACTCTCAAGCAACAGTTAGTAGTAAAGGTAGCAGAAATGCTGGCTATGTAGAGATTAAAGCATCGGATATTAATCTTGATAAC
>JBCBHT010000079.1:0-25978 GCA_038525335.1 Cyanobacteria bacterium J06621_15 | reverse complement strand
GATGGCTTAAATAAACTTTTGGGATGCGACTATTTTGTAATAGTTTAATTTTTTTAGTAGGTCTTATATCAAAGTCTCTATCGCGGAATACTAAATACTTTTGATTGTTTAGTTTATCTCGTGAAAAATAACCTCCAGCAAATATAGAAAAAGTAAACTTACTACCAGATGGAACGATAGTTACTTTCTCCGATAGATTTTCTACTATACGATAAATTATTTTGTAATCTAAGCTGTTATCTTTCCCCTCACAAAAAACTGTTTTACCACCAGAAATTACACTCATATCATTGCTCCTCTAACCGAATAATATTTGATTCGGGAACGAGTTGCTCTACATAATCTGAGTGAGTTGTAATTATAAACTGATTATTATTACCAAGTTTAAATAGAGCTTGTAAAAAAGCTTGTTGCATTGGTGGATGTAGATGTAATTCTAATTCATCAATTAAAATAACGGAATTATGAATATTCCAACTTGCAAAATCAACTAAAATTGGAAATATTGCTCGCTCTCCTCCTGACATTTCCGAAATTTCGTACTGATGTTTACCGTCATATAAATAAAACCACGGTTCCTTTAGAATATCGTCAAAATCTTCTCTAGGAACAGGTCCTTCAAAGCTATGTTCTGGAAAAATTGCTTGATAGTTTTGTTCAATTTCAGCGTATAAATCTTTTTGTCCGAGTCGTAATTCTCTAATTTTCCCGCTTGTCACATTTTGGTTGAATAATTGCCATTTAGAAAGTCTATCCCGTAATACATCTTCGGTTATATCAATTTTGTTATTGCGGTCTTCACTAGTTAAGCTAGTAGAGGTACGCTGTTCCGTATACCAAAGAACTCCACCAACTTTTTCAAATACTTTAAAACCTTCGGAACGAACTAATTGTTTAGCGTATTCTCGTCCTTTTAATTGAAACAGTTCTTCTGCTGAATCTGCTCGAACCTGCAGGTCTTGCCATTGTAAATTGATAATTGGTTGATTGGATGGTTGAATTAATTCTTTTCCCATATGGCGCAATTTTTGAGAAAATTCTCTTGTTGCATTAATCTCAGATTGCGAAAGTTCGACTTGTAAATATACTGTTGGTTGAAATTTACCCCAATTGCTACTGAGTAATTCATAGTTAAATCCAGTCCAGTAATAGGTTAAATCAGGAATTTGTTGCAATCTTCCGGTAGCAGTACCTAAAGTGGCTGCGATTGCTTGTAATATACTAGTTTTACCAAGACCGTTCATTCCCAAGATTACTATTAAATCCTTTGCTAAACCCGTTTCTGAATCTGTAAAATCTAAGTTTAGCTTGTGGAATTTTTTAAAATATTCTAGCTGAAGAGATTGAATTTTCATCTTATTAGATTATTCTACCCTTTAATGAGCTTTTATCAGTTTTTATTTTAACGAAGAGCGATTATTTCAAATCAATAAAACAAAATTTCAATCATTAGTCAGCCAAACAATAATACTAATTTTTACTCAAATCACTAAACAATCTCATTTCCCTTGTAAAATAATTTACCCTCATCTTCATGCCTTCACCGCAATAATCAAATTATTTCATTAAGTAATATTGCTTCCATCTTTATTAAATAGCAGTTCATTTGAGAAAATGAGTAAGACATCTATTGTAAAATCAAAACTTTAATCAATCTGTTTTATTAACTGTCTTCACTCATTAAAGCATCTACATTGAACCATGTTAGAAAAAGATACAGCAAAAGAACTATTAGAGAAATTACCAAAATTAACCGATGATGAATTGAAATGGGATTATTTAAATAATGTTAAATTCACCGAACCTATATCAACAGCATTAGGATTAGTAGAAGATAAAGATAAAGATTTGGCTTTACGAGTGGTAAAGTTGGCTTTTGAGATAGATTTAAAACTAGGTGCTTTATTAGCAGGGAAAGTTAAAGAAGAATGGCAAGAAGAAACTGTTAGTTTAATTGATAAATTAAAAGTTCCACCAATATTAAATATAATTCTATTATTAAAAACGCAATCGGGAGCAGCAATTCCTAGATTAACTAAATTTTTAGAAATTCAAGATAGCAATATAGTAAATACAGCTATAGCTGCTCTAGTGAAATTCAATTCCGAAAATGCAATTAATCGATTAACACCTCTTTTAGAAGATAAAACCAAGAGTCCTTACATTCGTTTTAATCTAGCACAAAATTTATTAGAAAAAAGAAGCAAATTGGCTGTTTCTGCATTACTTAAATTTCTTACATCTACAGGTTACGGAATTCCTAGACAAGCTGCATCTATTTTAAGTAAATGCGAATCCGAACGCAAAAAAATTATTACCAGGTTGAAAAAAGTTTTAACCCATAAAAGTCCAAATTCTCTTGCGATTGCTGCATTCTTAGCAGGAGAAATGGAGTGTTCGGAAGTTGTTCCTCGGTTAATTGAACTGACCGATATCAGAGAAGAGTATGAATATGAAGATGATGATGATGATGATGATTATGAATATGAAGATGAATATCAGCAAGTAAGAGAAGAAGCTATAACTGCTTTAGGTAAAATTAAGACAGAAGCAGCTATTGAGAAATTATTATCTATTGCTGAAGATAAAAGCCGAAATAGCGATATTCATTGTAGAGCAATTTTTGCTTTAAGAACAGTTGAACCAGAAGCAATGCTTCCCCATATCATCGAATTTCTTAAAGATGGATATTGCGACGATTATTATGATGTTTTTAATTTTTTAGAAGAAATTCCAATAGAAGTTGCTATTCCGCTAATAAATAAATTAATTGAATCAGAAGATGGTTTTATACGTGGAGCAGGAGCAAAAATTTTAGGTAAACTTAAACCGAAAAACAGCCTTGCTCAAATAATCAAACTAGCAGAAGATAACCATTTCGATGTTAGAGAAAACGTTGCAGAAGCTTTAAGTAATTTTGAATCTGAAGCTGTTAATCCTACTTTAATATCTCTTCTAGAAGATAATCTTGGCGATGTACGTAGAAAAGCCGCAATTTCTTTATTAGAAAGTCATCCCGATAAAGCTATTCCTGTATTAAAGTCGCTTTTAAAAGATGACGATTTATATATTCGTGAAGAAACAGCAGAGACTATTGGAGAATTGAAATTAGAAGCAGCTATTCCCGAATTAATCACTCTTCTCAAAGATAAATATGGGAATGTACGCTATCAAGCTGTAGAAGCATTAAGAATGTTAAATGCAAAATCAGCCATTCCGGAATTATTACCTCTTCTCAAAGATGAATGTGAAGAAATTGCTGTTGTTTCAGCAGCAGCTTTAAGTGAATTACGAGCAGAGGAAGCAATACCTACATTCGCTAAATTGTTGAAAAGCAATGATATGTCTACCAGAAACTATGCACTTGAAGGATTAGCTAAAATAAAACCCGAGAAGACCATGATTGAGTTAAATAAGCTTTTGCAAAATAAGCAATTTATCCAGCTTGAGAATGGTATTCATTCTGCAAAAGCTTTAAATTTATTAGGAGAAATTCAAACAGAGCTTGGGTATTATCAGTCTGTTGCTGGGAAGTAATTGACATCATTATGAATAGCGCGAAATTAATAATCAAAAATTCCGACGGAACCCAAACTTACTACAAAACATTTGCTTCTAAATCACTCAATTCTCCCACTTTATTGTTATTACATGGGATTGGTGCGGATTGCGATATGTGGGAGCCACAAATGCACAAATATTCGACCCAAGGGTATCACGTTCTGGTACCCGACCTTTTCGGTCATGGGTTTTCTTCAAAGTTGAATAATATCAATTTATCCGATTGGGTTAATCAAATTAACTGGCTTTTAGAACATGAAAAAGTAGATAAATGTATTCTAGTCGGAGTTAGTATGGGTGGAGTTATCGCTCAATCTTTTGTAGTCGCTAATCCACATATGGTAGAAAAAATTATTATTGCTGATTCATTTGGGGAACTGAGTACATTTAAAGAGAAAATATTAGGTTTTTCAGCAGTTGTTGGATTTCATTTATTCAAGATATTAGGTAAGAAAATTCTTTCTCAAGGAATGCGCTCTACTTATAAAGCAAACTATGCTACTTTAGCTCAAAACTATTTTGAGCGAGTTAGCTTAAATATTGATTTAAATCAGATAATATTGGCTAGAAAAGCAATTAATCGTATCGATGTTTTGGATAAATTGAAATCTATAACCATACCCGCTTTAGTGATTGTCGGTGCTGATTTTGGTCAATCATTTATTGAAATCAACCGGAAAATAGCAGATTCATTTCCTAACTCAAAATTCGTAATCTTAGAAAAATCAATAGACCCATCTAATCTAGTTAACCCCCCAGAATTTGATAAACAGGTACTTGAATTTCTCATTTCTGCTTCTGAGTGAAAATTTTACGGTGGTCAAATTGCTTTAGAGATTTTAATTTTTAATTTTCTACCAAAGGCTGAAATCCATACAGAAAAACAATTGCAGCATTTACTAACAAGTGCGATCGCAACATAACGAAGTATAAATACTACATGTAATACAAAAAGAGAAAAAAGCCAATAATAGAAAAAACGATTATTTAAAATTAGCTTATAATATATGTACATAAAGCTGTACATAAACGATGTTTTCTTACGAAATCACATCTCCAACTGATGCTAGAAATAACTTCTTTAAGCTGCTAGACTTAGTTGTACAAAACAATCAGGTATATATCATTAATCGTCGCGATGATGAAAACGTTGCTTTGATTGCAGAATCGGATTTGAGAAGTTTGGTTGAAACAGTTTATCTGTTAAAAACTCCTGCAAATGCAAATCGTTTACTCGATGCAATTGAAGAATCTAAAATAGGAAAAGTCGAATCTCAAAAAATTGCAGAACTTCAACAAGAGTTAGGAATTGAGCAAGAAGAAAAAGAAGATTAAGGCTGAATATTTATCGTGTTGGGAATACTCAGATTGATTTCCTCACTTGTAGATATCATTATGAATAGTAAAAACTTAATTATTATTAGCTCAGAGAAAAACGACGAATAAAAAACTGATTGGGAATTTCATTCTCCTTTCCCGGTACCAGACGATGACGAAACAAAGATTCAGTCAGCAAAATTTCTTTATCTGAAACAGTTAAATTAACAGGTAAATTCATTCCTGAAGCCAATATTTTAAATCCAGATTTACGTTTAGTATTAGTTTCTAATCCTTCTAACTGTAATAAACCACCATTACCGCTTTCGATTCCTCCCTCAATCATAAAAAGAGAACCATCATCAGCTAATTGAATTGCATCCGAACCGTCTATCTTACGAGGTAATTCGATTTCCTCTACAGTACGATTTTTATTTACCTTAAATAATCGACCATCCGAATACATTGTCACGAACAAAACACCATCTTCTCGATGAGTAATTCCAGATAATCCGAATCTCCCCCGAGTCCGGAACAGTTGATTTTCGACCCAAGTTTCAAATTGAGTAGCTCCCGGTGGAAGATATAAAATTCGAGGTTTGACAGAATCGGTGACATAAACACCACCATTCAAATCCAAAGCAATATCATTACCAAAACCATCATCCGGAATAGTAATTATATTCAGCACCTTTGACGAGTTGACATCAATCGCAAAAACTCGGTGTTGTTTACCAGCATTACGTAAAACATCTGGAGAAGTACCCCATAATATCCCTCTCGCTTCATCTAATTTCACAGTAGCAACAGCAAATATATCTTGATTCCCCTGAAAAAACGGTTTAATTTCACTTTTATCTTTATCCTTCAGAGAAACTTGTAAAATATCACCGCTAGTAACCGAACCCACATAAACTGTTCCGTCACTGGAGCGGGTTATTCCATTGGGATATTGAAAACCCTTCGGTAAAGCAATCGGATTCAACTCTTTATTCCCAATCTTATCTCCAGCATTCCTCACACAAGAATAAACCGATGGTAAAACAATCGCACTCGTTAATCCTAAAATCAAATCTCGTCTTTTCATTTTTTTATTTTTTATATTGCATAAATTCTGGGAGACGTAAAATTTTACGTCTCTACATTAGTTAAACCCGGTGTTCTGGAATTCCATAACCACCGCATTTTTTGTAGGGTGCTGTGACGCTACCAAATAATCTGAACGTAGCGATAAAATTAGTAGATAGCGTCACGCACCAGATAGGTCTATCAAACAATCGCGACCATTCCTGTTTAATTAACACGATGTCCTGGTATTCCATAACCACCATCGACAGAAATAGTTTGTCCGGTGATATATGAACCAGCATCTGAACACAGCCAAATTACTGTTTCTGCTAACTCCTCCGAACTCCCCAAACGTTGAGCAGGAATATGATTAATAAAAGGTTTGAGAGCATCCGAATCCCCCATAGGAACAAAGCGACGAAACATTGGAGTATCGATAATACCCGGATTAATATTGTTGATACGAATATTTTCAGCAGCATATTCCAAAGCAGCAGGTCTAACCATACCGTCAAGTCCTGCTTTACTAGCAGAATAAATAGTCGAACCAATTAATCCACCTTTAGCCAACCAAGAAGAAGTATTAACAATAGCACCACCACTACCCTGTTTAAGCATCTGTTCAATTTCATATTTCATACATAACCAAACAGATTTAAGATTTACCGTAATAGTCCGTTCCCAATCAGCTTCAGATAATTCCGTTATCGGTGCAAATTTACCTTCCGTTCCCGCATTATTAAAAGCAAAATCGAGACGACCGTAATATTCCACAGTTTTCTCAATCAAACAGCGGATTTCATCAGAATTAGCTACATCCGTTTGAACAAAACAAGCATCACCACCAAAATCTTGAATCTGACCAACTACCCTCTTAGCCTTATCCTCACGACGAGCAGCAATCACAACCTTTGCACCATTCTTTGCAAAATTAATCGCAGCAGCACGACCCATACCAGAACTACCCCCAGTTACAAGAGCAACCTTTCTTTTCATATTCATATTTATTCTTAAATTTCCAATCCCATATCAGAAAACTAATAATTACTTTCTCCCCCCTCTACCCCCTCCTCCCCTTCTACCCCCTCTCCCTCTTCTCCCCCTCACTCCCTTCCAAAAACTGCTTCCAGAAAATACAGCTATGGTCATTTTCACCGGTAGCTTCCAGATATTGATAATGCTCAATTTTCAAATCAATCACTTTTAAATGATGCGTTAATTCCTCCAAATGCTTTCTCACATTATTACGATGTTGCTCAAGTAGCACCCTTCGTTCCCCAACTTCATTAGGATGTTGACGAACCAAACTAGTAAAATCAAGCATCTCCTGAATAGACATTCCAGTTTCTCGCAACCGGATTAAAAATTCCATCCAAGCAACATCCTCAACAGAATATTGACGATGATTATTAGATGCTCGTTCAATCCTTGGTAAAAGTCCAATCTTCTCGTAATAACGTAAAGTATGGATACTTAAACCAGTTTGTAAAGCAACCTGTTGAATCGTGAACTTGCTCGTCATGTTATGAATATAAAACCTAGAGTGCGCTCTAGGTCAATAGTATTTTAGATTTGGGATTTTGCGGAAAGTTTGGGGTGTAGATTTTCTTCCCCAAAACTTTCCAAGACAGATTTTGGATTTACACAACTGGCATATTTTTTGCAGGGTGCTGTGACGTTACAAAATAACTTGAACGTAGCGACAAGACTTGTAAATAGCGTCACGCACCAGCGATACTAAATTTTAATTAATATGAATGAACTACCATTAATTATCAAACAGATTTTAGAAGAATTTCATTCGAGCATTGATGAAAGAGGATAATTACCAGCTTCAATTCGTGGAACAATGCTATCTAATATAAAACTGCAATTCAATTTTGTAAGACAATTTTATAATTATATTTCGGAAAAATAAAATATTAAATGCCTAACTAAAATCGTTAATTTCTAATTTACTTTCATGATAAAATATTCTATATAAACCAGCAAAAACTTTTGGTTTAGCAAACAGCCGAACTATAAATAAGTAGCTTCTCAAAGCCGAGGTTTTCATGATGATTTGAGAAGAAAACATCTAAGCTGCATGTTTTTTTGATTTTTATAACTTGATAGCTTAGATGTTTGCTTACCGAATTCGCTAAAACCCTAAGCTACCTCTGAAGTGTTCTTTCTGTCGCCGACGGTTACTAAACAATTTATTTCCGTCTATAGAATATTCTATCATCTAATGGAATCATTAAAATCAAATATGTAAAAACGGAGTAGGATATTTTTTCACTGTGCAATATTAATGTTGGGTTACGACACAATATATAAAATCTCGTTTCAATCAAAATCATTTTTCGTGTCTAACCCAACCTACTAACAACTAACAACTAACAACTAACTTCTCTTTCAACCTTATTAACCTCCAACATAGTTTTCAAAACCGAATCGGGATTTAAACTAATTGAATCAATCCCTTCCTCAACTAAAAACTGAGCAAATTCTGGATAATCGCTTGGTGCTTGTCCGCAAATTCCAATTTTACGGTTATGCTTTTTCACAGATTGAATTGCTAATTTCACCATCCGTTTCACTCCTTCGCTGCGCTCGTCAAACAACCTTGCTACTAACGAAGAATCCCTATCCAAACCCAAAGTTAACTGAGTTAAATCATTAGAACCAATCGAAAAGCCATCGAAAACCTGAGCGAATTCTTCAGCCATTATCACGTTATTTGGTAACTCGCACATTACATAAACCTGCAAACCATTCACACCTTGCTGCAAGCCATTTTTCGCCATTTCTGCTAATACCAAACGTCCTTCATCCGGAGTACGACAAAAAGGAATCATGGGAATCAAATTGTTCAAACCCATTTCTTCCCTTACCCGCAGAATTGCTTCGCACTCCAACGCAAAACCTTCGCGATATCGCTCGTCATAATAACGTGCTGCACCTCTCCAACCCAACATTGGATTTTCTTCGTTGGGTTCAAATTGCCTACCCCCCAATAAATTCGCGTATTCATTACTTTTAAAATCCGACATCCTCACTATTACCGGTTTCGGATAAAATGCTGCTGTAATTCTAGCGATTCCTTGAGCTAACTTATCTACAAAAAATGCTGGCTTATTTTCATAAAGTGCAGTTATCTGAGCAATTTTATCTTTTACGAAAGCATCTTGTAATTTATCAAAATACAGCAAAGCCATTGGATGAATTTGAATCTGATTGGCAATTATAAATTCAGTCCGAGCCAACCCCACACCATCATTAGGAATTGTAGATAAACGAAATGCTTCTTGAGGATTACCCACATTCATTAAAATTTGCGTTTGGGTTCGAGGTAAATCTCCTAACTGTACCTCTTCCACTTCAAAAGGTAACAATCCTTGATAAACTTTACCTTCTTCTCCTTCTGCACAGGAAACCGTTATTTCCTGTGAAGTTTTCAATACCTCAGTGGCATTTTCACATCCTACAATCGCAGGAACACCCAACTCCCTCGCAATAATCGCTGAATGACAAGTTCTACCACCGGAATTAGTCACAATTGCGCTGGCTTTTTTCATAATCGGTTCCCAATCGGGGTCGGTTCTATCCGTGACTAATATTTCCCCTGGTTGAAACTGCTCGATTCTACTAATATCTACAATTACCCGCGCTTTCCCATTACTAATTCCTTCACCAACAGCACGTCCGGAGGTAAGGAGAGTGGGGGAGGGGGAAGAGGGGGAAGAGGGGGTAGAAATATTCTCCTTGTCTCCTTGTCCCCTTGTCTCTACAAATTTATAACTCCGCAGAATATTACTTACCTTCTGCGACTGTACCGTTTCGGGACGAGCTTGGACGATAAATAATTCGTTGGTAATTCCATCTTTTGCCCATTCCATATCCATCGGGGTATACTTCCCGTGAACGTGGGAATAATGGTCTTCTATTAAGCAAGCCCAACGTCCAAGCTGTAATATTTCTTCATCATTCAAAGCAAATTTAGCTCTTTCTACCGACGACACGGAAACGTTTTTGACGTTTTTTGAGCCGTCATCATAAATCATTTTAATTTCTTTGCTTCCCAATCTCTTATCGATGATTGGACGATATCCCGATATCAAGGTTGGTTTAAAAACGTGATATTCGTCGGGATTTACCGCTCCTTGAACTACGTTTTCTCCCAAACCATAAGCCGCTGTTATCAAAGCTGCGTCTTTAAAACCACTTTCGGTTTCTATAGAAAACATTACTCCAGAAGTTGCTAAATCCGAACGCACCATTTTTTGCACTCCCACCGCTAGCGCAACTTCAAAATGGTCAAAACCCTTAGTGTGACGATAAGAAATTGCTCTATCTGTAAATAGCGAAGCAAAACAACGATGAGTAGCAGCTAAAACTTCCTCAACTGTCGTCACATTCAGATATGTTTCCTGCTGTCCTGCAAAACTAGCGTCTGGTAAGTCTTCAGCAGTCGCACTTGAGCGCACCGCAACATCAGTATCGGCATTATACCGCTCGCACAATCTTTTATATGATGTTGCGATCGCACTTCTAAATTCGATAGGAAATGGTGTGTGAAGCAACAGTTTCCGCGCTTTTCTAGCCCTGATGCGTAGATTTTGTAAATCATTCACATCCAAATCAGCAAAAAGCTTTCTTAATTTTTCTTCTAATCCCGCAGATTCAATAAAATAACGATAAGCATAAGCAGTGGTCGCAAAACCAGTGGGAACATTAACCCCCTTCGGAGTCAACTGTCCTATCATTTCTCCTAAAGAAGCATTTTTTCCGCCAACAATAGGAATATCATTAATACCGATTTCATCGAACCACAGCACCAAAGCTTGTTCTTTGGAAGATTCGCGAGTATTTTTATTCGCTACTTTATCCATAACTATTTCCTCCCCTGGAAAGACGTAGGGACATTTTCTAATTAATTTTTCAACTTGCAATACCCGTCTCTAACGGTTTCTGTCGCTAGTTTCCAACCACCATAGCAAAAACATAAGCTGAAAATTTTTGACTAAGAAACCTTACTAAAGCCCCAATCA
The DNA here is from genome assembly GCA_038525335.1 of Cyanobacteria bacterium J06621_15. GTDB lineage: Bacteria > Cyanobacteriota > Cyanobacteriia > Cyanobacteriales > Nostocaceae > Rivularia. The sequence continues at coordinate 14,999 of JBCBHT010000079.1, read as the reverse complement.
CATCAAGGCTTAACAAGAAGAGCCACTATTTCTTTCTAGGAGAGCCTAAAATATTTTATGCTTTGATAGATAAATTTGGCGTTTTACTTTATCTAATTATCAAAAACACAGCTAAATGCTTGACACTTTTTTTATAAAGAGGTATATTACATTACCACTAAAATAAACAAAATTGATTCGTTTACAAAAAATTTAGCCGCTATATTCTATAAAAAAAGACAGCACCCCCCTAACTAAAAACCATAATTAAACTGTCGGCAGTTCTGAATGGCTATTCGGGTGTGCTGACTCAGTATTTAATGTCAAAAATGTCAAAACAATTTTGGACGAGATTTTTCAAATAAAAAAGCAGAGATTCTAGAGCTTCTCCTAGCATTTGATATTATTTTTTTTCGATTCATGCGTTAACTAATTAGCGGTTGTTAACAACAACTTTACTGGGAAAACTAAAAATTAATCGTTCTCCCATACTTCCCTACCAATCAAATCCGCGATACGGTCGCGTAGCAGAAATTCGCATTTTTCTAACTCGCACTCAATACAAACCCACTCTCTAGCTGGTATGTATTGACATAACGTATATATCGGTTGTTGTCGGCTGACTACTCCTTTCTGAACCAATCGTCGTGCTTCATCCTGAATCACGTCTAAAGAGTAATTGATAGAAGGCACCGTATTCACACTCATAATTGCTACTCGCTATTTTACACGTAAGTATTATTCCCAAAATTTACCGGAAACGAACATGTTTTAAAACTAGTTCGATGTTATTTTTTTGTAATTTGCTATACGGAACTAATTTCATTTTGACGCTATACACCTGCAAAAAATATAAAGATATGTTAAGAATGTCATGATTTTATGACATAGTTTTTTCTTGTGTTAAGCATAAACAAAAAAGTAGCAAATATAACATTCAAAAGTATTGTATCCTAACGTATTTAATCTGCTTGACTTCAAAAGTGTTTTTGAGCGGCTGAAATCAATGCATTTCAAAGGCTTCTAGGACTTTTAGATAAATTTGCAACTCGAATAACTTATCTATAGCAATCTTTTAGTTTAGATGCATCTGTCCCTAGGGGAACAAGCAAACAATATTGAAATAGCAGAAATGTATAATCTATAGCTTTACATCAAAAACAAATTACAACGAGAAAGCTAAATATTTATCTATTGTTAATAATTTCTTAAACAGAGTAGTAATTGCCTTGTTAAGTAAAACACTACCTACAAGTAAAAATCTCTCGGATAGATAGCTGTAACAAACAAAAGATATGAATAAATGATATCTAACACGATAATTTACTTATTCATCAATTTCAGCAATCTTATATCCTTGCGTAAACTGTGAATAATGTCAGGTTTTCCGTATAATATATAACTCTATTGCTGTTTGTTAAGTCCCATTAATTTACGTAAATTATTGGAGAACTTATTGTTAAGCTTGGTAAACACAGAAATTTTTTTGAAATAATGGTTGTAGAAAAATGTATGATAAAAGGTTTATTAGAATAATCTGCCAAAATATCCTCGATGTGAAGTTTGGTAATTAAGTTTATCTGTAGGGTTAATATTGAATAAATTTAGGGAGCAGAAAGTAGAAAGCGGGGAGCAGGGATTAGGTAGCAGTAAATAAGGAGCGGTAGGTAATTAAAAAGTAAAGAGTGGAGAGTATGGACAAGGATTTGAAATCATTTGATTTTTTATTACTAGTCCAAAATATCGAAGCAGAAAATGCTAGCACTTACCAAATGCGAAAAACTGCAATTAAACTAATGCAGTCTTTTCAACTCCTTATTTTTTAATTCCTATACAAACAAACAGACGCAACTGTGATTGCGTCTGTTTCGCTATTAAGCTAAGTTTTGGTTAAGAGAATCTTCTCACGCTTTCCGGCTTAATTGACTTTTCAGCCTTGCTGTTAGCGAAACATTGCACTCTCACCTGCCCCATGACCGCCAAAATTAGGAGTGCTGGGGGACTTTAAAATATATTTCTCGGTGGTTGCTGAATAAAAGTATGATTTGCCGCAATTCTAGGGATTGGGGTTATTCATACTTGTAATCAGCAACCTATTTTTTAATCAATATCTTCTGCTCGTTCCTCAAATTCTGGTTTTTGTCGGTCTTTAATTTGGTTTAAAAGAGACAATACTTTGTTACCTCTTTCAATCGAACGGTCTTCGAGGAAAATTACTTCTGGAGTACGACGTAAACGAACTCTTGAACCAAGTTCGCTACGGACATAACCAGTTGCCGATTTTAAACCAGCCATTGTTTCTTCTCTGGCTTCATCAGTACCATAAATTGAAACGTAGATTTTGGCGTGTTGTAAATCCCCGGAAACATCTACATCAGTAACGCTAACCATTCCCGTGCCCACTCGGTCATCTTTAATTCCGTTGAGCAACATTTGGCTAACTTCCCGTCTAATTAATTCAGCAACGCGGGAAACGCGGCGATTAGTAGCCATAAAAATAGCCTCCTAACAGAGGTTTTACTATAGAAATAATGGTTTTTTAGTGCGGGTCAAACCCTACTAAAAATAGCTCACCCTAGAGATAGTCTTACACCTGCTACAGAGCTATTGATATAAGAACAAAATTCATAAAAAATGTGAGTTGCTTTCCTTTTTTAACTGAAAGCTTGAGAAGAAAAGCGTAACAGTACTTAAAATTACTGCGCGTTTTTCAATGGATAGCTAGTCCACTGAAAGTAAAATAATCTAAAAAATCATTTTCCTATATTCCTTAAATACTTAACATAATCGAAGCATCTTTTTACTATTAATAGCAATTTAAAACTGTACTTCCAAGTAAATATCTAGTTTCTTAGCTTCGTTTCTACTCAAACAAGCTAAGTTGCACTTAAACCAAGCATTGCACGCAGGGTAAAAGAAATGAAAACCAGAATACCTACTAACAGTCCTATAAAAGCAATTGAGGTAATGCGGCGTTCAAATATTGGTTCTAGCCAGCTAAACGCATTTAGAAATATACCCAATGAAGTAGTTAACAAGTAGCGGGCGTAGTTAGATACGTTTTTCCAAAAACCATCAAACATTTGTTTTTACAGTGTCTTAATATAAGCTGTACTTTTTTCGGTGAACTTGCTCCAATCTGCATTGTAATCTAAATGTTGGTAAATCTCTCACATAATATAAGATTATATAGTTTATGATTTTTTAATATTCCTTGCACAATAGCGATTTGTTTAAGTTTAATGGTAAATCGAATCTCTAAACAACATTTTCCACGTCCATTCCTAAAGTGGGCTGGCGGAAAAAGCAAATTGATTGCACAAATTCGCAATTATTTACCGGAACCACATACTTATACAAAATATTATGAGCCATTTTTAGGTGGAGGTGCGGTTTTTTTTCATTTGCATCCATATGACTCTATATTAACTGATGTTAACTCAGAACTAATTGCTACTTATAAATGTGTAAAAAACAATTTGACTGATTTAGTTGGATTGCTAAAAATACATGAAAGCAATCATAGCAAAGAATATTATTATGATATACGTCAAACATCTGTAAAAACTGATTTAGAAAAAGCTGCTCGTTTACTGTACTTGAATAAAACTTGCTTTAACGGTCTTTACCGGGTGAATTCTAAAGGTCAATTTAACGTACCTTTAGGCAGATATAAAAATCCCAAAATTTGTCCGATAGAATTATTATCATCAGCTTCCGAAACATTGCAGTTAGCACAAATTAAGCAAGCAGATTTCGGTGATGTTCTCAATTATGCAACTGATAGCAATGATTTTGTATTCTTTGACCCTCCCTACTATCCTATTAGCAGCACAAGTTATTTTACTGCTTACAGTCGCAATTCATTTAATAAAGACGACCAAATACGTTTGAGAGATACCTGTGAAGAATTAGCAAGCCGAGGTGTCAAAATAATGATATGCAATTCTGATTGTGACTTTATTAGAGAACTTTATACAGAAATCAACTTTAAAATAGTTCCTATTAAAGCAGCGCGAGTTATCAACTCTAATATCAAAAATCGCGGCACTATTCATGAATTACTAATTATGTCTTATTGAATTATCTTGAGTAAAGCATTATAAATAAAAGTTAATTTATGGTATCTCTACGTAAAGTAATTTTTAAATATTGCCATAAGATATTGCAGTGCTTAATTTATCCAGATTTTTTTAAATTCAATGAACATCCAATAAATACTTAATAAAAAATATTTTTTAATGTAGTTTTATTTTCTGTATTTTTATTATTTATTCGCTGTAGAAAAATTAAAATCAGTAGTTGGATTAACAAATTAACTTTGTCCGTCTAATACTTAGCACTACGTGAAAAGAACTACTATTTATTTGAGGAGTTTAAATGGATTTACAACAATTACAGATATTTGAGCAATTTGCTAACAATGTAGATTTTGCTTTTTGGGTTTGTTCTCCCGATGTAACTGAGTACTACTACATGAGTCCTGGATATGAAAAAATTTGGGGTCGGACTGTTGCTTCACTGATTGAAAATCCTCACTCATTTCTAGAAGCCATTCATCCCAATGATGTCGAACGTGTTACTCAAGCAGCAATAGGCAAAGAACCTTGGAATATGGATGAAGAATACCGCATAATTCGTCCGGACGGAAAGGAACGTTGGATACGCGACCGCACTTTTCCAATTTATAACGAGCAGGGTAACGTTTACCGTATGACAGGTATTGCTGAAGATATTACCAAGCGCAAAGAAGAACTCAAAGATTTGCATCAAAGCTTAGAGCAGTTTAAACAATTTGCAGAAAACGTTGATATAGTATTTTGGGTATGTGATGTAGAAGTAACCGAATTTCTCTATATTAGTCCCACCTATGAAAAAATTTGGGGTAGAAGTTGCGCTTCACTTTACGAGAATCCTCTTTCTTTCTTGAACACGTTGCATCCTGAAGACCTTCCTGGTAAAGTAGCTGCGCTCAAAACAAATCCAACATCAATGGATAATGAATATCGTATTACTCAGCCTAACGGTACGATACGCTGGATACACGACCGCAGTTTTCCAGTAACAGACGAAAATGGAAAAATTTTTCGTATGGTGGGTGTTGCTAAAGATATCACCTATCGCAAGCAAGCTGAGCAAGAAACATACAAAGCACTGCAAAGAGAACGAGAACATGGTGAAGCAAAATCTGAATTTATTGCCACAATATCGCACGAAATCCGTACTCCGCTATCAGTAATTCAGTCTTCTGCTGATATTCTGCATAGTAATCTTAGTAAATTGAGTGATGAGAAGAAGGAAAAACATTTTCAAAAAGTAAATTCAGCAGTTCAGCATATCACATCTATAGTTCAAGACGTGCTGATGATTGCCGAAAATGAAGCTGTTTCTTTACAGTTTCAACCAAGTAAAACTGATGTAGCTTTATTATGTCAAGAAATTATTAGCACAATTATTGACTATAACTCTAACCGTATTGAGTTTAAAGTATCGGGAAATGGAGCAACTACTGCAATGGTTGATAGTAAAATTATCAATCATATACTAATTAATTTACTTGAAAACGCACTTAAATATTCACAGCCAGATACAAAAGTAAACTTTGAATTAGGTTTACTACCAAGTAAGATAACATTCTGCATCCAAGACCAAGGTATTGGGATTCCCACCGAGAACTTGTCTAATATTTTCAACTCTTTTTATCGTGCTAATAATGTTGACACAAAAGCAGGAACGGGGCTGGGATTATCCATAGTTAAACGTTGCGTTGACTTACATGGTGGTGGAATTGCAGTAAATAGTACTCTTGGAGAAGGAAGTATTTTTACTGTTTCTCTACCCAGATAAAGCTAATATTTTGTCTGAAGTTAAGCTAGAAAATTCTTTATCTGTCAAATTTCCGTTTCTCTGCCATTTGCACTTAATAACTAATCCAAATGGCATGGTCAATCAATTTTGGATTTTGCATTTGCGGTCTTCTCAGCGTGTCCGTACCGAAGGTCGTCCCGGAGGGACTTAAGGACATCCGCAAGATTTTTCCATAGTTAAAGCTAGGGGCTTGAAACCAATCAATATTCAATCCAAAATCTAAAATCTAAAATATTTCGGTCAGATTAAGCTTATGATAGAAAAGCTGCAATCAGTAACTATTATTCGGGATATTTTTCCTAGCATAATTGCATCGGCACACTGGATAATTTTGGTTTAGAAAAATTGAATTTGCTCTTTCTATTACTGTTTATCCATTTGTTTTACTCTTTACTTGCTACTTATTACTAGAATATTGTTATCAAAGTCGTTTCTATATGCTTTCCTAAGACCTAACCCGATGTCTTGAAAGCATTCTCCGAATTTTTATCATTCTCTGCAACGTTCGTGACTAATCTTGCTTATTCTATAATTAATGGGAATTAGCCTTTAACTAGCAATTAATAATAGATACAATTTTAATTTTAAATGCGTTTTTCATATTTTATTCAATAAAACTACAAATTAATTATGATGTGTAACGCGCTCATCTACACATAATTAATTTACAAACAATGAAAATACTTCAACGAATTAAGTGTTTTTAGTAGAAGTTCCTGATTAATCCCCTAACAAATTAACAAAATTAATAGATTTTTCGGGCTTTTGTAGGGGATAGAAATGAGCATTTTCACTGTTTGAATGCGAAGAAATCATCTATAGTAACCGTATCCTGTAAAGGTTGTAAAAGCTTGGAAAGGTAGATGTCATTAGCCAAGATTTTAACCTGCTTGAATTTCAGTATTACCGTTACGAATAGACCATGCCATTTCTAGCAACTTAGTCCAGCGTTTTTGTAATTGCTTGGGAGTACACTTAAGCTCTTTGGCAATTGCTTGGTCATTTTGTTTGTCGCTTTTCAACTGCAACATGTGACGCTGTTGGTCGGAAAGTTGAGCTACAAAAGCATCCCATTGACCTGAGGACATTCCCAATTTTTGCTCCAAACTAGCACCTAACCACTGGTGTACTAATTGCCAGTTATGAGTACGTGCAAACTTTTCTACATGGTACTTAAAACGCTGTTGTAGATAATCGCGCTGACGACTGGTTAAACCTAGTATCCGGTCAATTTCGGGAGCGCTGAGGTCTTGCAGTTTTAATGACAAGTAATCTACACAATCAGTTTGACCTTGAGCTTGCAGATAATTTACTAACTCAGAAACAACTCTATCCCGTTCTGCTTCTTCTGCTAAGTCGAAATTGGATTGTGCAACCATTTGCGCTCGCACTTGTTGAACAGCAGAACTGCGTTGATAAGCTTCAGCATCTTCAGACTTAGCTGATTCTAAAGCCATTTCCATATCAACGGTGGTTTCTTGAGGTAAGCGACGGCTGAAACCTTGAGCGCGAAGGATAATTAGCTGTTGATTAGCGTTACCAGGAAGAGAGATACGACGCTTAGCATACTGTTCGGTAAATGCCATGTACTCTCCTAATTGCAAGCGAGTCCGGGGAGTATAGTCTTGAGGTAACTCATTTTCCCGACGGAAAGCTTTGATAGCTTCGATATAGAATGCTTGGAGGAAATCTTCAATTAAGTTGTAACGCGCATCAAAACCCAACTGACAACCAGGAAGACTGATGTGACGGTAAACCATAGAACCAAGAGTACTATGCAATTCTACCCTACCGCGTCTAGAACCTAGTTGATAGTAGTGCAAGCACTTTTGCAAGCGATGCCGCGATAAACTAAATAACCAGGATTTAACTTGTCCGGATGATTGGATGCGGTAGCTTTTTTCGCAAATACGTTCAACTTCTTTAGCTATGCGGGTGGCGACTACTTGAATACTAGCAGGGGTAGCTTTTACCTGAGCAGACAGCTCTTGACATATCTGCTGAACTAATGCATTGTTATTATCCTGCGATTGTACATTCGCATTTTCATTTGCAGTTTCATTCGCGGTTTCGTTATTAACAGCAGATGTGGAAGAAGGTAGATTCGCAATGTTTGTTTTCATCATTTTTTAGAATTGGTACTGCACCGTAACTACAGGGGTCGGTGGCAGTCTGGGAGGTACTCATCTTGAGCTTCTGTTTATCAAGAGTCGTCATCACCGCTGCTCACATTTATGAATGTAAGAAATATCCGTAAGTTCCGGATAGGCTGGTGTGTCGCTTTCTTCGAGTTTATCGAATTTGCGACTGTCACACACAGCAGTATAAATACTCTAAAACGTCTTTAAGCCTTATAAAATAAAGCTTTACGACTGAGTAACCTTGCCCCCATTTTAGCTTGATGAATGTGACAATTTCAGAATTGGAGTATCAAAATTAGATAAAAATGCAAATTAATTAAAACCAGGTATTTTTAACTCCGGTAAAAATAAAACTGAGGTGGGAATTTAAAGCAGGAGAGCAGGATAATAACTCCTAACTCCTAACTCCTAACTCCTAACTCTTTACATCCACTCTTCAACTTCTTCCCAACCTAATCCCTGACGTACAACTGTTGGCTGTTCTTCAGTCAAATCCAAAATAGTGGAGACTTTATAGCCCGGTTCTTTGCCAGTATCTATGATTACATCTACTAAACCTTCCATCCGGTCAAATAACTCTACTCGGGACAAAGGTTCTTGTTCTATCCACTTATCGTCATCGTCATCATCGTTTGGTATATGGGCTGAAGTTGAAATAATTGGGTTTCCCAAAGCTTCCAGTAACGATAAGCAAACAGCATTATCCGGGACTCGAATTCCAGTGGTTTTACGTTTTGGATTCTGTACTAATTTCGGCACCAATTTAGTCGCAGGTAATAAAAACGTGTAGGTTCCTGGAATTAGATGCTTCATAATCCGATAAGCTGCATTATTTACAAAAGCATAGGTAGCAACGTTTGAAAGAGAAGGACATAAAAATGTTAGTGGTTTTTCATTCGCTAGCTGCTTTATTTGTCGTACCCGCTGTATCGCTGATTTAACATTCAAATCGCAACCTATTGCGTAGACTGTATCGGTCGGGTAAAGCATAACTCCACCGCTTTGCAGAACTGCTTTAATTTCTTCTATTCGACGATTCTGTGGATTATCAGGATGGAGAGTAAAAATTTTTGCCATGGGAGAAAAATTGGTAAATGTAATAAATGAATTCAAGTTTGGTTTTAAAGTAAGGGAGTAGGGAATAGCGGAAAGTGCGGTCTTGGGGTCTCACTCCAGTCCGCTCAGCGGAGGAACCCGCGCGCGCGATTGGCTCCCCAAGTAGAGCAAACGGCGTTGGTTTCCCCCCAACTTCTTTCCATGAGCAACTTTCCAAGAGAGAGAATAGTAATTTTGAACAAAAGAAATGTTACTGATAAAACATATATATTTTTTAATATAAATAGTTTAAATAGTGTTTCAAGTTTTCGCCGATTTTTTTGTCTGAAACAAATTAATTTCTTTATTAGTAGCTAGCTGTTCACTGGTCACTGCTCCCTGTTCGCTGTTAAATTTTAATCATGAGTAAAATTGTTTATTTTCAATGTCCAACGGGTATTTCCGGTGATATGTGTTTGGGGGCTTTGGTAAGTTTGGGGGTAAGTCTTGAATACTTGATTGAAAATCTTAATAAATTAGGAATTGAACAAGAATATAAATTGTGGAATGAACTTGTTAACCGCAATTTACAGCAGGCTAATAAAATTCATGTAGATTTAATTCAGAATCACCATCATCATCACCCTTCGGGTATCTCCCTGACGGGAGACGCTCCGCTAACCCCGCTTCGCTCAAGGTCGGGAGACGACCCACGCGAGTGGTCTCACCACCACGGACGAAATTTACCGGAAATAGAGCAAATTATCAAAAAAGCGGGTTTACCTCCGAGAGTAGAAACTTGGAGTTTGGCAATATTCAAACAGTTGGCAATCGCAGAAGGAGCAGTACACGGTATTGCTCCGGAAAAAGTTCATTTTCATGAAGTAGGTGCTGTAGATGCCATTGTAGATATTGTGGGTACTTGTTTGGGTTTGGATTGGCTAGGTGTTGATAGTAATAATGAGGGATTACCTTTACTATACTGCTCTAAGCTACCGACTGGAGGAGGAACTGTACGCGCTGCACATGGAATAATAGCAGTACCGGTACCAGCAGTATTAAAATTATGGGAAATGCGGAAATGTCCCGTTTATTCCAACGGCATTGAAAAAGAATTAGTTACACCTACAGGTGCAGCTATTGTGACAACTCTTGCGACAAAATTCGGCTCACCTCCCCATATGACTATTGAAAAAGTAGGTATGGGTGCGGGTAATTTAAATTTAGAAATACCAAATATTTTACAAATTTGGTTGGGTGAAACGACAAATATAGAAAATCAAAAAAATCAAAAAAATCAAGAAAACCACAAAAGTAATCACAATCACAATCATTTAAAGCAGCAGTCTCAAAATACTAGTCCTTATATAGAAAATATTTCAGTTTTAGAAACACAAATAGATGACATTAGTCCTCAAGCAATAGGCTATATATTTGAAGAACTGTTTAATGCTGGTGCGGTAGATGTTTTTACCCAAGCCATAGGAATGAAAAAATCTCGACCGGGAATTTTATTAACCGTAATTTGTCATCCGCAAGATTTAGAAAAATGTGAAACAGTTTTGTTTCAAGAAACTACCACATTAGGAATTCGACGCTTAATTCAACAACGTTCTGTTTTACAAAGAGAAATTCAACAGTTAGAAACGAAATATGGTGAGGTTAGAGTCAAAATAGCTTGGAGAGGAACTGAAGCAGAAAAAGTTGTTGCAAACGTACACCCCGAATATGTAGACTGTGCTGAGTTGGCAAGAAAACATAGTATCCCGTGGCAAGAAATCCATCGGTTAGCATTACAAAATTGGTATTCTAAAGGAGGTAATTGGTGATAATAAAAAATCGCAAAAAAACAGGGTAGGCAATATTTTACCTACCCAATAAAAGTTAATCAAAAATCCTTAATTTATTAATTAACAGCGTCTCTTACTGTTCTTTGTACTGCGTTGCTAGCATCTTCAGCGGCACGCTGAGTACTTAACTTTGCATCTTTAGCAGCACGCTGAGTACTTAGCTTCGCATCTTCTGCGACATCACCCACGTTGTTAGTAAGACTATCGAGCGCATCAGAGGTATTTTCTTTAATATTTCTAAATCCTCGCTTTGTACCTTCAGCAAAGTCTTCAGCGTTTTCTTGCGTTCCATTTCCTACATATCGCGCACCTTCTTTAACGTTCTTACCCAAATCTTCTAGGTTCTCCGCTTTCTTATCCAAAGTACGACGAGTATTGCCAATTAAACTACCAGATTGGTCAATAACGTTAGCTTCAGCGTTGTCTTTCAAACCTCTAGCCTTAATTTTTGCTGCTGCTTCAGCACCTTTACTTCTAGGGTCTACATCGCTATGCATGTTCATTCCTCCTTCGTAGGGGGAATCAGGGGCTTTTGCATCAACAGAACTACAAGCTTGGGTCACAAACAGCAGTATTCCTAATACACAAGCAGTTAAAATTTGCTTGATTTGGATTTTTCTCAATGTAGAAAATATTTTATTCATTATTTACTCCTTTTTTGCTGACTAATTAAGCAATAGCTTGAATAATAATCTAATTAGAATGTAATTAGAATTTAACCGAAACTTAATTACACTTTAATTAGAGCTAAGAACTATTACATAACTAAATTTGATTATTTCCGATTAACTTGAGTATTGTTCTGTAATCACCCAAGAACAGATATTATCTGCATTTGATAGTAGATAATTTTTAGACGCTCTAGTTAATCAATAATTTGCTTATCAATTGTCAACAATACAGTAAAAAAAACCAGCACTTCCTCTAGCAAAAGTCTTAATCTTGAAACCAATTTAACAATAAATTTCTCTTACTTTCGAGAGATACGATAAATCCAATTTGTAAACCGAGAACTGATACTCAAGATAAGACAACTCGGTTGGAGGGAGCAGTGCGTCCCAATAGCACACTATCGGTATTTCCTGTTCGGTCTTCTTAGCGTGTCCGTCAGGATATTAATGCTTTGTAATGCATAAAACTGCTGTGTTGGAGTAAAACTTAAGAACAAATTTTCAATCTTAGTAAATAGCAAAAACTAAACAAAAATTTATATCAAAATTTTGCATAAGGTTACCAAACAACTTGGGTCTATGGTCGATTTAACATATTATTTGTTGTGTTTGTCTGTGCAGAAAACTTTATTAGCAATATTATAGTAATGATTAAGCAAGTTTTACGCTGGCTACTTGTGGGTGGAACGCTATTTTTCTTGGCAAGTGCTTTAAAAAATAATTGGGAAGAAGTTGCAGCTATTCGTATTGATGGGGCTGGGTGGGCAATTTTAGCCACTGCTACTGGAGTTACTTTACTAGCACATATTTGGGCTGGGTGGGTATGGACTTGGATTCTTAAAGATTTCAATCAATCAACAAGTTCCATACGACTAATCCAAGCTTACCTTAAAACAAATATTGCTAAGTATTTACCGGGTAATGTCGGTCATTATATCGGCAGAATCATGGCAGCAAAGGAGTTAAGGGTTAGTACCAGCGCAGCTACTATAAGTGTACTGCTTGAACCATTACTAATGGCAGCAGCAGCTTTAATTATTGTGCTTTTATGCAGTCAGTTCATAAACGAAAGCTCTATTGTCTTATTAATCGGACAAATCATAGGTTTGGTAGTAGCGCTGTGTCTGCTTCATCCTTTATTTCTTAACCCGGTAATTCGTTTCGTACACCGTATGAAAAATAAGAAATCAAAAACAGGTAATGTCAGCAGTATTTCTCTAAGTTTAACTCGCTATCCATTAATATCTTTACTGGGAGAATTAGGTTTTTTAGTACTTCGTGCATGTGGTTTTATTTTGACTTTATATGCAATATCTTCAATTAATTTCAGTCAACTTCCCTTAATATTAGGTGCATTTAGTTTTGCTTGGATGCTGGGCTTAGTAATTCCTGGTGCCCCCGGTGGTTTAGGTATATTTGAAGCGACTGCAATAGGGCTTTTACAACAGTTTTTTCCTGTAGCATTAATAATTAGTGCAAGCGTTTTATATCGTCTAATTAGCATCGTCGCTGAAGCTGTTGCTGCAAGCCTTGCTTGGTTCGACGAACGTCTCCTCTAATCTTGAATTATTATAATTTAGTGTAATTTTTTAGTAATTTGTGACTGCAATTGCATAATTGTATCATATTTTTGATTTATTGCTTTTGTTGTTTAACGAGGCAAATTAATCAATTAAAATAATGTTTTATAACTAATATTATTCTCTTAAACACTTTTCATATTGATTTTTACCTTCCTTAGATTCACAACTATTCTTTTCTACGTAACTTTAATTGAGAAAATATCCGATACGTATCCAAGCTTCCTTGTGATTCAGTTTGAGTCGATTCTCCTTGCATTTGGATTAAGTTATATTCAACATTTTCTGCATAAATAGCAAAAGTAATATTGAATATTTCGATAAAATTAATTATCCAATCACACTCGCTTTCATTATACTGTTCGTAATAATTAATTATATTCGCAATCCTCATTTCTAAATGACGGCGCGAATTTTTGCTAATTAAAACTATTTTAAGAAGCACAATCACTAAGGTTAATGGATTACCTTGAGAAAGCAGTAAAATAAATAATTGAGAGGGTTCCTTTCCATTTTCTGAAATCAGACAATCAATTACTTTATTACAAGTTCTCAACAATAAGTTTTTGTCGATTGCTTTTTGATTATATTCTTCTTTCCAAAGCAAAAGTTTTTCAGATAGATTTTGTTCTAATGTTTCAACAAATTCTTGATGACTTACTGAGTAAATCAAATACTTTAACAAGCTTTCTTTGAATTCTTTTAAATTTTGATTCCGGGTCTGTTTAACAAAAATATTGGCAAGATTTTCATAGCTAAACACGCCTTTTCTGACCACAATTACTTTAATTAAACGTAAAACCTCATCTCCTAAAACACTAGGATTATGATAACGATTAACATTAGAAGCTGTAGACTGAGAACGAGCAATATACATTGCTAACTCAAATTTAAATTTATCTTTTAATTGTTTAGAAAGACGCTTTGCTGCTTGCTGTTGCTCTTTAGGATTATTTTTATTCGTAGACTGAGCTAATAACAAATAGGAACTATAGCGTTTCGTCCAATGTAAATTATTTTTGTCCTCATGTTTTATCGCAAATAATTTAAGCTCTTGATAGTCTTTACTATTAATAAAATTTGCTAACCAAGCTCTAAAAATATTTACTTTTCTGGAGCAAAGTGAAGGGTTTTTAGGTTCATACTCTAAAAACACATCAATCAACTTTTGAATATATTTGTATTTACGACGATTTTCCCAATTGTTTATAAGTATATAACAAGTACGTTTGAGAGTATTACGAAACAATGGTTCGTTACTACCGACAAAGATTTGGTATATTCCTAGCTCAGAATTTGAATTAGCAGAATCCAAACAATTTATAAATAAATCTTGAAACTCTCGTAAAACATCTTCTGGTTCTTGGTTTTGAACAATGTCTAGAAAAAAGCTGTAAACTTTCTCTTGTGCAGCCAGCACATCCAATCCTCTATCATTAAAATCAAGAAGATGCTTTTTACCCCGTATACGACCTAAGCTATCAACAATCATGTTATGGTTCTCAAGACCCAGAAGTCTCCTGCTTATATTGTTACTAGCTTATCCTTCACAAACAGCAGCATCAATCGATTGTTCAAAATAAAGGTGTTTTTTTACATAAATTTGATAAATTTATGATGACTGGATAAAATTAACGCATCTAATTGTGTAATTACCGGTATTTTTATAATAAAAATTATACTGGGTTCGACCCCACCCTTAATTAGTTAATTCTTTTGAAAAAATTGAAATCAGGAAATTATGGGTTTTGTTAAAGGATTAGTGAATAGAGAATAACAGTCTTTTTCAATTATTTTGCTAGTACTCCACCACATTAATTTTGATGACTTGATAAGACTCTTCGTAGGTTGGGTTGAACGGAGTGAAACCCAACA
>JBCBHT010000078.1:0-26030 GCA_038525335.1 Cyanobacteria bacterium J06621_15 | reverse complement strand
GAAGCAGTCAAACGTGCTGATGATGCAGTTGGTGTAGCAATGAAATTTATCGAAAAAAATCCTAATACATTATTGCTTACCGCTGCTGATAGCGACGCTGGAGGATTGGAAGTAATTGGAGGTACTACCGACAAGTTTCCCTTAGATAAACCTTTACCAGAAAAAGCACGAAATGGCGCACCCTGGGATGGTAAAGACGGAACCGCAACACTACCTTTTGTGTCGGGTCCAGATAAACAAGGAAACAATCATCCCTTCGCAATCGCTTGGGGAGGTTCCGAGGATTTTACTGGTGCAATAATTGCCAAATCACACGGATTAAATGCTGATAAATTACCCGGTAACGTAGATAATACAGACATCTACCGTTTGATGTACCTAACATTATTTGGCACAGAAATACCAAAACGGTAAAGAGTTAGGAGTTAGGAGTTAAGAGTTAGGAGTTAGGAGTTAAGAGTTAAGAGTTGGGAATTGAAAAGTATTGATTTTTCACTGTTAACTGTTCCCTGTTCCCTACTCCCTATCTAATTAATGGTGGACAGAGCGATAACAGTCCACCATTAAATCTTTACAGGAAGTCACAATTTGAGCCGAGCTATTTACAGAAAAGCACACTGTTAGAGGTAAGAGAAATATACAGAGTCATACCAAAACTGACTCAACGACCTTTGTTCATCTTTGTGTAAGTTTTGTTTGTTCCTACAAGACTACCAATCAAATATCCACCTAGTCCCCATAAAATTGGCATTATCCAAGACTCATCCGAACTTGTTCTAACACCGGAACTAGGTGTATTTTCCTCGCTTGTCTCAACCTTATCTTCAATAATTGGTTCATTATTGAAAGACTGTGCTATCAACTGACCTGATAAATCATTATCGACAGCGTTGACTGGCTTTACAGCTACAGCGGAAAATATCGCCAAACAAGCAGTTGCAAGCACTAGTTTGTTAGTCATTTTCAACATAATCCATAACCTTTTTGATTTGAATAGATACTTAGACATACCAGGATAATTCCCCACTCTGACCCGGAAATTAGTTGAGAGAGGAATAGTCTTTATATACCTAAATTTTGGCTAGGAATAGCAGTTAGCTTCTGTTAATTTACTAGTTTTTACGGTGATAAATCAATGACTTTATGCTACAATTAAAAATTTGTCTTCAGAAGTAACTTTGCTATTAGTGTTAATTATCATACAGCATTAGCGGTACTTAACCTGACTAATTAATTTTCTTAATTTCTCTGGTCATAGTTTAATAATGGCTTATTTATTAGGTTATTCAGAGATAAAAGACGTATTTTCGCAGTAACGAGACAGCTTTCAGGGGAGAGATTCTTCCGAAAAAAATACTTAACGAGTTGCGTAATTATCACATTCATAATTAGTAGTTTTTGCCCTGTATATCACATGAAAAACAACCAGAAATTTGAATATCAAAACCTTTAACATTCTCTTCATCCCCCTATTCAAAATTTCCGAGAGTATTTCTAAAGAATTTTGTAAATAAGAGGAATGAATTATTTAGATAATCAAGTTTTGTAACGCTTGTCACAGTGGGTGACTCTAGTTAAAGTAACTATGTTCCCTGTAAATAAAAATATGTTGCTGATTAGAATTATGAATAGCCCCCCAGCTCCTAATTCTGGGGGAGAAATTAAATTTCAAGAACTTTTAAATTTTCACCTCAATAGTCGTAAACTACTTCAGACAACTGCTGCTACTTGCTTTAACTCAAAAATTTTCTTGATTACGTCTTCAACCACTTTATCCGGTGTCGAAGCACCAGAAGTAATTCCTACAATAATATTCCCATCTGGCAGCCATTGCTCAGATATTTGGATATCCCCATTTAACTGACGATGTTCGATACTATTTTCTGAGAGAATTCTTTCAACACTATCAACATGGTAGGAAGGAATTTCTTTTTCCTCTGCAATTTCCTGTAAATGAGCAGTATTTGATGAGTTAAAACCACCAATTACCACCATGAAATCAATTTTTTCTTCCACCAACTCCAACATTGCATCTTGTCTTTCTTGAGTAGCGTCACATATAGTATTAAAACTTTGAAAATGTTGATTTAATTCAGTCGGACTATATTTTTTCATCATAGTCCGCTCAAATAACTTACCAATTTGTTCGGTTTCTCCTTTGAGCATTGTAGTTTGATTGGCAATCCCAACTTTTTCTAAATCAGTATCGGGGTCAAATCCTTCTGAACAAGCTTTGCTAAATTTATTTAGAAATTCTGCTTTATTTCCACCATTGAGAATATAGTCAGCAACATATTCCGCTTCTTGTAAATTAAGGACAATCAGATATTTACCAGCGAACGAACTAGTCGCAATAGTTTCCTCATGTTTATACTTACCGTGGATAATAGAGGTGCAGTCAACTTTCTTATGTTTTTCCACAGTATTCCAAACTTTAGAAACCCAAGGACAAGTTGTATCAACAATTTTGCAACCTTTATCTGAAAGCACCTGCATTTCCTGAACGCTAGCACCGAAAGCAGGTAAAATTACCACATCTCCAGAACCGACTACAGAAAAATCTTTTTGACCAGCTTCCACAGAAATAAATCCAACCTGCATTTCTCGCAAACGTTGATTTACAGATGGATTGTGAATAATTTCATTAGTAATCCAAATTTTTTCAGAAGGAAAATGCTGACGGGTTTCATAAGCCATTGCTACAGCACGTTCGACACCCCAACAAAAGCCAAAAGCCTCCGCCAAACGAATAGTAACATTGCCACGAGTTAAAGTATAATTATTATCTCGAATATCTTGAATTAAACTACTTTGATATTCAGAATGTAGCTGAGTTGCGACCTCTTCTTGATGTCCAAATCCCCGACGATGGTAATTTTCCGAATGTTGTAATGCACGCTTAAAAGCTTTTGTATCCATAGTATTAATTGTTAGTAGTTAGTAGTTAGTGGTTAGTTGTTAATTGTTATTTTCCCATGATGGAGAGGTTAAAGGTCAAGGGAGTTAGGAGTTAGGAGTTAGGAGTTAGGAGTTAGGAGTTAGGAGTTAGCGGAAAGTTTGGGGTGTCGGTTTCCGTCCCCAAAACTTTCCGAGACGGAGTTAGGAATTGAAAAGTCTTAACTGATAACTGATAACTGATAACTGTTCACTGTTCACTGTTCACTGTTAACTGTAAAGCAGAACTCCACACTAAATAACCGTCTGGACTCAGATGTAATCCATCAGTCGTAAATTTGGATTTTAGATTTCCTTGTTTATCAGCAAACAAAGGATATAGGTTTAAGTATTCTACGTCTTCTTTTGCTGCTATGGTTTGCAACTGTTGATTTAAATTGCGAATGCGACTATTAGGTATTGCTAGGAGTTTGTCTTTTCCTTCCCAGGTTGCTTGTTCTCCTTGATGGGGCAAAATTGACTGTACTACTATTTGCGCTTTAGGATGCTTTTCACGCAAATAATTTAATATCTGCCGTTTATTTTTCAAAATTGTTTCATCATTCACACCTGCAATTAAATCATTGATGCCTATCATCACAAAAATGCTTTCTGGTGTTGTTTTATCAAATAAATTTAATCTTTTTAATAAACCAGCAGTTTTTTCTCCAGAGATTCCTTGATTCAACCACGTCTTCTTATCTGGTAATAACTTCGAGGGAAACCACAAACTCAAAGAATCCCCAGCCATCACAGTTAAATTCCGGGGTTTTTTTTCTGCTACAACTTCAGCCTCCTGTCTAAGAATATTCACCCATTTTTGATAGTCAAATTTATGACGTTTACCCAGTTGAGGAGAAGCGACCTGTTGAGCTTGAGTATTAGGAATCGGCTGTGGACTAGGAGAAACTGCATTACCGAAAAAAGCGGTCAAATTCTGCTGTTTAGCAATCAGCAAAATTACCGCAAGTAGAAGTATAACGTTACTTAACAAAGAGAAAAATGCCCAAGCAGGAAAAGTTTTAGCTGAACTAGACACGGGTAGCTAATTACATCAATTATCTATTTGGTAATAGATTGTAATTCAGAAATTGGTAATTGGGGAATTGGGCATGGGGAATTGGGGATTGGTAATTGGTAATTGCGGATGGGTAGGAAAAGAAGAGATAGCGGGGTGATGGGAAGAAAAGGAGTTAGGTAATTTGAGTATGTAGTTTAAATATTGATAATAGGGAGCAAGATGCTCCCACTACAATAATAATGACCGATGCCCGATGCCCAATCCCGTATTCATCACTTTCTAAAATTAATTTTGTCTGTATATTCGGAATTATATGCTTCTTCCCCATGTTCGCTGATGTCCATTCCTTGCAGTTCGGCATTTTCATGCACGCGCAATCCCACAGTACTTTCAACTACTTTCAGGATTATCCAGGTACCAAATCCAGCAATAAAATAAGTAACCATGATAGCTGCAAGTTCTAAAAGCAGTTCGTCAGGATTGCCAAACAATAAACCGTTTCTTCCAGATGGATTAACCGCTCTGGATGCAAAAATACCTGTCAAAATTGCACCTACGGTACCACCTACACCATGAATAGGAAATGTATCTAAAGCATCATCAACTTGCATTTTATGTTTGATGCTGATTGCATAGAAGCAAATAAAAGTAGTGATGCTACCAATTAAAATTGCCGCGATGGGTGTAACAAATCCTGCTGCTGGAGTTATCCCGACTAAACCTGCAACGCTTCCTGTAGCCGCACCAACTGCTGTGGATTTACCGCGCAATACTTTTTCTAAAATCAACCATGTCAAAGCCCCTGCGGCTGCACTAGTATTGGTATTAACAAAAGCTATCACAGCTAAATTATTAGCTTCCAAAGCACTACCTGCATTAAAGCCAAACCAGCCAAACCATAATAAACCAGCACCTAATAAAATAAAGGGTACATTGTGTGGTGGACTTAATTTATCGGGAAAAGTTTTTCGGGGTTTTAAATACATTGCTGCGACAAAAGCTGATACCCCAGCACTAATATGTATAACGGTACCACCAGCAAAATCCAATGCACCCCAACCACCAGATAAGCTTAATAATCCACCTATACCCCAAACCATATGCGCGATGGGGGAATAGATAAAAAATGACCACAAAACCAAGAATACTGAATATCCGGTAAAACTCATTCGTTCTGCGACAGCACCAGAAATCAAAGCTGGAGCGATGATGGCAAACATTCCTTGATAAGCCATAAATGCTAAATGAGGGATTTGTGGTGCATACTCGCTCGGTTGTAAACCAACATTATTTAAACCCAGCCATTCAAATCCACCAAAAAATGCATTACCGGGAGCAAAAGCAAAACTGTAGCCCCACAAAACCCAAGTGACACCAATAATAGCCATCGCAACGAAGCTCATCATCAATGTATTTAAGACATTACGGGTGCGGACAAATCCACCATAGAAAAAAGCAAGTCCCGGTGTCATCAGCAATACTAAAGCAGAACAGATTAATATAAATGCGATGGAACCACTAGTGGAACCTTGATTAAGAACAGGTGGAAAGTTTGGTGATTGGTTTTGAGCCAAAGCATCATCTATTGTTCCACTTAAAAAAAGTAGAGTTATAGATACTATCAATGTAATTTTTTTCAACACTTTTTATTGTCCTTATGCGCCGACTATTTTTTAGGAAGGTAAATAGATGCGATTATTTCTCGGTATTAAGAATTTTCTAGTAATTTAATAGCGGAAAACAGGATGCAGAGAGTAATTATTGGAACATGTTTTATCTCAAACATTTGAGATAATTTTTGATTGTAGAGTTAGAAAATATCACCAGAAATTATGTAAATGTAACACCGATTTTAATTGCGAAGAAAAAAACAATATGTAACTGTTAAGCTTTTGAAAAAAGATATTTTGTTTAAACACTACAGAAAAAATAGGGAATTGGGGATTGGGGATTGGGGATTGGGAATTGGTAATTGGTAATTGGTAATTTTGAATTATTAACTCCTAACTCCTAACTCCTAACTCCTAACTCTTAACTCCCTGTTCCCTACTCCATAAAAAACTAATGTTAAAAAGTTTTATCTTAATTCTAGTTCTGGGCTTTTTCATCGGACAAATTGCTCAACGCTTTAAAGTTCCTGCGTTAGTGGGAATGGTTCTAGTAGGAATTGTTCTCGGACCTCAAGTTGCTGATTTAATAGACCCTAATGTACTCGCTGCTTCTGCTCCTTTGCGAACAATTGCTGTCATGGTAATTCTAATGAAAGCTGGTTTGGGTTTAGACCGAGAAAAATTAGTGGAGCAGGGGACTGTTGCTTTACGATTAGGGTTTCTACCTGCGACTTGCGAAGCTGTAATAGTTACTTTGGCTGCAATGTGGATTTTTAAGTTTGATTTTGCGACGGGATTACTATTAGGTTGCATCGTCGGAGCCGAATCTCCTGCGGTGATTGTACCGGGAATGTTGCGACTCAAAAGTTTAGGTTGGGGAGTTAATAAAGGAATTCCCGATGCGATACTTACTGGAAGTGCTTTATCGGATGTTTTATTACTATTAGTATTTAGCTTATTACTAAATTTTTTGGGACAGGGAACAACTAGTTTAACATTACCTTTTGGTTTAACTATAAATGCGTTTTTATTGCTTCCAATTCAAATAATTTGTCAAATTTTTCTAGGAATAGTTATAGGTTTAATTACAGCCAAATTATTAGTTATATTACTGACGAAACAAAACTGGACTCAAAATACAGTTCAAGATACTTTAATTGCGGCTAGTTTAGCTTTATCACTAGTTGTATTAGCAGAAAAGCTACCAATTTTTTCTGGTTATTTAGCAGTTATGGTAACGGGATTTTTCCTGATTGAATTCGATGCTCCCCTAGCTAGAAAATTGCGTTTGGGATTTGATAGTTTATGGACGGTAGCACAGATAATTTTATTTGTTTTATTAGGTGCAAGCATTCAAATACAGGTTTTAGAAAAAACTTTGTTACCGGGATTAATTATTCTTGCAGTTGGAACCCTGATAGGAAGAGCTTGCGGATGGTATTTATCTACATTAGGAAGTAATTGGAACTGGAAAGAACGGTTATTTTTACTACCTGGTAACTCTGCAAAAGCCACCGTTCAAGCAGCAATTGGAGCGATTCCTTTAACGCAAGGAATTGCAGGAGGAGAAACAATATTAGCAATAGCGGCTTTATCTATTTTAGTCACAGCACCTCTCGGAGCTTGGGCAATTCCTACTTTTGCGCCAAAATTATTAGAAAGAGGTGAAGTAGACCCCACCAAAGTGGGAGTTACTGCTTCTATTGTTTTATTAGCTGCTGTTGATAATTCCCCTGTCGCAATTCAAGTATTAACAAAAGCTGCCGATATAGCTCGTCGTAGTGATGCAAAAGTAATTGTATTGCACGTCATTCAAGAAAATAATCCTCAAAAATTAGAGCTTTTAAAATCAACTTCTCAAAGAATTTTAGCCGATATTCGCCATCAATTTGTTACCGTTGAGGGTTCAATTCCAGAAGAAATTATTCGCATTACTAAGGATTATCAAGCTACAGATATTGTCATGGGTAAACGAGGAAATCAATCCCTAGATAAAACTGTATTAGGTTCTATTTCTCAAGCTATTTTGAAATTGAGTTCGATTCCTGTAACTTTAGTTGAGGAAGAGTTTATTTGTTGAAAAAATCATGAGTGAATATATTTTGTGAAGAAAATAAATGTAGAGATATAAACAAGTAAGGTGGATTATATAAGTGGGTATGCAAAATTATTTGTGTCATTGCGAGCGACAGCGTTAGCGGAGCGTCTCTGAAAGAGATAGCAATCGCAAGGTGTTGGGATTTCTTCGTTTCACTATCTCCCTCCGGGAGACGCTTCGCTAATGTTCAACTCGCAATGACAAATACACAATTAATTTTGCCCGAGTACTTAACAGTTTTTAATTGAATAGAATATACACCTCTCCAAAATATCGGATACTGCTGGTCATTCAGGGGTGACACACCTGAATGACCAAAAATCAAGGGTTTTAGGAGTGCGATAGTCCGAAAGACGACGCTTCGCGTATCGCACTCCTGGTGATAACTAAGAATCCCTATTAATTCGTTGGAATGAGGGGTCAGACATACTATTCGCCAGCAATATGCAAAATATCGGAGAGGAGAAGGGGTGAGGTAAATCAGCGGTGTATTATCCCAAATGAAAAACACTATAAAAATTAACTTTAACGCACCATTTTCTAATAATTACGGTGCGTTACGCTGAGCAATAATGCACTCTAAAAAGAATAATTTAGAAACCTAATCAAGCCAAAATCGGACGAGTATCACGCAACAGTCTTACTACTCCCACAAATACGGTAAAGAATTCCAAACGTCCTAAAAACATTCCTACAGTTTCTGCCCATAATAAAGCAGGTGCAGCATCAGCAGATGTTACCCCTACCGATAAACCTACTGTTCCCATAGCGCTAGCATATTCAAACAAACTTTCTTGCAGCGTATAACCGTGAGCAGCAACTATAGCGCTACCGATTCCAAAAAGCATTAAGTAGAGAAATACAAATATACTAATCTGTTTAACTTGGTCGTTTTGGAGAAATTTCCGTTTATCACCTTCCCAAATATGAGCTTCATTCACCGCACCTGCTGGCATTAACATCTGTCGTATTTCCCACATTAAAGCGCGATAAAGGATATATACGCGCATCTGTTTTATCCCACCTGCTGTAGAACCGCTACCTCCACCAATTAACATTAATAGTATTAGTACCAACCATCCCAAACCGTTCCAGTTAGTATATCCCACGGTAGAAAATCCAGTTGTGGAAAGAGCAGTGATAGTTTCAAATATAGATACCCGAACTGCTTTACCTAAGTTGGGATAAAGCGGTAAAACTACACCAAATAAAAGAATTACGCTACATACAACATACATTAAAGATTGCAGTCGTATTTCTCCGTTACGCATCACCGACTTAAATTTACCCGTCACCAGCATATAGCTAGTAACAAAGTTGAATGCTCCAACAATCATCAAAATGTTTGTTACCACTTCCACAGCAGTATTATCCCAATAACCGATAGATTCGGGACGAGTGGAAAATCCTCCCGTAGAAACAGCAGCGAAGGAATGGTTAATAGCATCGAAGAAATTCATCCCCGCTAAATCTAGCGCTATAGTTCCCACGATTATATATCCCAGATAAATTCCTAAAACCAACTTTGCAGAGCGTCGGACGTTAGGAACCAACTGCTCGGTACGTCCTTCAGCACTTGCTAAACCAGAACCACTAGGTCCTGCGATCGCACTTAAAGTAATAATCGCCAATCCCGCTCCACCAAATAGTTCTATGGTGCTGCGATAAAGTAAAATCAACCGCGAAGCTTGGGTTACATCCACCACCGAAAGCCCGGTTGTCGTCCAACCGCTAGTAGATTCAAACATTGCTTGGGTAAAGTTCAATCCCTGGATTGTCATAAACGGAACTGTACCGACGACAATTGCTAGTAACCATGACAAAACAACAATGACTGCACCTTCTTGCAAAGTCAAACTGGTGGCTTTTTTAGGAGCTAGAAAACGCCATAAAATAAAACCTAAAGCACAAAGTACAATACCAGGAATCAAGAAACCCCAAGCTAATGAAAGTTCTTCTGGATAAGCAATTAAAGCAATCAGAGGTGAGAGAATACCGAATCCAGAAATCAGACAAACCAAACCCGTATAGCCAAAAATAGCGCGGTAACGCTTCAGCAAAAAACTTTTGTAGCGACTCATATCAAACTTTTTCTCCCATAATTAAACGTTGAACGTTAGCACATTGGTTTGATTGACTGATGAGAATTAATCGGTCTCCGCTCCGCAAAAGACTGTATTCTTTAGCTTGTAAAACAGTTCCACCGCGAATAATACAAGCAATAGCAGCTCCATTTAAACTTAATTGTTCGGGAGTTTTCTCCACAGCAGGACTATCATTTTGCAGCGTCATTTCTGTTAAAGTAACTTCCGTATCGGCTACAGGTAATAAATTTTTAATATCTTGAACATCCGCTTGCTGTTCAATTAAAGAACCGAGAATTTCTGTTGCTGAAAATGCTTGAGTTACACCCAACTTTTGAAAAACTTCGCGGTTATCGGGGTCATTAACTAAAGCGATGGTACGAGGTACTCCATAACGGTCTTGAGCAACTTGACAAGCAACCAAATTATCTTGGTCTTGAGCAGTCAAAGCTAACAAAACATCAGCACTATAAGCTCCTGCATCCTGAAGTATTTGTGGACTACTACCATCACCTTTGATAACCGTTGCTTTCAGCTTGCGAGATAATGACAAAGCTTGCTTTTCATCAGAAGTGATAATAGTTAATTGATAGCCCTTACTAGCAAACTGTCTGCCTAAAAAATAAACTAATTTATCACTGCCAATTAGAATGATTTTCATAAATTATTAATTGGTAATTGGTAATCGGTAATCGGTAATTGGTGAAGCAGCGCAGTCTTGGGGGTTTCCCCCATGAGCGACTGCTGAACCCGAAGGGTAATTGGTAATTGGTAATTGGTATTTTTAAACAAATAACAGCTAACAACTATCCACTAACAACTAACAACTAACTTCTATCTACTAATTCAAACTTTTCACAAAAGCATCAGCAGATAGTTGTGTGGGACTAATTGTTTCAATACCAAAATCGCGGTAAATTTCTTCGCGACTAGGGTCAAATACGCGAGCTAATACCGAAGGAACTTCAAACAATTTTTTAGCAATTTGTGCCACCATAATATTAATATTGTCAGAATCAGTAACGGCTAGCAAGCAATCTGCTTTATCAGATTTCGCACTTCGTAATACTGCTAATTCCGTTGCATCACCAACAATTTGAAAACCACTAAATTCCCCTCCCAAAGCTTCAAAATTGGATTCATGAAGGTCAATAACTACAACAGAATTACCTTCAGCACTCAATTTACTAGCTAGAATCGAACCCAAACGACCGCAACCGACAACTACAATATATTGAGATTTAGCCATAATATTTTATGATAAATTTTGTATTTCTGATATTAATAAAAAAGTGTGAATCAAGGGAATAGGATGATGGGGAGAGGGGGAAGAGGGAAAAAAGAGTGAGGGAGAGAGAGTGAGTGAGTGAGGGAAAATCATTACTTCTTACTTCTTACTTCTTACTTCTTACTTATTTACCCAATCCCCAAACTATTACATTTTCAAACGAGATTTTGGTGAAGCTGTAGCTCGTTCCAGATTTTTTTCTGCTGGTCTATAAGCTGGGTCTAAATCTGTAGCAACTCGATAATTTTTCATTGCTTGTAAATTATCACCGGTTACTTCTAAAAGCTCTCCTAACATGTTGAAAGCTTCAGCATTATTCGGATTTACACCAATTGCTTGTTTAACTAAAGTTATTGCTTCTTCAAATTCGCGTTTGCTGGCTTTGTTTTTAGCAGTTGATATTAATGAGTCGTAATCTTTTGGTAAATCTGAAACATTTTCTCTACCCAATACTTTCGATACTAATTCACGAATTTCTTTGGGAGTAAAAGGTTTTTGGATAAAGTCTACTGCTCCTAATTTCATTGCTTCCACGGCATTTTCAACGTTACCGTGAGCAGATACCATAATTATATGTAAATCGGGTTTGAGTTCTTTCGCTCTTGCTAATACTTCTATACCGTTCATTCCCGGCATTTGCAAATCTAAGAGCATTAAATTAGGATTATATTCTTCAAGTTGAGAAAGTCCGTCTAATCCATCGATGGCTGTTTTAACGGTATATCCTTGCGGTTCCAAACACTGTGCTACCGTTAATCGAATATTTTTCTCATCATCTACAACTAAAATGCGTGCTTCAGACATGAGTTAATTCTCCTTGTTTATCGGAATTTTGGTTTAAATTAGTATTAATAGGAAGTGTAAAACTAAATTTACTACCTTCACCTACTGTGGAATCTACCCAAATAATCCCACCGTGAGCTTTGACAATCTCCTTACATATAGATAACCCCAAGCCGCTTCCACCGATATCTTGCTTTGTTTTAACCTGGACAAACTTGTCAAAAATTTTGCTTTGATATGCAGGGTCAATTCCCGGTCCGTCGTCGGTTACAGAAAAATAAATTGAGTTACCGTGTTTTGTCGCTGCAATTTCAATTTGCGATTCTGCGTAGCGTAAAGCGTTTGCGACTAAATTTGTTAATACCCAAGTAATTTTATTAGCATCTGCATTTACCTCCGGTAATTCTTCAGTTAGTTTTTTATTTAATTGAATATTTTTTTCTTGGGTTTGAACTTTAAATAATGATATTACTTTATCGATAATAAAATTAGCTTTAATAGGAACTCTTTCCATATCAATTCGACCGGATTCAATCTTAGAAAGGTCGAGTAAATCATTAACCAAACTCCGCAATCTTTCTACATCTTCAGAAGCAGTTTGTAATAATTCCTGTTCTCGTTCCGATAACTTTTGCTGAGCAGTTTCTAAAAGTAAATCGATACTCATTGACATTCCCGTCAAAGGAGTTCGCAACTCGTGTGAAGCAGTCATGACAAAATCGCTTTTTAACTGGTCGATTTGCTTAAACTTAGTTACATCTTGCAAGAGTAAAACCACACCTAATCTTTTACCATCTTCCGTTTTTACCGGAGTAGCAACATAGCGGTAATAATACTCGACTCCATTTTTTTCTAAAGTTAAAACATCATCAGCATTTAATTGTGAAGACTCACCAGATTCCGCAGTAGCTTGAATTTGATTGTACAAAGTCCGGTCTTCAACTACTTCTAAATAATGTCTTCCTTCAGCTAATTTGGGTTTAGCATTAAATAAACTTGCAGCCGTCGGATTAATATCAATAATATTGCAGCGGTCATCTACTACAATAATCGGGTCGGAAATACTATCAATAATTGCCTCATTACGCTGTTTTTGAGCAATAATAGTATTCACATTTAAAGCGTGAAAATTCTTAAGCTTTTGACTCATAGAATTAATTTCTTTCGCTAAATGTCCCAACTCGTCGTTAGATTGTACCGGAATATTTATATCATAATTACCACCAGCAACTTCCTCAGTCGCTTCAGTAATTTTCTTCAACGGACTAGTTAAGTTCTTAGAAAGAATTAAACTAAAAATTAATCCTAAAACAGCAGCAGAAGAACCAGCGAAAATCATTGATGCAATAGCATTTCTAGAAGTTACTTGTGCTTGTTGCGAAGCTACTTCCATCGTTTGCTGATTTAAATTTCGCAATTCTATCAAACCTTGACGTACTGCTTCAAACTTCGGTAAAACCGATTGATTGTAAAAACTTCTTGCTGTTTGAGATTGACTTTCTAAAGAGCGAAATCGAGCCACGCTACTCAGATAATCTCGATAATTTTGTTCTAAATTAGCTAAAATTTCAGCTTCGCCATTAATAGTAATATTATCCTTAGCTCGCGATAACCACTGCAAAAACTCAACTTGATTATTCGCGAACAAATCAATCCCGTTTGTACTACCTTCAGATAGAGAAATCAAAGTAGCGCTATCCTGACGCTCCAAAGCTTCCACCATCCCATCAGCAGCGCGAATACTGCGGTAATTTTCCCGCAAAATCGCTTCGCTAGCTTGTCCCAAACGCCAAAGATTCGCTACACCCCAAGCACCCACAAGAATGACTAAGGCAAGGATAACACCATAACCAGCGAGAATCTTAGTTCTCAGCTTCACAGCATTCTATCTCCAAATGCAAATGACATATAGAATACCAAAATCTAATTAGCACTCCTCTCATTCTTGCGACAGAATATTTACTTATCTTTAGATAGTGGTTGTATTTAGACTGTTTAACAAATATATAAAATTACTTATAACTACTATCAAATACATCTATATTCACTAACTTGAAAATAAATAAATAATTATGCTCTAAAAAAATCTGAGTTGACCAACATTAATCAATCAAAATCACCAGCAAAATCTTTCACAGCTTTAATCAAATCATCTGGAGTCCCAATATCCAAATAACTACCATTTTCAAAAGCTTCCGCTTTCACTTGTAAACCTTTATTTATCGCAGCTTGAATTACATTACCAATCGGAATTTCCGGTAAATTAGCTAAATTAATATCTTCTCTAATACCAATCAAATACTCGTGTAGAAACTCAGTAAACTCAGGTTTCCAAACAGCAATTCCCCACATAAAACGTAAATTCGACTGAGGTGGCTTTTCAATAATTGAAATCACTTTACCATCATTATCAAAATCAACCATACCTGCTTTTTGGGGTTTATCAGTAGGAAACAATCCCAAAACCACATCAGCATTATTGCTATTTAATTTTTTTAATATTTTTGAGTAAGCGTCTTTTGGTTCAAACAAAATATCTGGAAAACCTAAAGCTATTACAGCATCTTTTACAAAAGGATAAGCACTATCCAAAGTAAAAGGAACTCCATAAGGTAAATCCATAATTAGATATCCCAAACTCATCGAAAGCATTTCACCACCACCGAAATAAGCTGGAATATCCCACTTCCCCGAACGCAAAATAAAATAAGCTTTATCAATACCCGCATTTCTCATTTTTTCAAGCAAATAGTGAGAAACAACTTTAGGACGTAAATTGTTTGGATTATTATTTTGATTATTATTTAAATTATTGACCTTAATATCACCATCAACTCGGAAACCAACCGGATATAATTCCTTACTCAAAGGTAAAGGAGAAATCCGCGTAGCCTTTCCACCAGCAGGAATCAATCCGATAACAGGAAGCTTTTTCATCACAGGTTAACTGTTCACTGATAACTGATAACTGATAAAATATCCCCCTTTCTCGGCGCATTAGCAAGCAGAAAAAGGAGGTTTAGGTTTAGTAGTTTTATTCTCTTTTATTTCGCTACAGACACTATTTTAAAGGAACAGCATCAACATCAATAGTGCCTTTACTTGTATTAGCATTTTCAGAAGTATTAGCTGCTGCTTCTGAATCCGTGACTCCCCTACGTGCTTTAAAACCTTCGATAAGCAGCTGTGAGAATTCGCTGACTAATAAGGTTAATACAAAAACATCATCGACCTGTCCCACAATTGGAAAAATGTCGGGAATTACATCAACGGGACTAACAAAGTATACAAGAGTACCCAAAAGAACCCACCAACGGTATTTGGGATTACGAATCAAACCACGATACCATTCGTAAACTGATTGAATTGAGAAATTCATATTTTTAACCTCAACATACCTTTAATTTTGACAAAATATGACCTAAACTTCCTGTGGGAATAACCGCCCTATTATGGTATGGAATATGCTACCAACTTCATTAAGTTTGGCAAAACTCCAATAGAGGATAGTTCACAAAAATGCAGAACTTGTGCATTAATCTCTAAAATTAAAGTGGTGTGAAACATTCGGTTGAGGATGAACGGAGGAGACAATAAGCTATGAATATTGAAGATATTGTACGCAAGATAGGTCCTGTAGTGTGGCCTTTGCTGTTTTTCTCGATTTTATCTTTGAGCGTAATTTTCGAGCGGATATGGTTCTGGTTGAGAATTTTAACTCAAGAAAGAAAAATTGTTGACCGCGTATTAGATGCAGCTCGTGATGACTGGGGATTAGCTACGGAAATCGCAGAACGTGCAGACCGTCAACCCATCGGTAGATTTCTTTATGCGCCTTTGAGTCTACCAAGAAGAGACCCCGAAACTTTCAGGTTGGCTCTAGAATCAACAGCAGAAAATGAGCTAGCTTTGATGCGTCGGGGAGAAAAAGTTTTAGAGTTGGTAATTACTGTTGCACCTTTACTAGGATTATTTGGTACGGTTTGGGGTTTGATTCAATCTCTTGAATCAATCAAAATTTCGGATTTAGGTACGGAAGCTAGTGCAGGAGTCACTACTGGTATTGGGGAATCACTATACAGCACCGCAGCAGGGTTAGTGGTTGCGATTTTCACCTTAATATTTTATCGATGGTTTCAAGGTCTGCTGGTTAATCAGGTCAAAATTTTTCGTCAGTCTGGGAATGAGATGGAGTTACTTTATCGTCAATTTCCTCCTACTGATACCAATGTTAGACCTGCTCGCAAAGCTTTATCTGAAGTAATTGTAGGGGATAAAGATACCAAACAGGAAAATTTTAGAAGCCCGCGTAAGAGAGGTAAAAACAAGTTTTCTGAACCTCCTCAAACAACAGAATCTGAAGCAGAATCACCAGAATCACCAGAATCACCAGAATCTGAAAATAAGTAGTTGCTTACTATTTATAAGTGAAAATACACGCTCCACACACACTGCGTAAATCTAGCCATTTATAACGTCGTGTTTGTTTCTTTATGGCTGGCTCGCACTTAGTAGTTCTCTACTTAAAATCGATTTCTATTAGCCAATGAAAATAAACCTAAATAACCCAAACGAAGAAGTTCAAATCCAAATTATTCCGTTAATCGATGTTGTCTTTTGCATTCTAGTATTCTTTATTTTGGCATCGTTACAATTTACCCGTCAACAGTCAATTAACATCGATTTACCACAAGCTAACACCGCGACATCTAGCGTACAACCAGATACACAACGGGAAATTTTGCCAGTAACTATTGATGCAGTTGGTCAAATTTATGTAGAAAAAAACCCAGTACAGCGAGAACAATTAGGAGGTATTTTAAAGAATTATTTAGAACAAAATCCCAAAGGTACTTTAGTTCTATATGCTTCACGTTCGGCAACTTATAATGACGTGATTGAAATATTAGATTTGTTACGACAAGTTGGTGGTGACAGAGTTTCTCTAGCAATAATACCTGGTTCGGAGGAACAGCCAGCAAATCCAAATCCATTGCAGCCAATTCCTAATTCACCCCTTAATCCAGGAATTAATCCTGATGGGACTATTCCTTTGCCAAATTCGCCACTGTCTCCCAACTTACCCCAAAATAGTCCTAACCTTAACTTACCTCCTGGTAGCACTCAAATTCCTCTTCCTAGCATTCCCAATCAACCACAAAACCAGCAAGGAATTTCCCCTAGGAGTCCTAGTAGTGGCAATCCTACCACCACAGTTCCCCCAGCATCTGCTCCGACACAACCAGCAGCACCCCCAGCAACTGCACCTGCTGCACCCGCTCCAACGAATCCCAGCCCTTAATCAAAAGTAGCGAGTAATAAGTAGTGAGTAATGAGTAATGAGTAATGAGTAATGAGTAAGTTTTAATTGAAATAGAAATTATGTATTTAATTATTAATTAAATGATTCAATTTAATTACAGGTTAATTATTAATTAATTGTTTATAAGAAATTAAATAGTTAGTTAATTGACAACAAACTAAATTAATAATACATACTTTTATATGTGTAATAAACTACTTATCAAATTTACTCATTACTTATATCTAAAAATTACATTTAACTGCTTTTAACCTTCAAACTTTAAAATTTGATGTTCAACCCTATTCTTCATCAAAATTTCTCAAATGAATATCGTATCGCTTTTGGTTGCTTGGTTAGTTACGGCTATTAGTTTTCTAATTATTAGCAAAATCCCCTTGATAGGTGTAGAAGTTGATTCTTTGAATAAAAGCTTTTTATCAGCGGCTGTTTTAGGTCTGATTAATGTATTATTCAGACCAATTCTTGGAATATTGTTTGCAATCCCAAATGTTTTGACGCTGACTTTATTTCAAGGCTTATTTAGCTTTATTACGTCTGTTATTTGTTTTGGTCTTGCAGCTTATCTAGTTCAGGGTTTTCGTCTACGTCACGGAATTTGGAGCGCAATAATGGGAGCGCTTACATTGTCAATTGTTAGCGGTTTTATCTTTAAAGTTTTAGGATAATCCGCGATTAAAAGTTAGGAGATAAATCATGCGATTTATCACTCCTAACTTGTTAATAAAGAATTGACTGTTTTAGTCTGCTCGATTTTAGATTTTAGATTCTATATTTTAGATTATTCTCTTCTTTTAACAGAAGGCTTACTAATTTCAGATTTTATGCTTTAAATCGAAGATTTTCAGATTTGGGTATTTTGGATTACCTAAAATATAAAATCCCAAATCCAAAATCCAAAGGGTTATTCTTGGCTCGGAGGTGCAACTTTTGTATCACTTTTCTGAGCGCGTTGCTCGCGTCTTTTACGGTCTGCTGCAATCATATCTGCCATTACTATTGCAGCTTGCGCCATTTTATCTAAATTAGAGCGGTACAAGTCCAAATCTTTGCTCAATTTATCTTCTGATAAATTCAAGCTGTTGGCAATAGTTTTCAAAGCTTCATTACGAGCTTTTTCGTCTTTAACCATTTCTGGGTCTGACGTTTCTAATAAAGTATATAAACCGATGGCAAATAAACGACTATATTTAAATGAAGAATTATTCGCAATACTTTCTAATAATCCTTGTAAGTCAGAATCGTTACCTAAACGCTTCTGGCTTAAATTGTTAACTACATCTTTTCCAGATAGATTTTTAGCTAATTCCTTTAACCGTTGAGCATCTTGTTTATATTTTTGTGGGTCTTCTTCTACAGACTTAATCAAAGCATTGTAAATCGATTCTTTGTCTTCGTCGGGTTTGTAACCCTCCATAAATCGGTCAAAAGTAGTTACAACACCCAAAGCATAAATTGGGTCATACTTAAAATCGGCATTTACACCCAATAAGTGCATTTCTACCATTAACTCTTCTACAACCCGACGATAAATCGTATTGATTGGACGGGTGTGAAGACTGTAGAAAGTTCTTTTTGTTTCAGAAACAGTACGGACGTTATTCACGAAGAAATTTTTATGAAATTTAAGGGTAATGTAAACTTATTCTCGCGCTTGTAGGCGACTTTGCCAAGTAATATCTATGTCCGATTACGACGGAACTTAAATACATCCTCGGTTGCCCAGAAGCAATTACAGTTAAAAAAAACAACTGCTTTAAGCTGCAATAAGACAATTACAGCCGTATTTTAGGTATGGTGATAGGTAGCACAATCTATGCACCCTATACAAATCACCCATACTTATAATAGTTTAATATTTTTTATATTTAATTTATTTTTATGAGTTCTCCACCAAGCTTAAACACCATTGCTGAATACCTCGCTGGTGAATTTGAAAATAAACAGCAAGCTATTTCAGAACCCTCTTGGTACGTCAATTTAAGAATGTGGCAAAGACCTGTAGCTTTGTTTCAGGAAGACAGCATAACGCTATTTGCCGAACAAGCGAATGTGCTGAACATGGAAAAGCCTTATCGTCAACGAATATTGAGAATAACTGCTTTGACAAGTCAAGCGGAATTTAAAGTCCAATTTTACATGTTTAAAGACCCAGCTGCATGGCGAGGTGCAGGAGTAAATTACACATTACTTAATAGTTTAACACCCGAACAACTGGATATATTGCCGGGATGCGCTCTAATGGGAAATACTGAAATTATATCTCCAAATCAATACAAATTTACAGCAAAACCGATACCAGATACTCGCTGTACCTTTGATTACGCAGGTAATACTGTAGAAGTTTCTTTAGGATTTGAAGCAACCCAAAAAGAATTTTTCAGCTATGACAAAGGAATAGATGTAGAAACCCGAAAAGCAACTTGGGGAGCAATTCTAGGTCCCTACCGTTACACTAAAATTCAGCAGTATTAAGAAAGTTAGGAGTTAGGAGTTATGAGTCGGGAGTACTCAAGAATATGAAATAAAAAGAAAACAGATTATAAATATTTATTTTGAAAAGCCTTCAATGTTAAAAGGCTAATCCATATTCACTCAAATAAAAATGGTGAATAATAATCTTGGGTGTTTAATTGAACAACTAACAACTAACAACTAACAACTAACAATTTTCAGCTAGCAATACTGCGAGGTACACCTTCTAAAGCTTCCTCTTCAGTTTCAAAAATTTCAAATACGGTATCCATCATCGTTACTTCAAACACTAGTTTTGCTTCTGGATGTACATTGCAAATGCGGAAGCTACCTTTTACTTTATCCGCATCACGCATTCCAGCAACTAAAGAAGTAAGACCGGAACTATCAATAAAGTTTACCTGACCTAAATTTACAACTACGTGAGGACTGAGTTTAGAAATACATTCTTGAAGCTTCAAACGAAACTGCCAAGCTGTGGTAATGTCTAAACGACCAGTAGGTGATAAAACAATAACCGTATTTCCTTCCTGAGTTGTATAACTTTTTTGTTCAATATGAATCACAAAATTTTCCCCTAGCACTCTTCAAACTAACTAAATTAGATACAGCTATTTCTGCAAACAACTGGTGAAATTGATAACGATAATATGTTGCTACTATCACATTTCCTTATACATAAATATAGGGAAAATCATCAGTAACAAAATTGATTAATGCTGTAGCTAAAGAATAACAAGCTACAGCCTTAAATGTCACCTTGCAAAAACGGTATATTTAGTAGTTTAACTCACATTATTTAAGTATGTCTCTGGTTCCAGTTTACCCAATCTTGGGGCTTGAGGAAGATTTCGTACAGTTGGGCTTCTGGAGAGCCAGGTTCTGGGTTATACCCATACTGCCATCGTACTAAAGGTGGTAATGACATCAAAATTGACTCAGTACGTCCATTAGTTTGTAAGCCAAAAATCGTACCTCGGTCGTAAACCAAATTAAATTCTACATACCGACCCCGACGGTATAGTTGAAAATCTCGCTGGCGATCGCCATATTCCATCGGATTTCTTTTCTCAACGATAGGTAGGTAAGCTGGTAAAAATGCCTGACCACATTCTTGAACAAAGGCAAATATTTCTTCCCAACTACGAGCGGGTAATTCGCCTATTTTATTGCTGTATTCAGCCGCAGCTTTTTCTGCATGAGGTCCGCGGTACAAAGCACCTGTTCCATCTTGATAATCGAAAAATAAACCTCCGACACCTCTTGTTTCTTGACGATGCTTGAGGTAGAAATATTCATCGCACCAGCGTTTAAACACCGGATAATATTCTTGGTGGTGATTATCACAAGCCTGCTTAAAAGTTTGATGAAAATGAGTTGCATCTTCAGCAAAAGGATAATAAGGGGTCATATCCGCTCCACCACCGAACCACCAAACCGGTCCAGCTTCAAAGTAGCGATAATTTAAATGAACTGTAGGAACATAAGGATTGCGTGGGTGTAGCACCATAGAAGTTCCCGTAGCATAAAACTTGTGTCCCGCAGCTTCCGGACGGTTAGCCAAAATAGAAGGTGGTAAATTAGAACCCCAAACTTCAGAAAAATTTACACCACCTTGTTCAAAGATTGCACCCTCACGTAAAACTCGCGAACGGCCACCACCACCTTCAGGACGTTCCCAACTATCTTCTTGAAATTGTCCCATGCCATCAAGTTCAGCCAAAGATTGAGAAATCTCATCTTGTAACTGCTTCATAAATTCACTGACTCTAGCTTTAGCATCAGATGGAGGCAAAGATTGGGAAGAAGGTGATTTCGGGGAAGTTGGCGATGTCAACATAAATTTCTAGATATAAATAACGTTTTTTACTTTTCCCTTAAGAAATATTCGGCACTTTAAATCCCACTGCTTCCGGTTTTACCCAGAGTCATAGGATGAAATATAAATAATCCGCATAATTTCCCGGTAAGGTGAATAAAGTTATTCTCCCTCAAATAGGTATAGGCTTTTAATTTGGTTAACTTTTTGCAACTTTTTTATGCAAATACCCCAGTTCCAAGACTAAATTCTGTAAAAATAACTTGTAGAAGCCATTAATTTGGAGAGTTTACTGCCGTCGTGACTTTAACTTTAATCAAATCAATCAAATCAACAAGCAGTAAAATCACGCCTGTAAGCATTTTCTCTTAAAGAAAGAATATATTGGTTAATTCCTTAATGTATCGCTTAATGTATTGAAAATATCTATGATTACCTTTATCTCCAGCTAAGTACTCGATTAAGCAATTAATAAGTAAGTCGGCAAGAACAAACCGGGGTTATTTCACATTCAGGTAAATGAGTCTTTAATTCTTACTCCTTACTCCCTTTTTTCTCTTAATTACGATTTTCAACACCGACCTACTCAACGTAACTAGCGTTCTTCATCTGAAAGGGCTATAAAGTAAAGATTTAATATATGTCTCGAACAAATAATATGGGAAGAAGTCAAAATAACCCATTAAGAAGTCCAAGTAACTCAAGGAAGTGTGTAGCCAGGAGGATAAAGAGAATGCAAGATTGGCTATCTAAATTTATCAACCGCAAGCGTCGTAAAGTTTGCGTTTCTTTAGTGCGAAGTTATCGCGAAATTAGTTCTGCTTCTGTGGATGAAATATGGCATAAAGTTGTTGATTTGGCAGATGTTTCCTGGCATCCATTATTCAAAAGTACTAATGTACCCAATGGATTAGTCCCAAAACCAGGATTGATTTATCAAGTAGTAACCTGTCTGTCACCGATTCCAATCCGTATTTTTGTCGAGCGCGTTAATCCCAGAGAATTGTTAAGCGTGAGAATTATGGCAATTCCTGGAGTAGAAGAACGAATTAGTTACAAAATAGAGTCTACGGTTTGCGGTAGTTGCTTGTCTTATTCGGTTACTTTACGTGGTTGGCTGTCTCCCTTAGTTTGGTCTTTTTCTCGTCCTTATGCCGATAGAGTCGCACGGGCTTTAATCGAAGCTGTAGAAGAAGCCGCAATTAAAGCAGTATCTAGAAAAAGGAAATCAACTTTTGGCTCTGAACTGTTTTAATTTGGGGGATTGGGGATTGGGGATTGGTAATTGGTAATTGGTAATTTTTCCTGTGGAAAACAAAACATCAAAGCAACTGTTCGGCTTCTATTACAAAAACTAATAAGGACTATTACAATCCCCAACTCATTACTCATTACTCATTACTCTCCCTATCCCCAATGCCCAAATTAATTAGATAATATTTTTTTGTCAAAAATTTTTTTTCAACATAAAGGGTGAAAATACTATGCAAAATGTTCTTGACTCAAATTCGGTTCTAGAAGTATTACGACCGGTTGAAGACCCAGAGCTTCGGAAAAGCCTGGTGGAACTGAATATGATTCGCAATGTCAAAATTGCAGATGGGAAAGTTAGCTTCACTTTGGTTTTGACTACACCTGCTTGCCCTTTACGAGAATTTATCGTTGAAGATTGTCAAAAAGCTGTGAGAAAACTTCCGGGTGTTACTGATGTATCGGTAGAAGTTACGGCAGAAACCCCTCAGTCAAAAAGCTTACCCGACCGTAATGGTGTACCTGGAATCAAGAATATTATTGCTGTTTCAAGCGGTAAAGGTGGTGTGGGTAAAAGTACGGTTGCGGTAAATATTGCAGTAGCTTTGGCTCAGACAGGAGCAAAAATAGGCTTGCTCGATGCGGATATTTACGGTCCTAACGACCCAACAATGTTAGGGCTTGAGTCCGCTCAAATCAACGTGCGTCAAGGTTCAAGCGGCGAAATTCTCGAACCTGCTTTCAATCATGGAGTCAAATTAGTTTCCATGGGTTTTCTCATCGACCGAGACCAACCCGTAATTTGGCGCGGTCCGATGTTAAACGGAGTGATTCGTCAATTTCTCTATCAAGTCGAGTGGGGTGAATTAGATTACTTAATCGTAGATATGCCTCCGGGAACCGGCGATGCTCAGTTAACATTGACACAAGCAGTACCCCTCGCAGGTGCTGTGATAGTAACTACACCACAAAACGTAGCTTTGTTAGATTCTCGTAAAGGCTTGCGGATGTTTCAACAATTAAAAGTACCAGTTCTGGGAATTATTGAAAATATGAGTTATTTTATACCCCCAGATATGCCAGAAAAACAGTATGATATTTTCGGTTCCGGCGGTGGCTCAAAAACTGCTGCCGAATTAGGAATTCCTTTATTGGGGTGCGTTCCATTGGAAATATCTACAAGAGTTGGTGGAGACAAGGGTATACCTACAGTTGTAGCCGACCCAGATTCAGCATCAGCAAAAGCTTTAAAAGAAATTTCTTTATCAATCGCAGGAAAAGTATCAGTCGCAGCTCTCACATAAAAATTCTATATATTTCTGTCTGGGTAGCGGGCTGAGTACTGAGAATAAACATTAAAGGACTAATACTTTACTTTTACTTTTCTGTCCGTATTTAAAATTTCAGGTACCAACGAAACCCGATGTTACTAAAAAAGTCACGCTACTCAAGAAACAGAAATCGCTGGCAGTCATTATTTAAGCCCTGGCATCAAGTAGATTTACTACTGTTTTTACTACCAATAGTCGTCAGTCTGTTTGGTGGCTTTATGATTCTGAGTACAGAAATCAACCAGGGACAAGGTAAGTGGGTATCACATTTATCAATGGCAACTATTGGCTTTTTACTAGCATTATTAATAGCCCGCATCCGTTACGAAAATTTACGGCAGTGGCACTGGATTACTTTTGCACTGACTAATGCCAGTTTGATAGCAGTAATGGCAATTGGGGTTAGTGCTAAAGGGGCACAGCGGTGGATTAGTATTGGTAGCTTCAACGTCCAGCCGTCAGAATTTGCCAAGATAGGAGCGATTATTACTTTGGCTGCACTGTTGAACAAGCGCACAGCTTCGACTCTTCCTAACTTCTTTAGAGCTTTGGCTGTAACGGCAGTTCCCTGGGGGTTAGTATTTTTACAGCCTGACTTAGCAACATCTTTGGTATTTGGTGCAATAGTAATAGCAATGCTGTACTGGGCGAACGCTAATCCAGGTTGGTTAATATTGTTGATTTCTCCTGTAGTAGCAGCGATTTTATTTAGTATATCTTGGCCTTGGAGCGAACCATACATTTTAGTCGAAGGGATATTTTTTACACCTTTGGGATTGATTTGGTCTTTTGGAATGGGACTGCTAGGTTGGATGACGCTTCCCGGTAAAAAATTTGCTTTGGGAGGTATTGGGGCTTTAGCTTTGAATTTGTTGGGCGGAGAATTAGGAATTTTTGCTTGGAATAACGTCCTCAAAGAATATCAAAAAGGTAGAATCACTTCATTTCTTAATCCGGAACAAGATCCATTAGGAACTGGTTATCACTTGATTCAATCTCGAATTGCCATTGGTGCTGGTAAATGGTTTGGTTGGGGTCCTTTTCACGGTCCGATGACTCAACTAAATTTCGTTCCCGAACAGCATACCGATTTTATTTTTTCGGCAGTTGGCGAAGAATTCGGTTTTATGGGCTGTTTGGTATTGTTGCTGGTATTTTGTTTAATTTGTCAAAGATTGCTCCACGTTGCTCTAACAGCTAAAGATAATTTTGGCTCATTAATAGCAATCGGCGTTTTGGCAATGATTGTCTTCCAGATGGCTGTTAATATTGGAATGACTATAGGTTTAGCACCAGTGGCAGGGATACCCTTACCATTTATGAGTTACGGTAATTCAGCAATGTTGGCTAACTTTATCGCCATCGGACTGGTGGAATCGGTAGCGAACTTTCGTCCCGTGAAGAAGTATTAATGACCATTTATCAACCTTCACCCGCAGGCTGTGGATCTTCAACAAACAATCATCAATGAAAAATTTTCACTACTTGGAGTATCGATAATTAATCATTGATAATTGATAATTGGTAATTGATTATTAGCAATAAAGAGAAAGAATCATGATTTTGCCTGGAGCAACCGTTCGCGTCAAAAATCCCGCAGATACTTATTATCGCTTTGAAGGACTTGTACAAAGAGTCAGCGATGGTAAAGTAGCTGTACTGTTTGAAGGTGGCAATTGGGATAAATTAATTACCTTTAGATTCAGTGAGTTAGAGCCTGTAGACCCAACAGCAGGACGCAAGAAAGGAAAATAAATTAGTTACGAGTTGAGTTAAGAGTTTTGTATTATTTGTTATTATTCTTTAACTGATAATTCATAACTCCGTCGAGGATGCGTTTTGGGGACGGGAACCGACACCCCAACGCCAGTTCCTACAACGGAGGGAACCTCTCTTTGGGTATCTCCTATGTCCTAGCGGACACGCTGCGCTAACGGAGACGCTTAGTCTAACGACTCACTTCGTGAACGCTAACGTTAGTTGTACTCTGCGAGAAAGCCTCCGGCTTACATG
>JBCBHT010000077.1:0-26183 GCA_038525335.1 Cyanobacteria bacterium J06621_15 | reverse complement strand
ATGAATGACGGTGGTGCTATTGTCTTGAATGCTTCGCTAACGCAGTACCAAGGATTACCAGATATGACAGTCTATGCTGCAACTAAAGCGGCAGTGAGTCAAATGGCACGCTCGCTTTCAACCTTATTGCTTCTACGCGATATCCGTGTAAACGCTATAAGTCCTGGTGTAATTGCTACTGAAATGTCAGACGAAGCGCTTGGTGATGCGAGCGAAGCAATTATGCAGCAAATTCCAATGGGTAGACTTGGGGAACCAGAAGAAATTGCCAAGGTAGTTCTATTTCTTGCTAGCGACGATGCTTCTTATATTGCGGGTGAGGATTTACTCGTAGATGGTGGACGTATTCGATTGAATCTTTGGAAAAGTTAGTACGAGTAAATAGGATATTCTATATATGACGAACACAACTACTGATTCCGAATTAATCCGTCAATCTGTAGCTCAGTACTTTGAAGCAACCCGGAGTGGAGACGCTTATAAATGGGCAGACCGCTTTGCTGATAACGCAGTTTTTGAAGATCCAGTTGGTACACCACTCATCAACAATGACCCAGCAAAAATATTAGAATTCGGTAAAAAATTTATGGCTGGGTTTGAAACCGTAGGATTACATGAAGAGTTTATTCATGTTGTGGGTAATGAAGCTGCTGCTCGTTGGACGGGACGAGCAATAACAAAAGAAGCTAAAAAAGTTCGCTTTGAGGGAATTAACGTTTTTAAGTTTAAGGACTTACGCAAAAATAACGTAACTGCGTCATTACGAGCGACAGCGTTAGCGGAGCGTGTCCGACAGGACATAGTAATCTCGCGAAATGCTGGGATGATCCGCACCCTGCGGGTGAATGCTTCGCTTCACTATCTCCCTTCGGGAGACGCTGCGCTAACGTTCCGCTCGCAATGACTATTTTGCTTTGCGTAAGTCCTAAGTTTAATAGTGACGGAAAAATTATTAATTTAAAAGGTTACTGGAGTCCCGACAATATGATTGAAGAATCTACTTAGAGAATTTAGTTCTGATTATCCAACAAGCAAAATTACGATGCAAACATTCGTAATCGTCTAATCGTCAACTTTCCATCACTGCTTAATTGATATTTGGAGCAAAAGTCATGACTGCTGAAGCAAAAAGACTAGAAGAAAACCGCGAACGTAAAGCATATTGGACTCGCTGGGGTCCCTATGTCAGCGAACGACAGTGGGGTACGGTTAGAGAAGACTATAGCGAAGATGGTTCTGCTTGGGATTATTTTTCTCATCAGCAATCTTTACATAGAGCCTATCGTTGGGGGGAAGACGGTATTGCAGGTATCTGCGATAACCACCAGCGTCTTTGTTTTGCTCTGGCTTTTTGGAACGAAGCTGACCCGATTATCAAGGAAAAGATGTTTGGTTTAAGTGGTTCTCAAGGGAATCACGGGGAAGATGTGAAAGAGTATTATTTTTATCTGGATAATACTCCGACTCATTCTTATATGAAATATTTATACAAGTATCCTCAAGGTGAATATCCTTATGCTGACTTGGTAGAAGAAAATCAAAGACGGGGTTTTGCAGAACCGGAATATGAATTATTAGATACGGGTATTTTTGAAGAAGATAAATATTTTGATATTTTTATCGAATACGCGAAAAAAACAGACGAAGATATTTTAATTCAGGTAACAGCATATAATCGCGGTGACAAAGAAAAACCTTTACATGTATTACCTACATTGTGGTTTCGCAATACTTGGTCTTGGTGCGATGATATTCAAAAGCCACAGCTAAAAGTTTATTCCCAAAAAGATTCTTACAGCATTATTGAAGCATCGCATTCTAGTTTGGGAAAAAGGTGGCTGTATTGCAATAATCCTCAAGAATTGTTATTTACAGAAAACGAAACTAATAATAAGTTATTATTTGGTAAAGAAAATGATTCGACCTACGTCAAAGATGGGATTAATAACTATGTAGTTAATGGTGATAAAAATACTGTGAATCCAGATAAAGTTGGAACCAAATTTTCCGCATATTATCAATTATCTATTCCACCCGGAGAAAGTCGCACTATAGAATTAAGATTCTGTAATTCCAATTCTTTACAACAACCTTTTGCTGAATTTGAGAATATTTTTAATCAAAGAAAACAAGAAGCCGATGAATTTTATCATTGGATTAATCCCCATGAAATATCAGAAGACCAGCGCAGAATACAGCGACAAGCTTTTGCGGGGATGTTGTGGACAAAACAGTTTTATTATTATGTAATTGAAGATTGGTTACAAGGAGACCCCAATCATTTAAATCCTCCAGAATCCCGTAAAAATGCGAGAAATTCGGAATGGAAACACTTATTTAATGATGATATTATTTCCATGCCCGATAAGTGGGAATATCCTTGGTATGCTGCTTGGGATTTAGCTTTTCATTTGATACCTTTAGCAGTACTCGACCCCGACTTTGCTAAACTACAGCTTTCAAGATTAACTCGCGAATGGTATATGCATCCTAACGGACAAATACCCGCTTATGAATGGGCTTTTAGTGACGTTAATCCACCAGTACAGGCTTGGGCTGCATGGCAAATTTATACTATAGAACAGAAGTTTTGGGGACGAAAAGATACAGAATTTTTAGAGCGAATTTTTCAAAAATTATTGCTTAATTTTACCTGGTGGGTGAACCGTGAAGATGCTCAAGGTAAAAATATTTTTCAAGGTGGTTTTTTAGGTTTAGATAATATTGGAGTTTTTGACCGCAGTTCGGAACTACCCACGGGAGGACATTTAGAACAAGCAGATGCTACGAGCTGGATGGGTATGTACAGTTTGGGAATGCTACATATTGCTTTAGAATTAGCGCAAGAACGTCCACCTTATGAAGATGTTGCTAGTAAGTTTTTTGAACATTTTCTGTATATCGCTGATGCAATGAATGATTTCGGTGATGACTTATCTTTGTGGGATGAAGATGATGGTTTTTATTACGATGCAATTAATTTTCCCGATGGTGGTAGATGTTTATTAAAAGTACGTTCTTTAGTCGGATTAATTCCTTTGTTGGGGGTTAACGTTCTCGAACCAGAAACTATTAAAAAACTACCGGGATTTAAAAAACGTTTGGAGTGGTTTGTCGATAATCGTCCCGATTTAAAAAAGAATGTTGCTTGTATGGTGACAGAAGGTATGGGAGCAAAAAGACTTTTGGCTTTATGTTACGCTACTCCTAGAAATGACGGTAAACCGAATAAACTCCAGAGATTACTTTCTTATATGTTTGATGAAACCGAATTTTTAAGTAACTACGGTATTCGTTCGGTTTCTAAATATCATAAGCAA
Source organism: Cyanobacteria bacterium J06621_15 (assembly GCA_038525335.1). Classification (GTDB taxonomy): domain Bacteria; phylum Cyanobacteriota; class Cyanobacteriia; order Cyanobacteriales; family Nostocaceae; genus Rivularia. The sequence continues at coordinate 22,863 of JBCBHT010000077.1, read as the reverse complement.
AATCCTTTTGTAATTAACGTTAATGGTAACGAACACCGAGTAGATTATCAACCAGCAGAATCAACTTCGGGAATGTTTGGTGGTAACTCAAATTGGAGAGGTCCAATTTGGTTTCCGATTAATTATTTATTACTAGAAGCTTTGCAGAATTTCTACGAATATTTGGGAGATGATTTTAAAGTTGAATTTCCGACTGGTTCTGGTAACTATAAAAATCTATCAGAAATCATTTTTGAATTATCACAGCGAATGACCAATATTTTTCTGAGAGATGAATCGGGTAAACGTCCGGTATTTGGAGGAATCGAAAAATTTCAAAATGACCCTAATTGGCGTGATTATATATACTTCCACGAATATTTTCACGGTGATAACGGTGCGGGTTTGGGTGCTTCTCATCAGACAGGGTGGACGGGTATAGTTGCTTATATGATTCAGTTGTGTGCAGAAAGTGGTGTGAAATAAAAAGCTTAGTCACAAAGCGGTAACTCGAATAGGAAGTAGTTTATTTTATTGTCAAGAAGACACTTGCTCCATCGAATACCTGCTGATAACAAGCTCGCTGCTGGAGTTCGGGCTTTTAAGTTTAGAGAACTTGACCGTCACAGTTTAGAATTAATCTGGTTTCTCCAAGGTAAAGGTAAAGCAAAATGGCAGCAAAAAAGCAATGATTTATTTTGGGTATTGACAATAGCGCAATTAGTTTTGCGAATACAGAAGAAAGTTTAAAATTTTATCGAGATTTATTTGGGATGGAAGTAACTGGAAGTATTCTTAATTTAGGTCAAGTTCAAGCTCATCTTCCCGATGACTATCGTTATAGCAAAGGTTTTTTAATTAAAGACCCCAACCGACATGCTCTATTGTTGGTAACTTAATTATAGATGTTTAATTTTATTTGCAAGAAGAAGGCGAATAAAACTCTCCGTGTACTTTATTTCATTTCACTTACCCGAACAAAAGAATGAAGACAACCTCAAAAGAAGAGCATTTATATAAATCAATTAATTCGCTAAAACAGATTCAAAGAATAGATGGTAAAAATTTAAACTCAAGAATTTTTGCTCGAAAATATCGAAAAAATGGTGTTCCGGTAGTAATTACTGGTCTATTAAATTCCATGAATAGCTGGGATTTAGATTTTCTGTGTGAAAATTTAGGAAATCAAAAATTTCCATTTCGTGTAAATGGTTGGAAAAGATTTAAACAAGAGAAGCATTTATGGAATGACATCGGTAGTGGTGTTGAATCCCGTAGCCTCTCTTTCAACGAATATGTTGATTTACTATCTTCCAAGGAAGCTCATAATCAGGATATTTATCTGGGTAGATGCGCTTTGAAAAACACGCCACTTGCTAATAGTGTAAAATTAATAGAAGCCGAGGCAAAATTAGGTTTCAAAATGCCAGCTACCAGCTTAAATTTGTGGGTAGCTCCTGGAAATCATACGGCTCCTTTGCATTACGACCCTATGGATGGTACCTTAATACAGATGTATGGTGTAAAGCGAGTTGTACTATTTCCACCATCACAAATCTATAATCTTTATCCAATATCATTATTGAAATGTTTGCGTAACGGTCTGAAAATAAGGGCTAGCTACTCTAAGGTATATCCAGAAAATCCAGATTTCGTAAAATTTCCTAAATTTAAACAGGCACTTTCCCATCGTTACGAAGTAATTCTCAAGCAAGGTGATATTCTGTTTATTCCTGCTGGATGGTGGCATGAAGTAACTTGTAATGGTGATGGAGTTGTATGTTCTATTAATCGTTTTTGGCACGTTTTTCCATTAACCAGAGCAATAACTTCTTGGAATAAATGGCGTTTACATCTCAGTGCTTTAATGGCTGCTCCACATATTATTAAGGCTTGGTTAGAAGCCATATTGAGTAAAGATAGAGAACAAAAATTGCGGCATTTAGTGCAGAGACTTTGAAATGTACCGCGAGCATAATTCGTAATTCGTAATATCGCCTATGTCCTTAAGTCCCTCCGGGACGACCTTCGGTACGGATACGCTCCGCTAACGGCGACGCAAGCTACGTAATTAGGGCTTGCCTCATCTCAATTATTAGCTACACATAAGGGTTTTAAGGCTTTTCCTCTGTTCCAAGTGCAAGCTTATCATACCTGCTGGCTTAGAATATTTGCACTTTTATTCAACTTGTGAGGAAATACAATCTTGTTTCCCCCTGCTCCCTGCCCCCTGCCCTTGCCAAAAAAACTTTTTCAGCAAACCCTAATTAATGCCCTTTCGACGGATGCGCTCTAACTTTGTGTTGCTCATATACTAAGATTTTTAGAGCCATCAATGAAGTTTTGTTGCTATTTTTGCCTTATCTACAAAGCTTGCAGCTGTATTTGAAGCGCTCTCAAGAATGCAGGACTCAGCCAATCTCACATCCAAACAGGAACGAATACTATTTTTTGAAGATGTCTATTTTAAATTGCAGTTTACCCGTAAGGTTAAGTGCAAATATGTACTAAATCTTCATCATATTTTTTGTATATGTCTACCCATTACATTACATCATATCTGTGCTAGGATTTTTTGTTACGTATAATACATATTTTTCTCTGTAAAAACAGTATTTATACTTTTTTTGTTTGTAAGTATCATAAAATAAAAAACGCAAATTTTATGCCTTAAGACAGATGAAAAACATAAATATTGCTCATTTGAGTATAAGATATAAAACATTGATTTCGGTTTTCACTTAAAAAATGAACGGACTAGTAAATATGCGTAACCTAGAAAATATCGAAGAATTAACAGTATGAATATGCTACCAAGGAAGTATTAATTACCATCACATCTTTTAAGTTATGGCTATAAAGGAGAATTGGATATTAAGACTTATATTAGATTGGTATCACCAAACATGAAAGAAGTTTATCCGATAACTATTGCCCAGGTAACGGATATGCATCTATTTGCCTCGGAGCAGCAACAACTGTTGGGAATGCCTACAGCAGAGTCTTTTAATGCAGTCATCGAGCGTTTGAAAAAGATGCGAGACGAGCTTGATTTGCTCTTGTTAACAGGAGACTTATCGGGTGACAGTACATCCCAATCTTATGGTAATTTACAAAATTTGCTGAGTCCGCTATTTCTTCCTAGTTATTGGCTTCCGGGGAATCATGATGATTCCATCGTAATGAATGAAGTGTTAAATTTAGGGCTGGTTTCTCGTCGTAAATGTTTTGAGCGCGGGGGATGGAATTTTATTCTACTAGATTCTTCGATTGCTGGTAAGGTGCATGGCTATCTACGTGAAGAAACTTTAGAGTGGTTAGATTCACAATTAGCTATGACAGGTGATAAGCCAACTGTAATAGCACTTCACCATCCTCCCTTTAATGTAAATTCTCGCTGGTTGGACAACAGTAGTCTGCGAAACTCTGAAGATTTTTTTACAGTTTTGGATAAGTATCCGCAAGTTAGATTGGTGCTGTTTGGTCACATACATCAAGAATTTTATACCCAACGACATGGTGTTGATTATTTAGGAACTCCTTCAACCTGCATTCAATTTCAACCAAAAAGCAAAAAATTTGCTCTTGACCAAAAGTCACCAGGATTTCGCTTAATGAAGCTTTACCCTAATGGAACTTGGGAAAGTTGGGTTGAACGAGTTCCTTATTTTCACGCTGTAGAGTTAGCTGCGAATGGGTATTGACAGTTGTTATTTGTTAGTTGTTAATGGTTAATGGTTAACGATTGATGATCCACATCCGACCAATGAAAATTGGTAATTAATCATTAATAATTGTCAAACTTTTACTTCATCGGCAAAGCTATCCCAGCGAACAAACTGAAATGGTCCTGCAACCGAACCCCAAACTTGTTCGTCGGTTTCTGGATTTCTTCCTCTATCTCTAGTGATAAATTTTTCTGCATCAATTTCAAAGTCGCTGTCAAGATAAGTATTTTGACCTTTACGGAATACAATACAGCTTTTACCGGGTTGTATTACACCTTTAAAGCTATGACCAGTCCATTCTACAATCATGTTGCAGCCAGGTAGTTTTTCTAAGCTTGAAGGTTGTAATGCCTGAAGACGTTCTAAATTACGAGATGCACCATAAAATTTTTCCGCATCTTTGACTCTATAGTTTTCAATTTCTATATGGTCTCCTGCATCAACTAATTTATTCACCGCAACCCGATAGGGGTCATCAAGCATGTAATCGTAGGCTTGCTCGACATAAAAGCTGACTCCCGATAATAATTCTACAGGTAAAGGTCGCATACATACCCGAATGTGAGCGAAAAAGGGCGGATTTTCAAAAGCTTGTTCTTGATTGCTGAAGTCAGAAGCCATCCAGCGAGCGAGGGAAGCTATATCTGTAGAGTTGGACATTATATATACTTTTAGATGTAAGTTTTTTAGATAAAAGTATATTACCAACTCAAGTAGCTACATTAGGAGTTATACGTAATGATTTTAAATAATTGTTTCTGATTTTTGCCGAGAATATACTTGATTAACGAGTTTTAGGAGATTCCTGCTAATTGTTTGATAATTTCTTCTGCAATTAGCGCAATTCCCAAATCAAGAGCAACCAAAAGTCAATTTTTAATCCCACCAAAATATTGATGGAGAACTTAGGAGAACGGATGTTCGTCACTAATGTCACGTTAATATTTGATAGCTTTGACAATTACTATATGTTATTTGCCATGCTCAATTCTAAGAAAATGATAAATATACAGCGCTTTAGTATTTTGATTACTACATCAATTACAATTTGTTTGCTTGGGACTTCATTAACTTTAGCCAAAGAAAAGAAACCATTACCACCGAAAAAATTTCCACCTTCTCCTTTGGAAATTACTGTACCCGACCCACTGTTACCACAAAGTACCAAGCAACAAACTTTGAGTCCTGAAGAAAAGCGTTCTTTAGAAGCGGCTTTGGATAAACTTAATCAAGAAGCAGTCGCAAAACTGCAAGCTGGAGATACCGATGGAGCTTTTTCTACTTGGAATCGAGAACTACGTTTGCGCCGTTACTTAGGTAAACTAGCAGAAATTCAAGCATTGCAGCGAGTTGGTGCAGTTGCTTATACTAAAAATAATCGCCTACAAATAAGGTATATTACTCAGCGATTACAAGAAATTCAAAAACAGGTTCAATCTCAGAATACAGCAGATTTACAGGTATTGCAGGCTTTAGGTGAAGCTTATCAAGAAGTACGTTCGCCATCTTTAGCAGTGGAAGCTTACAACCAAGTTTTGATAATTTTCCGCAGAAATTCGGATGTTGCAGGTGAAGTCGATACGCTAAAAACTATTGCAAAGGTTCATTTGGATTGGTTTGATTATCCAGCAGCAGCAGCGACCTACGAACAGTTAATCAATTTAGTTTCAAATAATAACGATATTGAAAAATCATTACAAGATTTAGCCTACATTTATGAGCGTAGCAAACAGCCTCTAAAGGCAATAGATGCGCGAAAAAAACTATCGTTAGTTTACCGTCAAAGAAACGATATTACAAAGTTATCGGCATTAAAATTATCCATAGGCTCTGATTACGAAACTTTAGCCAAAGAAAATCCAAATTTAATAGACGAAGCTTTTAAAAACTATCAAGAAGCCTATACTATGGCTTGGGATATTCAACAATATGTACGTGCTGCTGAAGCTTTGCAAAAGTTAATTTCATTATATGTTGCAGAAGGTCAAACGGAAGAGGCTTTACAAACTAGTCAGATTTTATTGCAAGCAGAAGAAAAGGCTGCTAATTATTATGGAATGATGAATGCCTACGAGCAAATAGGTAAAATTCATTTACAGCGTCAGGAAAATCAATCAGCGCTTGCAGCTTTTCAAAAAGGATTAGAATTAGCGCAGCAGTTGGGTTATGAAACTGGTGAATTTACTCAGCAAATTGAAAAAATATCGGGAAGAACTTGAATTAATTAATCAGATTATACCTTTCTGATTTATTACAGTAGCCCCTTCCTGAAGACGATTGCTTTCTTATTATCATCAAAATATTAGTTTTAAACTATAGTTTTGCTAGTTTTTTGGGAATTATAAGTTCTGAGGAGACTGTTTTGCTGTAGTAAATTAAAATCTGGTAATGAACTTAAATAGCGCAATTGCATATTGTCAAAATAGCGATTCTTTCAAATCCGGTGAAGTCGTAGCATCCCAAGTGATGGATAAAATGGGTCAAAAGCCGGATTTTTTGGTGTTGTTTGCTAGTATTGGACACGATATTTCTCTGTTGTTGCAGGGAATAAAATCAAAATTTGAGGATGTACCAATTTGCGGTTGCTCTAGTTTCGGTAATATTACTCATTTAGGTAATGATGAATCCAGACATAAAGGGTTATTAATTAATAGCAAAAATTTTCAATTCTTCCATCAAATTACGAAGAAGAATTAGAAGTAAAATTTTTTATTGCTCATTTTGCACGCAAAATGAATTTAGCCATATTCTTTTTGTGGGAAATAAGACAGAAGGTACTCTTAATCGTTCGGCTTTTAGTACTTCCGATTTAGAAATTATTCAAAGTTTAGCCAATCAAATCGCAATTGCAATCAACCAAATTGAATTGTACGCAAAAAGTCAGTTAGCAGCGAAACAAACAAAAACACAAAAGGAAAGAATTGAAAAAACTCTACAACAGCTACAGATAACTCAATCTAAATTGATTCAAAGTGAAAAGATTTTGACCCATTTTTCACAGCAAAACCTGTGGGGAAAGGAACGGGAATGGGTATGTCAGTATGCTATCAAATTATTAAACACCGACACGGTGGTAATATCGAATGTGTTTCAACTCCTAATGTGGGTTCTACAATTATTATTGAAATTCCTATTAATCAAAAAAATAGCAATTAATCGGTAAAAACTAATCATTCGTAAGATATTCTTTAACTTCTTCAAGGATAGAATATAGTGTTTTATCTTGATTATTAGCTTCTATTTTAGCTAGAAGGTTAACTTTATCTCTTTTTCCCAAATGATAAATCAGTAAAATCAAAAAGTATTCCCAATCAAGTTTTCTACGCTGAGCAATTCCATTCTCAAATTCTATACCGGGTGGATTACGCGCAATATCAAATAAAATATCCAAGGTATGCTCAACTTCCTGTTCCTCCACCCAACAGCAAATATATTCTTCTTCTTTTTCAAATTCACCAGATTGTTTTTCCCACTCATATCTATTTCTCTGAAACTCGCTTCCAAAACCTGCAAACACTTCGGGACCAACTGGTGCTGATAAATCGGCTAAGAATTCCAGGATTTGTTCTCTGCTTTGTTTTTTCATTGAATGCTGTTGCTAGATGTTTACCCATACTAAGCAGGTATTGCTGTTTAAAAGTATGAATAGCCCCAACCCCTAATGATGGGGGATAAATGTAACCTCAAGTCCCCCATTATTGGGGGATTTAGGGGGCTAACTCTAGGCTGTGTACTTTGATGGTTTTTTTGCGTTTTTAGTTCATGCGATTTTTAAATCATTACAAGGCTTATAGAATAAGGGCTTGAGTTCAAAATGGAAACACAAATTGTGTATGAACTTTTATCCCCTAAAAAGGTACAGATTCAACACCCTAGGCTAACTCTGACGAGTAAAATAAATTCATACCTCAATTCAGTAACGCCACTAAGCAAGAATTTCAACAATTGTCTCTTAATACAAGGCTTATTTTCCAAAGCTATATTGAAATGCAACTATTAATTTTTGTAAATACTGTTGTTAATAAAAATCTTTATCAATAAACTAAGCATTAAGTCAAAAGAGAAAAATGTTGCACTGTTAGGAGTAAGTCCATTAAAAGCTGAGTTTAGGGGACTATAGTGTTTGAAAAGCTATAGTGTGTAGCAGTTTCAGCTAAAACTGACTTCAGTCAAGATTAAAGATTGTGGTAATTAATTAATCTGCTTTAACCAAAACAGGTTGAGTAGTAAATTGAAGCCAAATTATTGAGTAAGTATAGCAATAAGGAGATGATGTTAAACAATGCAAACTTACGATAATCCTAATGTTAAATATGATTGGTGGGCTGGTAATGCGCGTTTCGCCAAATTGTCAGGTTTATTCATTGGTGCTCATGCAGCTCAAGCAGCTTTAATTACTCTATGGGCTGGTTCGTTCACTCTATTTGAACTGTCTCGATATAACCCTGAAATACCAATGGGTCAACAAGGGTTGATTTTGCTACCTCACCTAGCCACTTTAGGTATTGGTGTCGGAGATGGTGGGGTTGTAGTTGATACATATCCTTATTTCGCTATCGGAATGGTACACCTAATTTCATCTGCTGTTTTAGGTGCAGGTGCGTTATTCCATACTTTCAAAGGACCCAAAAATTTGAAAGATGCGACCGGACAAGCTCGTAAGTTTCACTTTGAATGGGATGACCCCAAGCAATTGGGGATTATTTTAGGACACCACTTATTGTTTTTAGGAGCTGGAGCATTATTGTTGGCAGCTAAAGCAATGTTCTTTGGTGGACTCTATGATGCTGCATCCGAGACTGTCCGTACCGTAACTAACCCAACTCTGAATCCTCTGGTTATCTATGGTTATCAGTTCCATTTTGCTAGCGTCGATAATCTAGAAGACCTAGTAGGAGGACACATTTATGTCGGTGTAATGCTGATTGGGGGCGGAGTGTGGCATATTATCCAAGAACCATTACCTTGGGCAAAGAGAGCTTTAATCTTCTCTGGTGAAGCAATTCTATCTTACTCTTTAGGAGGAATTGCTCTAGCTGGATTTGTTGCATCTTACTACTGTGCGGTAAATACTTTGGCTTATCCAGTTGAGTTTTATGGACCTGTATTAGAACTAAAGTTTAGCATTTGTCCCTATTTTGCAGATACGATAGATTTACCATACGGCGCTCATACAGCTAGAGCATGGTTAGCAAATGCTCATTTCTTCCTTGCTTTCTTCTTCTTGCAAGGACATCTATGGCACGCGCTCAGAGCTATTGGTGTTGACTTCAAACAGTTTGGTAAAGCATTGGATTCTGTCGGTACTGTAGGAAGTCAAACTTGATGAATCAATAAAGAATAGAGACGTTATTCTATATAGTGTTTCTAAATCTCAGAAACCCGGTTTTTTGCTCAGATATAAACAAAGTCATCATCTTTATCGCAGCAGAAACCGGGTTTATACAAGTTTGGCGGACTTATAAATGCAAAATTTCTGAAAAGGACAATAATCGTGGCTGTTTCAACCGATAAAACTTTTGCATCAGGTACAGACTCACCTTGGTTAGTTGGTAATGCTCGTTTGACTGATTTGTCGGGACAATTATTAGGTGCCCATATCGCTCACGCAGGTTTAATAATGTTTTGGGCTGGGAGCATTACTATCATTGAAGTATTGCGCTTTGCTCCTGATGTTCCGATGTACGAACAGGTGATGACTTTATTACCTCATCTGGCAACTTTAGGCTGGGGTATTGGGGATAATGGTCAAGTGGTAGATACTTATCCCTATTTTGTAATTGGTATGCTGCATTTAATTGCTTCAGCAGTTTTAGGTGCAGGTGGACTTTTTCATGTATTTCGCGGTCCGGCTGTTTTGTATAGCTCCGGTGGGATAGTCGCGAAATTTCACTACGAATGGAACGACCCCAAAAAGCTAGGTTTTATTTTAGGTAATCATTTGATTGTTCTAGGCTTGGGAGCATTTCTTTTGGTAATAAAAGCGATGTTTGTTGGTGGAATTTATGATGCTAATTTAGGTGAAGTCAGGTTAATTACTAATCCTACTCTCGACCCGAGTATTATATTTGGCTACTTAGTGGGTTTGAAAGACGGTAGTTGGAATCTCTTAGGAATGGCAAGCGTTGACAATTTAGAAGATGTGATTGGAGGTCATATCTGGGTCGGATTAATGTTAATTTTAGGCGGTATTTGGCATATTTTAGTACCACCTCTTGGCTGGGTAAGACGTATTTTTCCCATTCAGAATGGTGAGGAAATTCTTTCTTATAGTCTGCTTGGTTTGGCTTTAATGGCTTTTATTTCTATTCCGTTCGTGGCTTATAACCAAATAGTTTATCCCAGTGAGTTTTACGGTTATGACCGCTTGGGAAGGGCAAATGTACAGCTTTTTCTCGGAATTTTAGCTTTTTGCGGTTATATTTGGCATTCTTGGCGTTCCCGTCAAATAAACTCTTAATTTTCTAATCCTCTATAGTTTTTCGTTTTTCTAACTCTGAGAGCCTACTATTTTAATGTCCGTAGCTGTGGTTAATCTACGGGCATTTTTTTTGGAAATTCTTGTTGAAAGATATATTGTGAAGACAAATTATGCTACCCACACTTCTTTGTGCTTTCTGTGCCTGGTCAATAGTTATTTTAGCTATTAGTAGTTTCTGCTTGATGTTGAATAAAGGAACGAATCATCTGAAAAAACTTCATGATATTCCTTGTTCTGACTGTGATTTTTTCACTAATGACTATCGTCTCAAATGTACAATTCATCCTTGTAAAGCTTGTTCAGAAGAAGCTATCGGATGTCTTGATTTTGAAACCAAAACCGCTAATTGTAATTCCTCTCAAAAAGCTCAACGTAAACATAAGTTTGAGATATGCTCGGAACCCACGATATTATCCGCAAATCTCGACTAGAAGCAAAGCTTTGCACCTACCACTAAATACAAACAACTTCAAAAATAATCGGCGTGTTTACAAAACTTCACAAAAACACTGCAAATTATTTTCAAATTATTGATATGCTGATAAATAATTATTGATAGAGATATTCATTAAGCTTTATGGTTTAAGAGTTCTCTTTACCTGTCAAATAGTAGATAAACAACGGCACATTGCGTAATTTTGTATATATGCTGAGGCTTTGTTGTCTATAAAAGAGTGTATTTAGCAGCAAATAGTTGCAACAATTTAATCTCTTTGGTTAATTTATTTTCAATAACGAGTAGCTAAAAAATGTCAAAACAAATTGGTCTTTTCTACGGTACTACAACTGGTAAAACCGAATCTGCTGCGGAAATGATTCGCGATGCTTTAGGTGATGGTGTGGTAATGCATGATATTGCAGAAGCAGATACTGGTGATTTTGAACAGTATGAATGTTTGATTATTGGTTGTCCGACTTGGAATATCGGCGAACTTCAGAGTGATTGGGAAGGCTTTTTTGAAGAACTCGATGAAGTTGATTTTAGTGGTAAAACAGTTGCTTACTTTGGAACTGGAGACCAAGTTGGATATGACGAAAATTTTCAAGATGCGATGGGGATATTGGAAGAGAAGATTTCTGAAAAAGGAGGGAAAACAGTTGGTTATACGGCCACAGATGGATATGAATTTACAGAATCTAAAGCTTTGAGAGACGGAAAATTTTGTGGACTTGCTCTTGATGACGATAATCAATCTGACTTGAGTGATGAAAGAATCAAAACTTGGACGGCACAAATAAAGTCAGATTTCGGGTTGTAGATTTATAGAATCTTTTTTCCTTTAAACTAATCTCGAACTGTTAGATTATCTGCGGCAGTAGACAATCCAAAATCTAAAATCTAAATCCAAAATAGAATGACTGCAACTTCTTTCCAAAATCAGACATATAGCTTTACTGACGTTGACTGGTATCGTGGTAATGCTCGTTTGCTCAACTTATCTGGTAAACTACTAGGCGCTCATGTAGCTCATGCAGGTTTGATAGTGTTTTGGGCTGGTGCAATGACATTGTTTGAGTTAGCGCATTTCAATCCAGCTTTACCAATGTACGAACAGGGTTTAATTTTACTTCCACATTTAGCAAGTCTTGGTTTAGGTGTTGGTGCTGGGGGTACGGTAACTGATATTCAGCCTTTTTACATCATTGGTGTCATACATTTAATTTCTTCAGCCGTTTTAGGTGCAGGTGGTATATTTCACTCGTTGAAGGGACCGAGCGTATTACCAGAGGATTCCAGCTACATGGGGTTTTTCGGCTATGACTGGAAAGATAAAGATAAGATGACCACAATTTTAGGAATCCATCTGATTCTTCTAGGAGTAGGTGCTTGGTTGTTAGTAGCGAAAGCAATGTTGTGGGGTGGAATATATGACCCTAATATCGGAACAGGTGGGGACGTGCGATTAATCAGCAGTCCAACACTCAATCCATTGAGAATTTTTAGCTACCTATTACCAGTTCATGGTGCTATTGGTATGGCTGCTGTAGATAACCTAGAAGATGTAATTGGTGGTCATATCTGGGTTGGATTAATGTGCATTGGTGGTGGTATTTGGCACATCAAAAGTAAGCCATTTCCCTGGGCTGAGAAAATTTTAGTTTGGTCGGGAGAGGCTTACTTATCCTACAGTATAGGAGCTGTAGCGTATATGGGCTTTCTGGCTGCAACTTTTGCTTATTTTAATGACACCGTTTATCCCGAAGTTTTTTACGGACCTGCCAGGATGATAGAATCATCACCAGGTTTAGTCTCTTCTCGCGGATGGTTGGTAAGCTTTCATATTGTTTTAGCGACTCTATTTCTCTGCGGGCATATATGGCACGCTAGCCGCGCTCGTCTGACAGAAGCAGGGTTTGATTTTAATAATGACGATATAGTCAACCCTCCGAGAGTTACCAGTTAAAGTTTAAAGTAAAATCAAACATAAACCTGATGTAGATTCTGTAGAGACGTAGCAATGCTACGTCTCTTTCAATGTGAAATCAAACTTTTCAGCTTTTGATAACTTTATATAATTCTAATTTTGCATAATTTTGCATAATTTCGTGAATATTCCCAATTGACAGCTAAAGGTTTTACCTATAATCTTTTAGAATTTAAGAAAATTTATAATTTAAGAAAAAATTATCTAAATAGTTATATGAACAAAGTAGATTACCTGCGTATTAGTTTAATAGACCGGTGTAATTTTCGTTGTAATTATTGCGTTCCCGAAGGTGAAAAGCTCGATTATCTTTTACAACAGGAATTATTAAGTTATCAAGAGCTATTAACCCTATTAGAAAAAGTTTTTATTCCCATAGGATTTACTAAATTTCGTCTGACGGGAGGAGAACCATTATTACGTCCGGGGATAGTTGATTTTGTTGGGGGAGTTGCTGCTCTTTCTGGATGTGATGATTTAGCGATGACAACTAATGGTTTTTTGTTAAATAAATTAGCAAAACCGCTTTATGATGCAGGTTTGCGACGTATTAATATCAGCCTTGATTCTTTAAATCCAAACGTTTTTGACAAAATGATTGGTAATGGAGGAAAGTCTCGTTGGGAGCAAACTTGGCAAGGAATTCAAGCAGCTTATGAAGTTGGTTTCAATCCTTTAAAATTGAATGTAGTTGTGATTAAAGGAATCAACGATTCGGAAATTATTGATTTAGCAGCTTTGACAATAAAACGAAATTGGCATGTTCGTTTTATTGAATTTATGCCCATTGGTAATAGTAAATTATTCAATCAATCTGCTTGGCTTCCTTCAGCGCAATTACGTGATAGTATTTCGCAAGAGTTTGGTTTAATTGAATCTAATATAAAAGGAAATGGCCCTGCTGACGTTTTTAAAATTCCTGGTGCTAAAGGTACTTTAGGATTTATTTCGCAAATGTCAGAATGTTTTTGCGATAAATGCAACCGCATTCGTTTATCTGCTGATGGTTGGTTGCGTCCTTGCTTATTAAATGAAACCGGACAGATTAATCTTAAAAATGCTTTACGTAGTGGAATAAATTTTTATCAATTAAGAGAACAAGTTAGAGATTTGCTGTTTCTAAAAGAGGAAATTAATTTTAAAGAACGTGATAGAGGAACAGTTGGTGATTATGGTCGTACTATGTCGCAGATTGGGGGTTAGGTAATCTCGATAATATGTAATGCCAATATACGTAGGGTGCGTTATAAACGGAACGTTTTAACGCACCGCTTTGCTGTAGATGGTGCGTTACTAGGCTGTGTACTCTGTAGCTTTTTTAGGGGTAAAAATTCATGCAAAAAACCTGTTTGTTTTAAATCCAGTGCCCTCTCCCCCAACCCCTCTGCCCTTTTCCTGGAGAGGGGAGCCGGAGGCGGGGTGAGGGCTTAATATTTTGATTACTACCGACATGAAATTTGTATGAATTAAAAGTGCAGAAATCATAACAAAGTACACAGTCTAGTGCGTTACGCTCCGCGATAACACACCCTACGTTTTTTTCGGTTTATAGTTGATTTCCTGAGAAAAATATAACATACTAACAAATCTGAACTTCTAAACCTAAAGATAAATTAAAAATTAAATTCCAAAAATAGAAAACAATGCAGTCTAAACATCAGAAATCTCATAAATTAACAAAGCTAATCCTGACAACTTATCTTTGCTGCTTACCTCTAATAGCTTGTAACAATCAACAACAAGTCAGCCAAGAAAATCAAACTACACCAACAGCAGAAGCTCAAACAACTTCGACCCCAGCACCTCTATTAGAAGCATCATTACCCCAAGATGATAATTATTTTCTTGATAATCAAATCTGGGGCGAAAATGGAGATAAAGAGAATTTACTCACAGCAATTGATAATAGCTTAAGCTATCTACAAACACCGCGAGCAGAAGCAGATTATCAAAAATATATTATTCCTGGAATTACTAAGGAAAGAGTTGAAACCAGCCTGAAAAGATTTCGCGAATTAGTTATTAATTCTGAGAATGCTGAAGAATTACAGCAAGCTGTTAACAAGGAATTTGTATTATATAAATCTATTGGTTCCGATAATCAAGGTACCATTTTATTTACCGGTTATTACAAACCAATTTACCAAGCTAGTCGCGAACAAACAGCGGAATATCGTTATCCGGTTTATCGTTTACCCGATGATTTTAAAAACTGGAGTAAACCACATCCGACTCGTTTAGAATTAGAAGGTGCGGATGCTTTACAAGCAGACAAAGGTAAACTTAAAGGTTTGGAATTATATTGGTTAAAATCCCGCATAGATGCTTTTATCGCTCAAGTCCAAGGTTCTGCTGTTTTGGAATTTCCAGATGGTACTACTACTTCAATTAACTATGCAGGGAATACCGACCATGAATATGTAAGTTTGGGGAAAGAATTAATTAAAGATGGGAAATTAGAACAAGAAGGAATCACTCTGGAAAAAGTTCTTAATTATTTAGAAGAAAACCCCGAAAGTCAAGACGAATACTTACCGAGAAATCCCCGTTTTATATTTTTCAAAGATACTAAAGATGCTGCTGCAATCGGTAGTCTTAATGTCCCAGTTACTCCAGAAAGGTCAATTGCTACAGATAAATCTTTAATGCCACCTGGTGCCTTAGCTATAATACGCGCACCTTTCCCATTTATCAATCAAGGTAAAATTGAACAGCGTTTAGTTAGTCGCTATGTCCTCGACCAAGACACGGGAGGTGCAATTAAATCTCCCGGTCGAGTTGATTACTACATCGGTATCGGTAAAGAAGCAGGTGACCGCGCTGGTGCTATTGTTAATCAAGGTGAATTATATTATTTGTTGTTGAGGGAATAGCATTTACCCATTACTTATTACTTATAATCGTTTATCAAGTAACTGAGGTAAAGCAATTACCTTATCTCCCCTCTCCTTAATAAGGAGAGGGGTTGGGGGTGAGGTCGTGAGATGTACTTTAATAGACCGAGAAACGCTATATTACCAACTACCAATTACCAATTACCAATTACCCACTACCTATTACCCATTACCATTACTCAGGAAATATTTTTACAGCACCATCCGCAATTGAAACTTGTACAAATGTTCCTTCGGGCAATATTATATCGGTCATTGTTCTAACGTGAATTTCTCTACCGGAAGGAGTTTCTAAACAATAGCGGTATTCTCTTCCTAGAAATCTTCTTTTAGTAATTTTTACTTCAGAATCATCATCTGCCTGTAAAGTACAATCTTCTTGGCGAATCATGATTTCTCCTGTATTGCAGCTATGATTCCCTTGAACTTCAAAACAACCAATTTCTGTTTCCCAATCATTTCCTTTGCGACTAGCTGGTAAAAAGTTGGCTTGAGTAACGAATTCTGCGACAAATCGCGATGCAGGACGGCTGTAAATTTCTTCTGGTGTACCTATTTGTTCTAAGTGTCCCTGACGCATAACTCCTACTACGTCTGCAATTGCGAGAGCTTCTTCTTGGTCGTGGGTAATAAAAACTGCTGAGGTTCCAGCAAGTTTGAGAATATCTCGGATTTCTTCTCGTAATTGCAATCTAACTTGAATATCCAAATTTGATAATGGTTCGTCCAAAAGCATTAGTTTTGGTTTGGGTGCTAAAGCTCGTGCTAAAGCAACTCGTTGCTGTTGTCCCCCAGATAGTTCGTAAGGATAACGTGTTGTGAATTTTTCGAGTCCTACTAAGTTTAATACTTCTGAAACTCTTTGTTTAATTTGATTTTTATCTAGATTTTTTAGCCCAAAAGCTACATTCTGTTCGACTGTTAGATGAGGAAATAGTGCGTAATCTTGAAATACAATTCCAATATCGCGATTTTCCGGTTGTATCCAAGTATTCGGACTACAAACTTTCTGTTCTCCAATTTGAACTTCTCCAGTTTGCGGAGATTCAAAACCACCAATTATTCTCAATAAAGTTGTCTTACCGCAACCAGAAGGACCCACTAAAGCTAATATATCTCCTTGTTGTAGTGTTAGAGAGATATTATTCACCGCTGGAATATCACTTTCCAAGAATAATTTAGTGATATTTTGTAATTTGAGAATTTCTTTTTGCATTTTGGTAATGGGTAATGGGTAATTGGTAATTAGCAATACAAAATATTTAGTTAATATACAGATACTTCAAAAAAATAAATCAATAAATATCAATATATAATAATGTTTTTCATAGAAATAAATTTGATTTAAATAACTATTATTTTGCAAGTTAAATAGTGCTTTTATTCTCGTTTGTTTTATTTAAATAATCGTATAAATTAGATTTACTTGTTATTTAATTCTAAATTATATAAGCAGAATAATAATTAGATTTTAGATTAATTATTATTCTAATTATTTTTATGCTTTGTGATTAGCTTTTTCCTGAGACAAAACAACAAAAGTTGATGTCATAGATACTATTAATATCATTAACGAAGCTGCTGCTGCATCGGCAAAATCAACGTTTTCTGTGGCTTTCCAAATTTCTACTGCTAAAGTATCAAAGCCGATTGGTGAAAGTAACATAGTAGCTGGTAATTCCTTCATTGCTGTCAGAAATACCAATACAGTACCGCTTAAAATACCTGGGCTTACTAAAGGTAATGTGACTTGTTTTAAAGTCTGCCAGGATGATTTACCCAAACTACGCGATGCTTCTTCTATTTGCGGATTTACCTGTAATAAAGAAGTACGCACCGTTCCTATTGATTGCTGAAGAAATAATATCAAATAGGCAAAAATGAGCATTGGTAAAGTTTGGTATAACAATGGTAAGTAATTAGCACCAAAAAACACCAGTGACAAAGCTACAACTATTCCCGGTACGCCAAAACAAATATAGGTTGCACGCTCAACTATCGCAATAATTCGTGAAGGAAACCTTACCGATAATATAGCAATTGGTAAAGCGAATAAAATTGTGATAACTGCTGCTAATCCGGCTGCGGTAATTGAATTTACTGTTGGTTTTAGTAAATCAATAAATTCATATTCGGTTAAAAATCCTTGAATTAACCAAAATACTATGGTGACTACGGGTAACACCACACCTAAAAACGTAACTAATCCGCAAAATATTAGAGCCGGTATCTTCCATTTTCCTAGTTTCACTAGTTTAGCCGGACGTGATGATGAAATACCGCGAGTGTAATATGCAGCACGGGAACGCATTCGAGATTCCAGCCACAACATTAACATTACTATTGTTACCAACACCAAGGATAAAGCCGCAGCCGCATCGCGGTTAAAGCTAGCTTGATATTGGATAAAAATCGCTTGAGTGAAAGCATCAAACTGCATCAAGGAAGGAGTACCAAAATCCCGCAAAGCATACAAAGCTACCAGCAATCCCCCAGCAATCAATGATGGATATAGCTGCGGTAAAACGACTTTGATAAAAGTATCTCTACCGTTGTAACCCATGCTGCGAGAGGCTTCTTCCAAGGCAGGGTCTAAGCCTTGCAAAGCCGAACGCAGACTTAATAGCATGTAGGGATAGGTAAATAAAGTCAGCGCTAAAATTGCCCCAAACCAACCATAAATAGAAGGTAATTCTTCCACACCCAAAGGTTCCAACAACAGCTGGAGAAAACTACCCCTCGGTGCAAAAGCTCCTATTAACGCAAAACTACCAACGTAACTAGGAACTGCTAAAGGTAACGTTGTCACTACCAACCAAAAACGTCGCTTCGGTAAATCAGTTCGCACCGTCAGAAATGCTAAAGGTATTGAAATAACCGCTGAAAAGAAAGCTACAACAGCCATCAAAACAATACTATTGAACAAGATTATCAGATTTTGCTGGCGGGTAAATAATTGTAGTAATTCTTCCCCACCAGTATACGCGGCACGATAAACCAGATAAAACAACGGTAAAGCAATCGCAATTGCTACTACCACCGCTGCGACTGTCAGAAATAAGGGAGGTCGAACCGCCTTAGACACTTTTTTATACTCCTGTTTGCGTGGGGAATTGGGGAATGGGAATTGGGCACGGGAAAGAGAGGGATAGAGGGGGAAGAGGGGGAAGAGGGGGGAGACAAGAGGACAAGGAGAAAAAATTTTTCACTTGCTACTTGCTACTTGCTACTCGCTACTTGCTACTTACTACTCTTAACAATGCCCAATTCCCTATTCTCTATGCCCATTCTTTATCAAACGACTCCTGCTTCTTCTAGCAGCTTGAGGGTTTGTTCTAAGCTATCGAGTTTGGATAAGTCGATTTTGGGAGGATTTAATTCGCTTAAAGGTACTAAGGATTTGTCCGCTTCGACTCCGTTTGCTAGGGGGTATTCGCTGGTTCTGTTAGCAAAATATTCTTGTGCTTCGCGACTAACCATGTATCTGACGAATTTTTGAGCGTCTTCTGCTTGGTCGGAGGATTGAAGTATTGCTAATCCTGCAACGTTAACCATTGCACCAGCATCCCCATTGGTGAAGTGATGAGCTACGGGGAAGTTGGGGTCTTTTTTGGTAAAACGACGTAGATAATAATGATTCACCAATCCGACGTGAACTTCACCACGTCCCAATGCTTTGACAATGGCAACGTTATTTCCATATTTTTTGACATCGTTGGCTTTCATCGCTTTGAGCCATTCCAATGTTCTTTCTTCACCTTCTTTCACCCGCATTGCGGTTACAAATGACTGAAATGAACCATTAGTAGGTGCCCAAGCTACTTTTCCGCGCCATTTTGGCTCGGTTAATTCCCAAACATCTTGGGGTAGTTCGCTTTCTTTTACTAAATCTGTATTGTAATCAACTACCCTAGCGCGTCCGGATACTCCTAACCAATTTCCCGTCGGAGAACGAAAACGCTCGTCTACTTCCTCAAGTATTTCTGCTGGAATTGTTTGAGTACGTTGTTTCTGTTCCAAACTTCCTAAAGCACCCGCATCTTGTCCGAAGAATACGTCAGCTTTACTGTTTTCACCTTCTTCCAAAAGTGCGATCGCCAATTCTGAGGTTTTACCGTAACGCACTTCAATATCAAGATTTAAGTCCTTTTCGGCTCGCTCGATGATGGGGGAAACTAGCTTCTTGTTTCTACCGGAATACACAACGAGAGTTTTAGAGTCGCTGAGTGCTTCACACCCCGCGCTGATGAATAAGGAAGCAATCAATCCCGTTAATAATAATTTTTTTCGCATCTTTTCTCTTCTCTTTAGTAAAACAATTAGCAGTTTCGGGTTAAGTCATACAGACGTTACGTGTAGTAATTATGTGTTAAGCATTACATGCTAACTTTATTCTTAATGCTATCAGTAACATTGAAGCCCCAGGTAAAGTTAATTAAACTACCTTAATATTTATCTCAACCTGATAAAAATCTAAGTTTTTTTATCAAGTAGAATAATTAGACCCTATATTATTTCTCTGTAGCTTCACGTAATAGCTGTAATTAACGATAACATTTATCAACTACTCTGTAATGTATAACGAGTGCAATTAAATTTGACCCGCACAACTACTTAATGTTCACCGAAGATGTTTCTGAAGGGTTAGGACATAATTTGATGTCTCTATCAATATTTTAATGGATTGCAATATCATAGAGACCGGATATATTGACACGTCTCCAGAAGTTTGAAATTCTAACCAACTTATTGTTTACAAAAGAAAGTGAAAATCTAAAATTTAAAATTGACAAGTCGAAGCAACCAGGTACTGATTAACAAGGATAAAGTAAGAAAAGCAGGGTATTCAAGCGCTAGGTAAATGAGCGGGAAGTACGCTAATCGCAGCGATTGCAACATAAACTAAAGCGAAACGAGTCTCTAATAAAGCGACGGAATGAAACCTAGCTTTCTGGTACCAGTCGCGAAAACCAATCACTACAGCAAATTTAATTAACACAACAGCAAACGCTAAAGCTGTGACTAACTTTAACCAGCCAACAACGAAAAAACCAATTACGATTAGACTGGCTATTAAATGATATACGATACCAGGTTTTAGAGAACTGGTTTTCTTACGACGTAATTTGATAGTAAAAATAGCGCTACCGAAAAATAAAGTATTTAATATCCAAATAGTTATCGCTTCTACACAAAAACTTCCTGTTGTTGCTCCATAAGCTAAAGGAGTTGATAAACAGATGGCAGCAAAAATAACTAATTCATTGAGAATGGATTTATGCTTCCTTTTGATTACTGCAATTACATCAAATATCAATGCACAAACTGCTATTAAATAAATCCAAACCAAAATTGGAGACTGAATCCACAACCAACCCGCTATACACACAGCCATTACTCCGTAAATTCCAGCCCAAATAGCATACCTAGGCTTCCATTTGCTACGTCGTTTTACCTGAACCACCAATGGATGCTCTGCTTGTAAAGCAAAAAAACTACATAGTAATGCTAAATTTGTGCAATAGTTCCAAGTTTGAGCTAAAGCTGCTCCGGTAAGAAAAGAACCGAACCAAACAATCAATACACCATGCTCTGGAGAAAAAGTGGGTTTAATCCAATTCCGAAAATTAGCTTTTATTACTAGCTGTTCTGCGTTAGGTACCGTAGATAAATCATTCACGCGCTTTACTCCTAATGACTCTACCAGCAAAAAATCGTTTGAAAGAGATGCTCGTTTTCGTAGCTAAATGGATGTCAGATAAATATTGTAAAAAAAACCTTTAACTGTCATTAGCTATAATTATAACCCCTGTTTCATACTTTTTGATAACTATTATCAATTAACCCGAGATGAAATAATTTTTAGTACTCTTGATTTTTTTCATAGAGATTAAGTGTTGTGCAATACACACAGCATGCACATATTTATTGAAATAATTTAAAATAATTTGCAATAAGTTCCAAGGTAGTATATAAACATTTATGGAAAGTTATAATGACTCATCAAATATAAAAACTGGAGGACAGTTAGGATTTGAGCAATAAGCGGTAACAAAAGAATTCTTAACTTTTATAAGTAAAAATGTATATAAAGCATGAGTATAGTAAGAGCAAAAGCAGCATATGCTTTATTGATTAATACTGTGAGAACGGTGGTATTAGGAACAGTGAATGCTGATAATGTGCCTAGTATTAGTTATGCACCATTTGTTATAGATGAAACAAAAAATATTTATATTTTTGTAAGTGAATTTTCTACTCACACTTTCAATCTTCAGGCAAATCCTAAAGCTAGTGTAATGTTAATCGAAGATGAAACTAAAAGTAAACAAATTTTTGCTCGTCGTCGTTTAACTTATTCTTGCAGTGCCACTAAATTAGACAAAAATAGTATTCAGTGGGAGCATATCGCCAATCAATTTGAGAAAAGGTTTGGAAATATTGTTTATATATTCCGTAACTTACCAGATATTTGTATTATCAAATTTACTCCTTACGAAGGCATTTTTCTAATGGATTTTGGCTCAGCTTATAAAATTAAATCTGATGACTTAAATCAACTAATTTTTATTGCAGAAGATGAAACTGTTTACTAAGAAATATGACTGGCTAAAATACTATTTATTCTTGCAGTTCATTTCATAATTTATGATTTTTTAATATATTAGTAGATAAAATTCGCATATATTAATTATTTACTGCCGTATGTTTTTATCATTTATTTTTTGGTGTTGCTGATTCAAAGTATGAATAGTCCCCAACCCCCAATTATGGGAAAGAAGTGTATTTTAAAGTCCCCCATAGAACAGCTTGGCATTAGCTATCAATTGGAGATAATGGTGGCTTAAATTAGATACCAATTGAGAATTTATATCTGTATACGGTGCTTGCGGCACGCTGAGCCACACGCTCTCTCTGCCTGTTCAGCTTGCTGACCCGTCAGGGTAACGCTAACAGCAACGCCTATTTTTCAATATCTTTCAAATATAGAAAAATTTGGTTAATAAATGCATATATAAATATTATAGTTAAGTTCTGCAACACAATTGAGATTCTTTCTCAAAATACTTGATATGTAATTTCAATAAGTGTACTATACCAAAAATAAACAATTGGACTAGTGTTAGACCACATTAATTTTGATGAGTAAACGAGCAATTAAAAATCGTTTCTACCCCCTCTTCCCCTTCTTCCCCCTCTTCCCCCTCTTCCCCCTCTCGTTCTTCACCCATCATATTTATTGTGGTCGAATAGAACCACATATATTTTCTGCATAACTTGTTTTAAAGCTGCCTTGTTTAAAGAACAGCCTACTATTTCTATAGCGCTAAAACATTTTGGTTCGCCGTGCAAAT
>JBCBHT010000076.1:0-26392 GCA_038525335.1 Cyanobacteria bacterium J06621_15 | reverse complement strand
GACTAATAAACCATTGATTGCTGCGGGAATCTATAATTCTGAAAATTTCAATCAACAATACCTGCGGACTTATCACCGACTTTACGGTTATGAAGCGCAATGTTTTACAGCAAAAGTTTACGGTCAAATTAAACACACTAATTCAGAAAATTGGATTGCTGACGCATTAAACCCAGAATTTACCAAAAATATTTTAGCAAGACTGCGACGTGCTAGCTTGATGCTAAAAGGTTCACAGAATATACATCCTAGAGCTACGAATTTAGGAAACGCATTTAATTTACAAGTGCGTTAAGCGAAGCTCACCGAAGGTATCGCCATTTTGTGATTTGGAATTAGCGGAATGGTGTTTTGCACTTTCAGGAGAACTTTGTTTACAAGGGAATACTGAGAAATACATCCTCAAACGAGCGTTTGAATCGTGGTTACCTTCAGAAATTGTCTGGAGAGAAAAACGTGGAATGGGAGTACCTTTAAATAGCTGGTGCTTGGGTGAATTGTGGGGAGAAATCAGTAAAAGATTAAATAAAGGTGTTTTGAAATCTGAAAGACGCTATCAAGAAGACGTTGTGAGAAAAATTTTGGCTGGTCAAATCGGTGGTCAAATCCGTCAGCGTCGTATCGGTGAAGTTTTATGGTTGTTATTGATGTGGGAAGTGTGGAGAATTGAAGTTTTGGGAGAGAAAGCTGAAGGGAAATGTTTTGATTATAAGTTGTTGTGGTTGAGGGTTTCGCAGAAGTTTAGAAAGTAATAAAAATTGAGAATGGGGAATTGGAGATTGGGGATTGTTAATGTTGTAGGGTGTGTTACGGCACAAAAATTATTGATAAATAACTAATATGTAATTGAAGCCGTAACGCACCATTCGAGATTAAAATTAATTACCACAAGCCATCATTAAGCATTTTAATCAACAAAAGTTGCTCCTCGTATAATCAAATCTTGCTTTAATAATTCAGGTATTCCTATGCTATTTTTAAACACAGATTTTTTAACGTTAGTAACGAATAAATAATTAATAATTAATCTTATTCAATAACTAAAGTAACAAGGCAATCTTGTTTTTATTTTTTCATTTATATATAACTTGAAATTAAAACATTTTCTAACTGAAAATTAAAAGTTATACACATCACTAAAAATGAAAGATAAGCAATATAAAGTATCGATGGAAGCCATAAAAAAGAAGCTTGAAGAACCGCATATTGTAGAAGATTGCAAAAGAAATCCTGACGAAGAAATAATCAAACTTATTAATGATGTTGGAAAACCATTAGAAACAGATGTTTGGATTTATCGAACTGTTGTAGCTGCACTTTCATTAACTTTAGTTTGCTGTGTGATTGGAGCAATTTTCCTACAAGTCAATGAGAAAAAGACACCTGAATTGCTTACTGGTTTAGGAACCGGTGCATTAGGTGCTTTAGCGGGGTTACTAGCACCGTCACCGTCTAGAAATTAGAAACCAATTAAAAAGATATTATATTCTGAGTATTTCAACTATATATAAAATTAAATTATTATTGTGAATATCTCAACGTATCCTACAAATTAATTAATACAAGTAAATTTTTCACAATAGTAGTATAAAATGCCCTCGTGAATAACTGACTTTATCGCGAGGTCAAATTTTAATGCTCGATATTCAACCTTTCACTAACCATGTTTTTTCTCTAGACACAGCAAAAAAAATCCTTTCAATTTACGATTCTCCGCTCTACGTTTATCAAGGAGATATCTTACGTCAAACAATCGCTCGGATAACTAATTCAATTCCCTATCCCCACACGAAATTCTATTTTGCTAGCGTTACAAATGGCAATATTTCGTTATTACAAATTTTCAAAAATTGCGGTTGGGGAATTCACGCGAATACTCCCGGTGATATTTATTTAGCTTTAAAAGCTGGTTTTTCTCCAGAAAATATTGTTTATAGCGGTAGTAATTTGACTGCTGAAGAAATGAATCAGTTATTAAACTGGGGAGTCAGAACTTTTAATTTAGATAGTATCAATCAATTACAGATATTTTGCGACGTTTATCAAAATATCAATTTAAATAATTTTCAAGAAATTAAATTAGGATTCCGGTTAAATTTACCTGAAATTACCGGTGATAGTCGTATTGGTGTGCGTCCGAATGAATTTTATGAAGCTGTAAAAATTGCTAGTAAAGCAAACTTAAAAATCAGCGGTTTACATTTCTATCGCGGTACGGGAACGAATGCGACTAAAGCTTTTACTCAAGTAATTAATCGAGTCATAGAAACTGCAAAATTATTACCAGATTGGCAATATTTAGATTTTGGTGGTGGTTTTGGATATCCCTATCATCATGATGGAATTGCTTTTAATTGGGAAAGCTTTGGTCAAGAAATTACTAATATCTTGTTAAATATTGATAGAAAAATTGATTTGATAATCGAACCGGGAAGGGCTGCGATTGCTGGTTGTGCAACTCTTTTAGCGCAAGTTGTTTCTATAAAATGGCAAGAAAATAAACAAATTATTGGGGTTAACACTACCGTTGCTAATTTATCAGTTCCATCTGTACATGGAGGTTATCGCGAAATTGTTAGTTGGAAGACGGGAAAATCGTATCAAACAGATATCTGTGGAAACACTACTTATTCCCGCGATTATTTAGGAAAAAATTGTCAGCTTCCAAAATTAAAAATAGGAGATATTATTGCTATTTTAGATGTCGGTGCTTACGGTTATGCGATGTCTTCTCATTTTTTACATCGTCCTCGTCCCGCTGAAATTTTACTAGAAAAAGATAGTCATAAACTAATTCGTAAAAGAGAAGATTATGATATTTTATTACACAATCAAATTTTTAGTTAAAGTTAAAACCTCACCACGCCATTTGCTACAACGGAGGGAACCTCCCTTCGGGTTCACTAGTTGTTCATGGGGGAAACCCCCAAGACCACACTAGCTCACCGCAACGCAATGGCTCCCCTTCCCTTCTCCTTAACAAGGAGAGGGGTGTCCATAAATTAATTAGCAAAACACTAAGATATAGGTGAAATGAATGAAATGTGTTAACTGTGGAGTTGAGAATAATTTAAAAGAAAGAACAGCTAATCAAGGAAGATGTAAAAATTGTAATCATACCTTTGTTTTTCAACCAAAAAGTACTGATGCTAAATATAAATTCACCGACCCATTCTTTCAAAATATAATTAATGATATTTCAGTAAACTATACATTACATTTTACTCGTAAACAGTTTTTTTACGCTTTAGAAAGACGAGCTAGTAAGAGAAATAATCTGATAAATGGATGGAAGGGATTAGGATGCTTTCTAATATTTCCTCCTATAGCAATGATTACAGTTGGTATTTCATTCATTGTAGGAATAATTCTAATATTTGTTAATTCATATCAGCAAAGTAAATCTGAAAAAAATAAACGCCGTGTACGTAAAGATAATGCTAAATTCCTTCAAATTAGCGGAATTGTAATTCTGTTAGCGGGTATTTTGTACTCGCTCTCAATTAATTCATTCCCTTTATTTATCTTGAGCGTTATTTTAGGAATGCCATTAATTTACTTTGGAACTATACAAATTCAACGTTTAAAATTTACGACAGAAGCTTTTGTTATTGACCAAAATATTTTTCAAGATTGGATAAATCGCTGGGAACAAATTAATGGCAAAATCACAAATATGCTGCCTTCTCCTCGTCAGCAAAATACACCAGTAAACATCAATCCCGATATTACAGCATACAGTTTTGATAGATTAATTGTATGTGATAGTGCAGAAGTCGCTCAATTATTAATAGCCAATAATTTCCACTTTGAAAATAACTGTGCTGTGCTGAGTATTACCGGATATCCAGAAAATATTTTTAGTACAGTTATGGAAATGTTAAAGCGTAATCCCGACTTAAAAGTTTACGCTTTACATAATGCTTCTCCACGAGGTGTAAGTTTAATAAATCATCTCCGCACAAGTCCTACTTGGTTTTTAAATACCGATGTTACTATCTACGATTTAGGATTATTACCACGTCAATTTATCAATAAATCGAAAGCATTTGTACAGCAAAAACAAGAATATGTAACAGATGCAAAAAATTTATCAGTTGATGTCAAACGAGATTTAAGTGAAGCAGAAATTGAATGGTTAGCGGAAGGTAGATTTATAGAATTAGAATCTTATACTCCCAAAAAATTAATCAGAGTAATTACTCGAGGTATTGCTCAAAGTCGTCAACCCGATACTATTCAGTCTGATAGTGGTGGTACTACTTTTATCAGTGGTTATGATGATTATGACAGCGATAGTGATATAGGTATTGCAATTTTCGCTGCTGATAGCTTTGGATAAATCAGTGAACAGTCAACAGTGAACAGTTATCAGTTTTATTCTCGTTACAAGGTTCTACCTTGTAATGCATTTCATAGAGGCTCTGCCTCTAGTAAAATAAACTTACAATAACTTATGAAGTGTATTAATTGCGGTACTGAAAATAATTATAGAGAGCGTATTAAAAATTATAGATATTGTAAGCTTTGTTCACATCGATTTGTATTTGAACCGGAATTAATGCATACAGCAAAATTTACAGATATCTTTTTTGCTAAATTAATTTCTGATATTTCAGTTAACAATACTTTAAAATTTACAGATAAACAGTTATTTTATCTTTTAAATAAACGTTTAAATAAAAATAAATCAACTACATCTGATTCAATTTTTATAACATATATAACTATGATTTTAGGAATTATAGGATTATTCTCTTATAAGGATACGAATGGAATTTTGATTACGGCTTTTGGAATAATAATCTTCATAACTATACTAATTATAGATACTTATCAGAAAACTAATAAAATCAATAAAATTATTATCACCCCCGAAAAATTCCAAGAATATCTAAATTCCTGGAAAGCAATAAACCCAATTGAGAATATATTAACCTTACCAACACAAACAAATTTACCAAGCTCGATAAATTCTGATATTACTGCATATAGTTTTGATAGAGTAGTTGTTTGTCAAAGTCGAGAAATTGCTCATTTATTGATTGCGAATAACTTTCATTTTGAAAACAATTCCGCTGTCTTGAGTATTGATGGTTATCCCGAAAATATTTTTGATACGGTAATGGAAATGTTACGTCGTAATCAGGATTTGAAGGTCTATGTTTTACATGATGCTTCCCCGAGCGGTGTTAGGGTGGTAAATACTCTTTCTACTAATCCCGATTGGTTTTCTAATAATGGTAGTTCCAACGTTACTATTTACGATTTAGGATTGCTACCCCGTCAGGTATTTAATAATTCTAATTTTTTTACTGAGATTTCAGAAGATTCTGCAAGAGAAGCACAAGAATTATCCTCATAAATTAAAAAAGATTTAATAGAAGAAGAAATTAAATGGTTAGAAATAGGTAAATTTATTAAATTAGAATCATTTACTCCCCAAAGACTTTTAAGAGTTATTAGTCAAGGTATTTCAAAAAGTCAATCGAATAATAATAATTCTGGTTTTGGTGATTCTGGTACTGTTACTAGTAGCGATAGTTTTGATGATTGTGATGTTGCTGTATTTGCTGATGATTGTTTTGGGTAAATCAATTACCAATGACCAATTATCAATTACCAATTACCAATTACCTCTTCTGCACCTGCAACCAAATCTCTAAACTACTTAACAACCACAACTTAATCCCATACCGTCTCCAAGCATCACCTCGATAATTCAACCACTGTTTAATTAAATCTTGATTCAAAAATGGTGCTATTTCTGCGTTTTTATTCAATAACAAACTTTTTGCTCGACGCTGAAAAACGTTTTTAAACCAATACTGTACCGGAACCATCATTCCACTTTTAGGACGGTCGATTATTTCTTTTGGTAATACATCTAAAACAGCTTGTTTTAATACTGCTTTTTCTTGTGCCCCTGCTAATTTATACTGTGGTGGTATTTGCATCGCCATTTCTACTACTCTTCTATCAAATAATGGCGAACGACCTGATAAATTATTTGCGGATGTCAGGTTATTTACTTTTGTTAATATATGGTCTGCTCCTTTAAATTTGATGTTGATTGTCATTAACCGATTCAGATAATTTTCTTCCCGATACAAGTAATCAGCAAATACAAAATCTTGTTCTTTTACTTTTGTGAAAACTTCTGGTTGGAGAAGTTGAGGTAAATAAGCGGAACATTTTTTAAATGAGTTTACGTAATTTGTAACTAAATTTTCTTCGGTATTCTTAACTTCACCATAAAGCCGATTTAACAACATTGGCTGATTTTTTGGTCCACCGAAACAAGGGTCTCCCCCTTCTCCATTCAAAATTACTTTAGAATTCTCTAGCGCTATAGTTCCTAATAAGTAATTGGGAACTGTTAAAGGGTCTCCGATGGGGTCATCTAAATAAGACATGGTTAACGGTAGCTGCTCCCACATCTCATCCGGAGTAATTTCTAAGATATGATGCTGAGTTTTACAGTGTTGAGCTACTAACCCAGAAAACTCTAATTCATTCGGACATTTTTCTCCAAAATGAATTGAATAGGTATGTACCGGGTGGTTATGAAATTTCGCAGCAAGTGCGGTTATACAGCTTGAATCCAATCCTCCAGACAAATAAACACCTACCGGTTCATTCACTGGTAAATATTCTTGTACAACCTTATCTAAAAGCTGTCTTAACTGCTTTCCATGCCAAATTAAGCTTTCTTCTGCATTCTGAATATTTTCTCTTGCTGACCAAAACAGTTTTTTGTTAACAGTATTAACTAATTCGACCGATGATTCCATTTTTAGAACCATCCCCGTAGATAATTCCTTGACGTTTTCCCAAAGCGTTTTTTCACCAGGTACGAAAGCACAGCAAAGATAATCTCGTAAAGCAATTAAATCTAACTGTCGGGAATGAAAAGGTAATAATGTCGCTAAACGAGGTGAAACAACGCAAATATTACCAGAGTTAATGTAATAAAGAGTGCGACAACCAACACCATCCCGAACCAGATATAGCTCTCTTTCTTGGTTATCCCAAATACACAATGAGAACATTCCTTCTAACAAATTTAGACATTCTTCACCTTTAGATTCCCAAAGATACGCTACTATTTCTTTGTCGGTATATTTTGTATTTGGATGTAAATATTGCAGTAACATGGAGCGGTTGCTTAGCCAGATATCTCCAACTACAACAAAACGATTATTATGACTTTTTACAGCTTGAGTTTTGATTACAAAAAAATCTTTACTCTCGTAAGTAACATCATAATTGCTAGCATCTACCCGTCCCAGAATTACATACCAATCCGGTACAACCTTGATATTGGGGACTTGTCTTTTATTCCACAAAGCAGCCAATCTCATAAAGAATTAAAACTATTGATTAAGAATTGAAAATAAAAATACCGCAAAATACCTGAAGAAAATACCCAGAATTCAAAATCCCTGCATAAATGCGTCCGTCTTGGAAAGTTTTGAGGGAAGAGAATCTACACCTCAAACTTTCCGCAAAATCAAAAATCCCGTCTTCATAGCATGTCCGTAAGGACATAATCCAAAATCGATTGACATTGACTATAGATAGAAATAGTATATTTTGATGCGAATTCAGGGATAATAAAGAAATTAATTACATTTTGAATATTACATTTGAATTTGTAATTTTGAACACATTAACTGTCCTATATAAATACTTCAATATAATTACTGAACTTTAAAATTACTAAGTGTAATGATTGCGATTTATCCTGGAAGTTTTGACCCTATTACCCTGGGACATCTTGATATTATTGAACGTGGTAGTCAATTATTTTCGCAAGTTATTGTTGCTGTATTACGCAATCCCAATAAAACTCCATTGTTCAGCGTGCAACAACGTTTAGAGCAAATACGTCAATCTACCACACATCTAGATAATGTAGACATAGATGCCTTTGAAGGTTTAACTGTCGAATATGCTGCTCGAAGCAAAGCCAAAGTTTTGTTAAGGGGTTTAAGAGCTATTTCAGACTTTGAAGTTGAACTACAAATGGCACACACCAATAAAACTCTTTCCACCGAAATTGAAACTGTTTTTTTAGCAACGTCAAATGAATATAGTTTTTTAAGTAGTAGTGTGGTAAAAGAGATTGCAAGGTTTGGTGGTTCTATTAATCATCTCGTTCCCCCTCACGTTGCTTTGGATACATACAAATGCTTCACCCACAACCAAACGGTATCGAACCCAATCAAAACGGACAAAACGGAAGTCACCCACCTCAACAGTTCCCCCAACAGTCGGGAAATGTAGATATTCAGCAGGAACTTAACCGTTTAGAAGAGATTATTCTCACCAGTTTCCGCATTCCTTTGACGGGAAGAACTCTAGTTGACGAAGAAAAGTTACTTCAGCAGCTTGATTTTATCCGCTTATCTTTACCAGAAGCTTTTCAGGAAGCACTATTAACTATTCAGCAAAAAGAAGAAATTCTTTTAGAAGCAGAAGCTTACGGACAGCAAATGGTAGAAGCAGCACAAGCAAAAAGAGCGCAGGTGTTGAACGAAAGCGATATCATCAGACAAGCTGAGCAGCAAACCGAACAGCTTACTCGACAAGTACAGCAGGAATGCGAGCAATTGATGCAGGAAACTCTTGATGAAATCGAGCGTAAACGACGAGCTTGTCAGCAGGAAATTGAAGAAATGCGACGTTTAGCGATGGAAGAAGCGGAACAAATTGCTCAAGGTGCAGACCAATATGCTGATAATGTTTTAGAGCATATGGAGCATGAACTCAACGAATCTTTGAAGATTATTCGTAACGGTAGACAGCAGCTTTATCCAGAACAGCAGCAAACTCAGCGTGGTTATAACGGTAAAAATATTAAGAAGAAGTAATGAGTAATGAGTAATGAGTAATGAGTAATGAGTAATGAGTAATGAGTAGTAGGTGGAGAATATTATCAAAAAATTGATAAAATCTTACAGTTAATAAACAGTCTCTACGAATGTTTTATTTTGCTCAAGTGAACATTGGCGTTAATCCTCCATCTTTGTCAGGATTACTGCAAATTATTTTTGGCTTATTGTATTTCATATTCGCAATAGTTAAATTAGTAATAGTTTGGAATAGAATCAGTAGCTTAAGAAGAATTTTTAATATTATTCTATTGCTGATTGCTCCAACTTTTCTTATCGCATCGGGTTTCATTTTATTCTTTCAAGGTTGGCGATTAGACCCGATTTTACAATTACAACAGTTTATATTATCACTTTTAATTGTTCACTTACTTTTTAAAGATATTATAATTAATGCGGTTAATAGAAACAGGTAATCTGATTACAAATAGATAAATTGAGATTTAAGTTGAGGAGCGTCCGCTATATTTGTACCTTCACAATCCAACTTTATTCTATTGTCTTAGTTTGACTATATATATTAATGCATCATTATGCATCATTTCGTTCAAGGTAATATTCAAGCAGATACAGATACGACTATTTTATTAGCATTTTTGCATATAATCTTCGCTTTATTTTACTTTACATTTAGAATTAGAAAATTAATTAAATTTGGATATAATTTTGGTAATCTGTCTAAAGCTATTCATATTATCCAATTAATTGTTATACCAGATTTTCTAATAATCTCAGGCTTCATTTTATTCTCCGTAATTCTGCAAGATTTATTCTTACATAAGGTTTTGCTATCTTCACAACTTATATTATCGGCTATTTTCGTTTATTTAAGTTTAAAAGATTTTTTAGTTAATAACGTAATTAGAAAAATAATTAAATTTCGATATGATTTTAATACTCTGACCGAAGATATTAAAATTATTCAATTAGCTGTTACATCAACTTGTGTAATATTCTCAGTTTTAATTGTATTCACTGTGATTTTACAAGGTTTATTATTAGATATGATTTTATTGTTACAGCAACTTATATTACCAACTATTATCGCTTATTTAAGTTTGAAAGATTTTTTAGCAAATAAATTCAGTTCGGATTAAGACTTTATTAGCCCACGCAGGTGGGCTTTGTTAATGTAGCGATACCCTTCGAGGGTATTGCTGTCTCAAATTGCTAAAGCGTATAGGTAAAATCTTCCACTAACATACCTGGAACCATACTACCTCCAAGCTGACGATTTTCATAAGTTCCTACTTCAGGAATGAATTCATGCTTATCAGTAAAATCTATTAAATTATCTCCCCAAAACTTGTATAAACTATCATCAAAACGCAAATCTTCTATCGGTGCGACAATTTCACCATTTTCAACCCAGAAGCAAGCGTAACGAGTCATTCCCGTAATTCTTCCAGAAGGGCGATCGCTCCAATTTAAATAGTGCAAATTCGATACATATAATCCAGTTCCCAAAGCTGACAAAATTGCGTCAGTTGCCAAACCCCCTCGACTAACTTCCGGACAACGTAAAGACTCAGAACTATTAGCACCATTTGTATCTTTGTCGTACTCTACAGCGCTACGAGAATTAATCAAAGTATTTAGTAGACTACCTTTTTCGATTAAATTTAATTCCAAAGGAGCAATTTCACCCCAGTGATTAAAACGAGGAACTAAACCAGTTTTAAAATTCTCTTGCAGATTAAACTTGGGAGAAAGTTTCTTTTTTTCACCAGCAAGTAAAGCCAAAGCACTATTTCCTTGTTGAATATCAGCTTCACTCAACCCACCCCAAGAAAGCATAGTTAATAATTCCGCAACAGCAGCAGGAGCAAAATAAGTTCTGTAATGTCCTCGGGGTATTTTTTTGGAAGGACGAGAAAGTAACTCTAGCTGTTGTTTAGCTTGAGAAATTTTATTTAGATAAACTTGATTATCCCAATTATTTCCAGCAAAAAAACCTTTAACAGCTTGTCCCGAATCGGTAAAAATTGAGTAGTCCAAAGTAAAAGTTTCAGTACTAAACCAATGTTTTTTACCACCGGAATCAGCATAACCTTGGTTAACAATACCCCCAGCATAAAATCCCGCAAAATCTAATTCCGTAACAGCTTCTAAAATCGTTTTAGCAACATCTTCATCAGCCAGTAAATTACCAAAATGAACTTCGCGAGTAGTTTCATTCCCAGAAGGTAAAACTAAATAGGGGTCAGTAGGTAATAGTGGCAATTCCTCTCGTAAATCCTGCAAAGAATTAAAAGCTTGTTTAGAATCAACTTCCCAATTACCGCTAACAGGAAAAACTCGAAAAGCGCTACGTTGATTATCCATCAAAGTTAATTCAACCCAGCCATCACTCACAACACCAGTTTGTCGAACCTTCGCACGATTAAACCGAGTAAATTGGCTGCGTTCTCTATTCAATTTAAAACTAAATTCTTCCCCCGACTTCTTCTCATTTGAAAAATATTCAAACAATCGGTTAAAACTAACTTCTAAACCAGATATTTCTTCGTTTTTCATGAACGTTATAGTCAAATTGATTTTGGATTGATAATTGTGAATTGGTAATTGGTAATTGGTAATTAGTAATTGGTAATTGGTAATTGGTAATTGGTAATTGGTAATTGGTAATTGGTAATTGGTAATTGGTAAATAATTATGAGTTTTAAATTCCTAACTCCTAACTCCTAACTCCTAACTCCTAACTTATTACTTATTACTTCTTACTCATTACTCATTACTCCTTCTCACCCTCCCCCAAAAACTTCAACATCTGTAAATAAACAAACGGGAGAAGCATGTCCTACAGAAATTGCTTGATTTGGTTCTCCTTTACCGCAGTAAGGAGTACCATACATTTGCCAGGTGGACTTATTCCCAACTTTGGTTAAACTTTGCCAAAATTCTGGGGTTGTAGCTCGATAATTTGGATTACGAAGAGTTTTTGTGAGCTTACCATTCTCAATCAATTTACCGTACTCGCAACCAAATTGAAATTTATATCGACGGTCATCTATTGACCAAGAACGGTTGGACTCCATATAAACACCGCGCTCTATACCACCGATAATTTCTTCAAAGCTGGCTTCACCAGGTTCCAAATTCAAGTTTGCCATCCGGTCAATTGGGGGTCTATTCCAAGAACAAGCGCGGGCACAAGCAACCCCGTTGATACCGCTTCTCGATTGACTTTCCATACTTCCCAATCCCCGCTGCAATACACCTTCCTTAATTACATATTCTCTCGTTGCGACAGCACCAGTATCATCAAAACCATAGCTAGCAAATTCACCTTTAACAGTCGGGTCAAAAGTAATATTCATCTGAGGAGAACCATATCCCAACTGACCGAAATCATCCGTCTTCACAAAACTACCACCCGCATAGTTTCGTTCATCCCCCAAAATCCGGTCAATTTCGAGAGGATGTCCCACACTTTCATGAATTTGCAGCATCATTTGGTCTGGAGCTAACACTAAATTAGTACGAGTATTCGGACATTCTTCAGCAGTCAAAAGCTCTACAGCTTGCTCCCCAATTTGTTGAACCCGATACCATAAACCCTCTTGCTTTAAATCCAAAACTCCTTGATAGCAATGAGCAGACCAACCATTATTAGTTCGCTGCTGAACCATTAAACCATCTTGTGCGGTAGCTCCGAAATGAGTAGTAAATAACAAGAATTTTTGATAAATTTCCGAACCATTAGTGCTAACAAACCAAGTTTCCTTATCAGTAGTTGTAGCACTAGCTGTGGTCTGAACAATCTTGTCATCAACCTTTAACGTTTTACAGACTCGCACCAGTAAATCGTTAATTTCATGAGGATTCAAACCTTGTAAATTATCAACCCAAGGAGAAATATATTCACCCACAACACGAGGACGCTCGCTCATCTTTTCAAAAGGATGTATCCACCATTCACTAGCAGCCAGTGCTTGTTTATACGCTGCCTCAGCCGCATCTTGAAGCGAGTTCAATTCCAGAGAATTAGTAGCCCCATAACCAAGACAGCCATTAACCAAGACCTCCAGCATTGCACCGACAGTAGAATACTTACCATTGCTTTGGGGTAAACCATCCCGGAAAAAATTATTGGAAGACGTTTCCTTTACTGCTCTAATACCAATCCAGTCAGCAGGAACATTTATACTATTTATTGCTTTTTTTAATTCAGACCACATACTACAAAAGTTAAGTGTGAGGAAGAGGGGAGACTATATTATTTACTACAAAACGTCAACTTTTGCAGCTATGATTTGTTAAGTTTTTTCTTTTCTAGAGAAATTTTTAATTATTTGGGAATTGGTAATTGGTAATTGGGGATTGGTCACTGTTCACTGTTCACTGGTCACTGGTCACTGATAACTGTTCCCTAATCCCTGCTTCCTCTTTCAACAATTTCGGACGAAGATACAAATTTTCTATTAGTACCGTTATTCCTGCTACCCAAGGTGGGACAATCACCGCTCCGATAATTCCTAGGACTTGGGTTCCTCCCAACACTGCTAAAAGTTGATAAAAAGGATGAACTCTGACGGTATTACCAACTAATAAAGGGTCTAGTACGTAGGTTTCAAGATTTTGAATAATTACGAATAACAATAACACCCATACAAAAGTTAATCCTCCTTGGGGAATAGCGACAATCAAAGCCGGAATAGCTCCTAAAACTGGTCCAACAAACGGAATAAAATTAGTAAACGCTGCAATCGTACCTAGTGCTAAAGCAAACTCCGAAAGTCCCAAAAATCTTAAAGCAAAACTGATAACAATACCTAGAATCAAAGAAACTAAAACTCTTCCTTGAACATATCCTCCCATCCGTCGAGAAATTGGTAAAACTTGTTCTCTGAGACGCTCATTCCAAGGTTGTGGAAACAAGCTAACCAAACCCTCAACTAGACTTTTACTTCCAGCAGCCATATAGCCAGAAATAACTATAGATAAAATTACATTAACAACAGTACCGAGGATACCAAAAGTCACTCCGAAAGAACGTAAAACCAATTTTTGGCTGGAGCGAAACAACCAATTAGTTATTGCTTGAATATCGAAGAATTGTTCTATTGTTTCTAACTGAGTAATTCCGACTCGTTCGGCTAAAGTTTCAATACTTACAGTTAAACTATCCAAATAAAGCGGTAATTTACTTGCTAAACGCTGGATTTGTACCGAAACAGAAGGACCAATCAACAAACCGATTCCAATCAGTACCGCAATCAAACCCACGTAAAAAAGAATAACTCCCAACCAGCGAGGAAAGCGAAATTTTTCTAAAGCATCAACAAAAGGTGTAATAGTCGCAGCTAATACCGTGGAAATCATCAAAGTTAACAACAAACTGCGTAATTGCCACAGTAAAATTACCAGAAAAAATCCAGCAATAACCAGCAAAATATCGGAGAAACTGAAAGATTTACGCTTTTCAAGCATGATGATGGGGAGAGAGAGGGGGAAGAGGGGGGAGAGGGGGAGCGGAGAGAGCGGAGGGAGCAGGGGAAGCAGGGGAAGCAGAGGAGGAGATGGGGAGACAAGGAGAAAAGGGGACAAGGAGATTAATTAATTCATAACTCTTAACTCCTGACTTCCCACTGTTCACTGTTCACTGCTCACTGCTCACTGATAACTGTTCACTGATTCCAGTGCCATTTCGTGCCTTCTTTACTATCAATTAAGGCAATTCCTTGGGCTTGTAATTCGTCGCGAATGCGGTCGGATTCGGCGAAGTTTTTGGCAATTCTAGCTTGCTTTCTTTTTTGAATTAGTTCTTCTATTTTCTCGTCGCTCAAACCATCCGTTGCTGTTGCTGTTGTTTCTTGCGATTCAATTTGAGCTTCTAATCCTAATACATCAGCTAATGTAACTAATGTTTGCCACTTGTCATATAATTCTTCAGATGCGGTTTTTGTTTTACCTTGATGTACCAAGTTATTTCCTTCTTTACCAAGTTCTTTGGCTAATTCAAACAGTACGCTCAATCCGCTAGAAAAATTAAAGTCGTTATCCACAGCTTCTTGAAAACGTTGAGTATAAGAATTTTGGATTTGATTTTTATCGATAATTTTCCAATTTAATTTTTCATCATATTTATGACCAAAAATCAATCCTTCTTTAAGAGTATTCCAACCGTTTGTAGCTGCTTGGATAGCTTCATCGGTGAAGTCAATTGGTTTACGATACTGTGCTGTAAGTACAAATAACCTTACAGCCATTGGTTCAACACCTTTATCAAGTAGTTGACGAATAGTAATAAAATTCCCCAATGACTTAGACATTTTTTCACCGTCAACTCTCACCATTCCGTTGTGTATCCAATAATTAGACAGCGGTTTACCGGTAACAGCTTCGGATTGAGCAATTTCATTTTCGTGGTGAGGAAAAATTAAATCGGCTCCACCTGCATGAATATCAATGGTGTCTCCGAGACGGTCTCTAACCATCGCAGAACATTCAATGTGCCATCCCGGACGACCTTTCCCCCAAGGTGAATCCCAAGCTGGTTCTTCTGGTTTTGCAGCTTTCCATAAAGCAAAATCAAACTGATATCTTTTCTTCTGATATTCCGCGTCCTCTACATTCACCCGTTCGCTAGCACCAGCCTGCATATCTTCTAATTTACGTCCGGAAAGCTTGCCATACTCATCAAATTTCTGTACGGAATAATAAACATCTCCCTGGGACGAATAAGCGTATTCCTTATTTTCCAACTCGTGAATTAACCGCTTAATTCCATCCATTGTTTGTGTAGCACGAGGGTATTCGTCGGCTTCTTTGACATTCAAACGCGCCATATCGTCAAAATAAGCTTTGATATACTTGGACGATACAGCTTCCATTGACGAGCCTTCCTCTCTTGCTCGCTTTAAAATTTTATCGTCAACATCAGTGAAATTTTGCACGTAACGGACTTGATAACCGCTAAATTGTAAATAGCGCCGTACAACATCCCAAACAATGCAAGCTCTAGCATGACCCAAATGGCAGTAATCATAAACCGTCACCCCGCAGTAATACATTTTAACTTTCTGCGGTTCTACTGTTTTGAAGGGTTCTTGGCGACGGGTAAGACTGTTATAAACTGTTAGGGTCATGACCAATTAATTCTTAAATATAGATACGCAATAATAAGATAAAGCAGTATTGCGTTACTACCTACGCTACATTATTATTTTTAATTCTTTTCTAATTCTAGTTAAATTACTGTTCTCGTCATGCAATCTACAGCAACTTCAAACCAAGCAATGGAAGAAACGAAAAAAGGATTACCAGTTACAATTATCACTGGATTCCTGGGTAGCGGTAAAACAACTTTACTCAATCATATCTTGACCAATCAGCAGGGTTTGAAAACTGCTGTGTTAGTAAATGAATTTGGCGAAATTGGCATTGATAACGAGTTGATAGTTTCCACCGACGATAATATGGTGGAGCTAAATAACGGCTGTATCTGCTGTACCATCAACAGCGATTTGGTAGATGCGGTTTACAAAGTCATGGAACGTCAAGAAAATATAGATTACTTGGTTGTGGAAACAACAGGTTTGGCTGACCCCTTACCCGTTGCATTAACCTTTTTAGGAACCGAATTACGAGACTTAACTCGTTTGGATTCCATCGTGACTATGGTAGACGCAGCTAATTACAGCGTGGATCTATTTAACTCCGAAGCTGCTTTTAGTCAAATTGCTTACGGTGATGTAATCGTTCTTAACAAAGCCGATTTAGTTAATGA
This sequence comes from Cyanobacteria bacterium J06621_15, assembly GCA_038525335.1. Lineage (GTDB taxonomy): Bacteria > Cyanobacteriota > Cyanobacteriia > Cyanobacteriales > Nostocaceae > Rivularia. The sequence continues at coordinate 9,763 of JBCBHT010000076.1, read as the reverse complement.
AGCCGATTTAGACGCTTTAGAAATAAAAGTTAGAGATATTAAAGAAGGAGCAAGAATTCTCCGTACCACAAACTCTGAAGTTCCCTTACCTTTAGTTCTGAGCGTCGGTTTGTTCGAGTCAGACAAGTATTTTGACGCAGCAGAAGAACATAACCACGACCACCACGAACATCACGACCATCACGAACACCACGACCACGACCATTCAGAATGCGGTCACGACCACCACGACCACGAACATCATCATCACGACCACGACCACGACCACAACCACGACCATCATTCCCACCACTTAGAGAATGACGGATTTACATCAGTATCATTTCAAAGCGACAAACCTTTATCTATCCGTAAATTCCAGTATTTTCTAGATAACCAACTTCCAGAAAACATTTTCCGTGGTAAAGGAATACTATGGTTTGAAGAAAGTCCCAAAAGACATATTTTTCACCTTTGTGGAAAACGCTTTACCCTTGACGATGATGAGTGGAAAGGTGAAAAGAAAAATCAACTAGTGTTAATTGGTCAAAATCTTGACGAAGAAGGATTATTAAAGCAGATAGAAAACTGCGTATTTATACCTTCTGTTAGTAGCAAAGATAAGGTTTTGGGAAATAATAAAGCATAGATATACAAAGGTTTGTAGTAAGTAGCTTTAGCTCTTAATCTAAAGACCAAAGCTCTTGATTACTCAAATCTTGTAGCAGTACCGGAAACCCGGTTTCTTTCTGATTTCAAAACGAGAGAATTATGCTTTCACGAATAGAAACCGGGTTTATTTTAGCTTGTTGCAAATAGTGCAAGATGTGAATTAATACGAATTTTTATTGATATTTGATAATTGACAATTGACAACTGATTCATGCGCGTAATTATCCAGAGAGTTAAATCATCTCAAGTCGTAGTTGATAGTGAAATCATCGGCAAAATTGGTATTGGACTTAATTTACTTGTGGGAATATCTGAAACCGATACTGAAACAGAATTGGAATGGATGGCACGTAAATGCTTGGATTTACGATTGTTTCCAGAATCTGCTGAAAACAGTCGTTGGCAAAAATCTGTACTAGATATTCGTGGTGAGTTATTAGTTGTCAGCCAATTTACTCTTTACGGTGACTGTCGTAGAGGTCGTCGTCCATCTTTCGACCAAGCCGCATCTCCAAAAGTAGCTGAAAACCTATATGATTGCTTTGTTAACAAGCTACATGCTAGCGGTTTGAGAGTAAAAACGGGTAAATTTGGGGCAATAATGCAAGTCTCAATAGAAAACGATGGACCCGTTACTTTAATGCTTGAACGTGAAGCAGAGCCAGAATTTACAGGTTAAAAGTTAAAGATTAGAGGTAAAAAGTAAAAAGTAAAAGTTGCTAAATGCTGTTGTGATTAATTAGCAAATACTTCAGTTTTCCTGTTCCCTATTCCCTAATAACTGTTAACTGTTCTCTGTTCACTGACTCCCTACTCCCAATATTTTTTTAACTTTATATTACAAATTGGTTCTAAATAATGAGACAATGATGGTTTAACCATCATCGAATTTTAAATTATACGTAATTATGGCAAAAATACAATTTTCAAGAGGTGTCAACGAAGAGGTAATTCCAGAAGTACGCTTGACACGTTCTCGTAGTGGAGATAGCGGTACTGCTACATTCATTTTCACAAATCCGAAGGCTTTGGACGAAGAAAGTACGGATGAAATTACTGGAATGTACATGGTTGACGAAGAGGGTGAAATTATCACTCGTGAAGTAAAAGGTAAATTTATTAATGGTAAGGCTGAAGCTTTAGAAGCAATTTATTTAATGAAATCTGCCGAAGAATGGGACCGCTTTATGCGCTTCATGGAACGCTACGCTGAAGAAAACGAATTGGGACTTGATAAAAGCTAAGGATTTTGGATTTTGGATTAGAGAATTAGGAGTTAGGAGTTAGGAGTTAGGAGTTAGGAGTTAGGAGTTATTAATTATTTCTCCCTCAATTCCCAATCCCCAATTCCTAAAACCATATAAACTGAAAAACAATCCTAACTGTATGTGAGGATTGTTTTGATATTATTTATTCAATTATTGAATGAATGAATTTTTCTCAAAACTTACATCTAAAGCGCTACGTAACTAGGTTAGGACATTAATAAAGGCTGAAATTTATGATTCTTAAACCTTTAACCTTCAACCTTTGACCTTTGACCTAAGCATAGCGCTTTACTCTACATCTGGGTAACCACAAAAGCTACAGAAGCTAGTATTGCAGCGATGACGTAAAATACACCAACTACCTGTAGTTCAGTCCAACCAGAAAGTTCTAAATGGTGATGTAAAGGTGCCATTTTGAACAAGCGCTTACCTTTCCCGTCGGGACCTTTTGTTGCTTTGTAGTAACTGACTTGTGCCATTACTGAGAGTGTTTCTACAAAGAATATTCCGCTAAGAATAAATAGTGCAACTAAAGTATTAGACAAAAGTCCAACTGCTGCTAGACCTCCTCCTAGCGCTAGGGAACCAGTATCTCCCATAAATACGCGAGCGGGGTTGCGGTTGTGGGCTAAAAATCCCAGACAAGCACCGCTAAAAGATGCACAGAAAACCATTAATCCAACTGAGGTCGGGGAAACAATAGCTGCTAATGCTAACAATGCGATTGCAGCAGTACCACCAGCTAATCCATCAACACCATCAGTCAAATTAGTAGCATTACTCTCTGCCACCATGACGAAACAAGATAAAGGTAAGAATAGCAGCCATCCTAAAGGCAAAGAAAAGCCCAAAGGAAAAGAAATATTCGTAATAGTAGAAGGCTGACTAACAAACAACCATCCGCAAAAAGCTACCGCAAAACCGACTTGTAAAGCCAGCTTCATTTTAGGCGAAATACCTTTATTAGACTTGCGGCGAAGAATCTGCCAATCGTCAATCCAACCGACAAAGCCGTAGCTTAATGTCAAAGCCGATACAGCGATAGTTTCAGTAGCGAAACCAGATAAAATACAAGCAACTATTATTGCTACAGGAACAAAGAATATCCCTCCCATCGTCGGGGTACCAGCTTTCTTTAAATGAGCTTGGGGTCCATCTTCACGAATAACTTGCCCAGCCTTCAGAGCTTGCAACCAAGGAACAGCCCAAAAGCCGATTCCGGCAGCAACTAAAGCCGATAATAAAAATGGTAGGGTCAAAGAGCTTCCTTGCCAGGGAGAGCGAGAAGCTACCCCATCTAGAACTAGTGCTATTGCACCAAGTCCTATACCCAACAAAGAAACCAAACGGATACCATTGAGGTTCAAACCTTGGTTTGGAGATAATTTTGCGTCCACGGAAATTTCCCTTCACTCCACACTATTTAAAAATCACACCTAACACGCTTCACGCATGTGCCGTTTTTCCGTCTTTGACGAGCTAGTCTACACTAGGACCTGCATCGTCATCATCGTCATCATCATCATCGTCATCATCAAATTCATAATCCCCGATGTTTTCTTCAATACCCATCAAGGAATTTATGTCTTGTCGTTTTTCTTCCGCTTGCGGTTCTACCGGGTCGCGAGATATTAAACGACCATTTTCTTTTAACCAGTCTAACAAGGATGATTCTTGTTTTAATGGTATTACAGAGGCTCTCCGGCTACGGGGAACTTCATATAAAGGAGAATTTTGCATAAAGCTTGAGATACGAAGAGTACGGAACTAACTTGACATTAAGAGTCTATCACTTGATACAGAATATTTTAGTTATTCATTCAACTCTTTTGTTTATAAATCCGACAAAAAACTCCTTTTTTAATATTGCTGCATAGTATTAGCCACATATTTCTTTGAATTTGTAGGGTGCTATACATATACATCCCTAAAATTTTTAAGATGGATTTTGGATTATAAATGGTTTTGGGCAAGAAAGTTTTAACTATGGAAACAATCGAGCAATCCTTAATTGAAAATCCAAAATTGTTTGACTTATTAATTCGCACTGAGGTCACATACCACCTATGAGAAAAGCTGCCTTATTAGAAGTAATAGCAGGGAAGAATCTTGGCAGTAGAGCCACTGATATAGATAAACAAGCCATTCATACGGCAATTGCCAACCTAGAAGACTTTAACCCTACACCCAAACCCCTTGAAGCCAGCGAGATGTTAGATGGTAATTGGCGGTTGCTATATACCACCAGTTCAGAACTCTTAAATCTTAACCGCATTCCCCTAACAAATCTAAATCAAATTTATCAGTGTATCCGCGTAAAAACCAAGAGTATTTATAACATTGCTGAAATCAATGGCTTACCATTTCTCGAAGGTTTAGTCAGTGTTGCTGCAAAATTTGAACCAGTTTCCTCAAAGCGAGTTCAAGTAAAATTTGAGCGTTCAATTATCGGGCTGCAACGTTTCATTGATTACAAATACCCAGGCAGCTTTATTGAAGAAATTGAGTCAGGTAAGAAACTTCTGGCAATTGACTTTCCAATTACAAGCAACGAACAACAGGGATGGTTGGAAACTACTTACTTAGATAACGACTTACGTATTGGTCGAGGAAACCAAGGAAGTGTCTTTGTATTAACTAAGTCATGAAATATTTCTTCACACTTTATTAATGTTCGCGAACAAAAAGTTATTTGATAAATGACACTTTGTCAAGGGGGTCAGGCACCTTATTTTGGATTTTGGATTTTGGATTTTGGATTTTGGAGTTAGGAGTTAGGAGTTAGGAGTTAGGAATTATCTGTAGTGGGAGCATCTTGCTCCCTGATTGTTTTTAATTACCAATTACCAATCACCAATTACCAATTACCAATTACCAATTCCCAATTACCAATTACCAATTACCAATCCCCAATCCCCAATTGCGATTGACAAATAACTTAACAAACCCTATATGGAAGTCCTTCAAGTTGTAAAGTGAAATCAATCAGCCCTGCATAAAAGGCAATAAATAATTAAAGAGGGATATTCGATTATGGTTCAACGTGGTTCTAAAGTGCGAGTTCTTCGCCGCGAATCTTATTGGTATCAGGATGTAGGAACCGTAGCTACTGTTGATAAAAGCGGTATCATCTACCCGGTAATTGTCCGTTTTGATAAAGTTAATTATTCCGGTATCAATACTAATAACTTTGCACAAGACGAGTTACTTGAGATTGAAGCACCTAAAGCTAAGGCTAAGAAATCCACACCTACAGCTTCTGGTGGTAAGCAAACCCCTGTAAATCCAAAAGAACGTGCAACCGGACAAGGTGCCAAACCTACTGGTAAAACTGGTGGTCAAGCAGAGTCTGCTGAAGCTAATACCCAGAAAGAAGGTACTCCTGACCAAGGAACTGAGTCACGTTAAGTTGTGCCAGAATTACCAGAAGTTGAAACAGTCAGACGGGGTTTAAATCAGGTAACCCTGCAACAACAAATTACGGGGGGAGATGTGTTGCTTCATCGCACTGTCGCCTACCCGTTTTCTGCTGAAGATTTTTTAAATGGTCTAAAAGAAAGAGAAATAGTATCTTGGCATCGTCGAGGTAAGTATCTTATCGCAGAACTTAGTGAATTAAAAGAGGATAAAGAGACAAGAAGACAAAGAGATGAAGTAGAAAATAATTCTACCCCCTCTCCCCCTCCCCCCCTCTCCTCTTCCTTGGGTGTTCATCTAAGAATGACAGGTCAACTACTATGGTTGTCTCAAGATGAACCTTTGCACAAGCATACGCGAGTGAGACTGTTCTTTGGTGAAGAATGGGAATTGCGCTTCGTGGATCAGCGTACCTTTGGTCAAATGTGGTGGGTTCCTCCCAAGGTGGAAACGAAGAGTATTATTACTGGGTTAGCAAAACTTGCAGCAGACCCTTTTTCAGCAGAATTTACTGTAGAGTATCTTGCAGATAAACTCAAAAATCGCCGCCGCGCTATCAAAACTGCGTTACTAGACCAAGCTGTGGTGGCTGGACTAGGTAACATTTATGCTGACGAAGCATTATTCCTCAGTGGGATAAGACCAGAAACGCTATGTCTCAATCTTCAAATAAAACAGATAGAACGTCTGCATTTGAGCATTATTGAAGTTTTAAAGACTAGCATTGAAGCTGGAGGAACTACTTTCAGTAATTTCATCAATGTGCAAGGAGTCAATGGCAACTACGCACATGTTGCCTGGGTTTATAACCGCACGGGAGAACCTTGTCGGACTTGTGGTCATCCTATTGAGCGAATTAAGTTAGCTGGAAGATCCAGTCATTTCTGTCCCCAGTGTCAGCAGTGAACAGTTATCAGTTAACAGTTAACAGTTATCAGTTAAGTTATCAGTTATCAGTTAACAGTTAACAGTGAATGATTGTAAATTCATAACTCCTAACTCCGTACTCCCTACTCATTACTTATTACTCATAACTCCCAACTCCTAACTCCTAACTATTCTCCCAATCCTCAATCCCCAATTCAGCTACAATTCTGGGTAAAGTTAATCCTATTTATTAAAGAGGTAAATTGATGGCTGTCAAAAAAGGAGCGATGGTTCGTGCTGTCCGTGAAAAACTGGAAAACAGTTTAGAAGCAAAGGCTAGTGATTCTCGTCTTCCTTCCTATCTATTTGAAACTGAAGGGGAGATTCTAGACACTAAGGGTGATTATGCTTTGGTGAAGTTTGGGAAAGTTCCTACACCGAATATTTGGTTACGTATAGACCAGCTTGAAGAGTTTAAATAAACTTGAGTGTTCCGAGGAGGAATATACTTTTTCTAGCTTTTATAAGAATTAAGAAACCCGGTTTTTCAAAAAATCGGGTTTTTCTATATATCGCGATTCTTACAATGATGTAGGAATACTATATTTCGGTAGTTATAACAACTTCTAAGTATATCCTCGGAGGATTTTAATATATAAAAAAGATGAGACTTAATTATAAAGTTTCGTCTTTTTTTGTAGATAAAAATACTATTTAAAAAAAAACAATAGAAAATTGATTAGAAAATTCCCTGATGTTTTTTATCATACCCTGAAAACACTTACTACTAGATTATTCTAGATAGTGAAGTAAAATTAATTATCCTTCAATGGCACTCAGAAAAAGTCGTTTGCAAAGTAAGAAAACTCAGTCTAAATCTTCTGCTACGAAAGCTAAAACCGGTGCTGCAAAAGGAAAACTAAAAAGCAGCGCGAAAAAAACAAAGTCTGAAGCTTTATCTGTTGAAACCAAAGTTTCAAGTAAAAATTCAGAAACTGAAGTTAAAGATACAACAGGAAAAGCATCGAGCAAAACAAAATCTGCTGGTTCCACCGTAGGGAAAGTTAAGGCTACAAGAAAGAAAGTATCTAGCAGAACCAAAGCTGCTAGCACCAAGGTGGAAAAAGCTAAACCTTCTACTAAGAAAGCAGATAAAGTTGCTAGCACTAAGGTAGAAAAAGCTAAATCTTCCACTAAGAAAGCAGCTAGCCAAACTAAAGCTGCTAGCACTACTAAGAAAGCAGGAAGTAAAACAAAATCTGCTACAACTGCGTCTAAGTTAAAAGCAAAAGCATCTGCATCTTCTGTGATTGATAAGTCAAAAGCTACTGTAAACAAAACAGCTAGCAAAGCAAAAGCAGTTACTTCTTCTGAAGCAAAAGTTAAATCTACTTCCAAGAAAGCAGCTACCAAAACTGCTTCTGCTAAGTCAACAGTCGCAAAAGTTAAGTCAACCACCAAGAAAGTTACTGCTAAAACCAAAGCTGCTACCAAGAAATCTCAAGATGAAACTCGCTTGCTTTTAGCTTTGTGGAATCTAGGAGGAACCGAAACTGAAGTTAAAACAACTGAAGTAACCGGTAGCGTACAGCGTAAAAACGAGAAAGCAGGAGAATATACTTCTGTTCTGAAGAAGTTGGAAAAAGCTGGTGCTATCAATAGCACACGCAAGAGTAAGGTTGACAGCATTAAGCTAACCGATAAAGGTTTACAAATGCTTGATGAAGGACTGAAAACTCTTGATTTCCAATTCTATGGAAAGCAGGTAGGAAGTATAGTTGCTAGCAAATTTGTTGGTGGTTTGCTCAAGTGGATACGAGAAATGGATGGTAAAACAGTTTCTACCGTGGAAGAAACTAAGTAATCGGTGTATTGAATTCTCATAATTGAATTTTGGTTATGTCGTCAGGGAGTTTCGTATCAACTGTGTGGCTTTTTTGAGTAGGTAATTCTTAGAGTTGAAAGCGAACGCTTTACGTTTCGATAAAGACGACAATATAGGAAATGAAAATGTAAGGACAAAACAGCAGACTGTTGAAATAAATAGGGTCAGATAGATATCACGGTTTGCTTCTCACAGACACATCGACTCGGCAAGTTTTTGGCTATTGTTTGGAAGAGAATTATTGATTTGTGCAATAAATAATGAGTGCATCTAAACCGTGTATTCAGGGTGGTTTAGTGTTATCTACCGTGTTGAGTGGAAATTATTAGAAAACGCAGATTGCAGAGTTTATTTTTCAGGAGAAATTCTGCAATTTTAGCGTATCAATGATGAATCCGAAAGAAACTTCGGATAGTTTTTGCTGCTCGTTTTTACGAGGGTTTAATTTTTGATTTTCATCTATTAGAAAGTTGCAAAGATTAAATTTATATCTATTTAGATGATTGTTAACCTAATTGTCTTAATACTTTACAAGCTAAAATAAATTTTCAACAATAAGACCTGAAGCTGCTGAATATACTTAAAAATCAAAAAAATTTCATAAATTCTACAGAAATATTTCAGTAATTTTCCAAAAGCTAAATAAGTTTCATAAAAACTATACTGGTGCTGATAAGTATAAATATTGATATGGCACCACAAAATACTGCTTTAAATAGCTCGGAAACACGGGCTAGAACCCGCTTGCTCCTGGCTCTGTGGGACTTGGGAGGAATCGAACAGGAAGTCAAAAAAGGGGAACTATCGAAAAGGCTTGTATCTAAAGGTAAGAAGATAGCTGACTATCACGGTATTTTTGAAGAACTTGAAAACGAGCGAGCTATTTCTAAGTCTAAAAAAGGTTATTCTTTGGAATTACCTAGGGGTTTAGAGGTTTTAGATAAAAATTTGAAAAGTGATGATTTCGCATTTGAAGGTACAATTGTGGGAACTTGGGCTGCTAATGCTTTGCTCAAGTGGATTCACGAAATGAATTGTGGACTAGCGAATACATCAAATAACTATAGCGCTACAGTTTCAGAAAATATCGTTAGCGAAAGCGATTCAAAAATTAATATTGCATCTTACGACGAATTTAAACAACTAGCTTTACATGTCTACGAGCAGCTTAATAGCGATTACAACCTGGATAACTTAGTGCCAATTTATCGTATCAGGAGAAAAATTGGGGATGTTGTTTCTAGAAAGCAGTTTAGTGAGTGGCTTTTAGAAATGCAAGCTGAGGATATTTTGCAATTACAAGGTGGAAGTGTTGAAGATAGCGCTGCGGACAAAATAGAGGATTCTATTACTACTCCGATAAATGGATTGCGTTGCTACGCAAGACTTTTGAACTAATTTTTAGTTATTTCTAATTATTTGGAATTTTAATAATTTACTGTACATATTAAAGGAGTATCTACAATAATTATGTATCAAGAATTGAAAAATATTATCGAAAAACACAATCCGTTTGATAGACCTTTAGTAGTTAGAAATAACGACATTTGGGAAAAGCATTTTCCTGATGTTAGTTCGATAAATTCTCATGCTTCAGATGAAGTTTTTAAAGCTATAGAAGAAGTAAAAAATGGTAATAAATCAGTTGTGGGTATTACTATAACGGCTGAAAAAG
>JBCBHT010000075.1:13866-26619 GCA_038525335.1 Cyanobacteria bacterium J06621_15 | reverse complement strand
GCAGTCCCTGTGATTGCTTCGTTTCACTCCGTTACACTCGCAATGACAATGTGTAATTAATTATGTTTAACTACTTATTATTATTTTTGCCGCGATAGTTATAAGCGAATGCTTCAATAACCAAATCCAAACCAGCATCACCATAATTCAAAGCATCTCGAAGCGCTGCAATTCTAACCTCAACAACTTTACTAGCAAAACGACGTTTAACACCTTCAATCCCACCTAAAACCACACTGTCAGGTAAAGGTGGATTTTCACCACCAAGCACAGCATCATATAGCTTTTTGTATAATCCATTAATACCAGCTTTCCCCAAAAACAATTATCAGTTATCAGTGAACAGTTATCAGTGAACAGTGAGCAGTTGGAAGTTTAAAAACATCAACTACCAATCCCCAATCCCCTATGCCCAATCCCCAATTTTCAATCAACCAAATCCAATTTCTTCAAAAAAACTCCCAAAGGTAATACCAAAGCATCCGCTACATCACTTAACTCGCTCAACTTAACTGAATCCCCTTGTCCATCCCTTAACAGCCAAATAACAGTAGTGCTTACAGCCGATTTTTGCTGTAAAGTCTGCCAGTTGGGAATACCCGCTCTTTCCATCAACTCTAAAAGCACTGTATCTTTGGCATTTCCATTAGCATAAATTGTCGCGAATAACAAACGTAAAAAGCCAATTATTCCCACAAAAACTAAAATAACAGCAAGCAATCCGTACAAAAGAGACAAATTATTTGACAGCATAATCAAAAATAATTTTATTGTTTCTAATATCTACCCCGTACTAGATTACCGAAATCCTGAAGATTTAAAACAAGAAAAAGCGATAGATTTAGACTATTAACTAATAAATTGCTAATTCCTAACTCCCTACTATGTCTGAAGAATTCGTGATTGGAAGTAAAGTTCGCGTGGTAGCGCTACCACCTTACATCAAAACTGCCGAACCAATGCCGATGTTACGTCCTCCCGATATCATCCATGTGGGTGAGGAAGGTATTGTTCTTGACCGTCGTCCCGGAGGATATTGGGGTATTCGCTTTACCAATGGGTCGTTTCTTCTCGATAGTCAATATATAGAATCGGTGGAAATTGACAGTTAATTACCCCAATATTTCCCTTCTCCCTTAATAAGGAGAAGGGTGTCGGTCGGACGGGGTGAGATATTCGCGGTATTACGAACTTTTATATTAATTAACCATTAAATATAAATGCCCCTGCTGTACGAGTAATTGTAAACTTATATAAAGTACTCATTCATACTCTACAGAAAAATGAATCGCCGCAATTTTCTCAATATTTTATTTGCCAGTTTTTTCGTATTCCTGGGATGGATTAATTTTACAACCGCTGCAAATGCAATGGGCGGAACGCTACCTACTATCAACGAACCTGCACCGGAATTTACTTTACCGACTAATACTGGAGATGGAGAAGTTTCGCTTTCTGATTATCGCGGTAAATGGGTAGTGCTTTATTTTTATCCCAAAGATTTTACTCCCGGTTGCACAATCGAAGCTCGTCGTTTCCAAGAAGATTTACCAAAATACTTAGAAAGAAATACCGAAATTATTGGTGTCAGTGCTGATGATATTGATTCTCATGCAGAATTTTGCGATTCTGAAGGTTTGAAATTTCCTTTATTAGCCGATACAACTGGTACAGTAAGTAAAGCTTACGGTTCTTGGTTATCGTTTGTTTCCAGTCGTCATAGCTTTATTATCGACCCAGATGGAATTTTACGAGAAACTTTCGTCAAAGTTAATCCAATTGTTCATTCTCAAGACGTAATGGCAAGACTCAAGGATTTACAGCAAACCACTTAATTACAAAACACGGAGACGTTGCATTGTAACGTCTCTACATAATTTCTCTAACGATGATTTACAATCTGCCAATTAATAATCTAAAATCTAGCTTGAAAAGTTTGGGAGAAGAAAATCTACCCCCCAACTTTCCGCAAAATTTAAAATCCAAAATCCTTAATTACATTTATCCCGACAATTATTAGTAAAATAAGCTAAAAATAGAAATAGGAAGGTGATAATTTTTCAACGAGGCAAAAATATGGATTTTGAGCGCGAAGTCCCGGTTGAAAATAGTAGCGAAGAATTAGAATTCGCTGAGCCAGATTCTTCTCACAAACCTTTCAAAGTACTGCGAAATACAGAAGCTTTTATACGTCGTCCAACAGTTGCCGCATTAGTTCCAATTTTACCTCCCAAGTTAAGTGAAAACTTGCAAGAAGCTTCGGATATTGCTGATGATTCTTTAGAAGAATTAGCAGAAATAGACCTTAGTAAAGTTAACGATTGGGAATTACGTCCTTTCCGAATTAAGATTGGTTTAAGTTGTGTTGGATTTAGTTCGTTAATGATTCTTATTCTGGCACTTTTCTTTACTACCCTCCATCCAGAAATGACAGCTACTCAACAAATTGCAACATTTTGGAGCGAGTATATTTGGTTTGTTTGTTTAGGGGTTACTGGAATGTTTCTTTTAGGTAGAGAAGCTATGCGACCAATTAACAAAGATAACTTAGAAGATGATTGGTGAGTCAATTTTAGATTTTGGATTTTGCGGAAAGTTTGAGGTGTAGATTCTCTTCCCTCAAAACTTTCCAAGGGACACGCTCCGTTACCCTAACGGGTTAGCAAGCTGAACACCCGGAGGGTGTGGCTTAGACAGGATTTTGGATTGAAAGTTAGAAGTTTAGAGTTAAGAATTGAGAATTACTTATTACCAATTACCCATTACCTATTCCCAAATTTAATAAATATTGCTGCAAATAATAAGTATCTGCAAATTTTTGTTGCTTTATTTTAATTGATTGCTGATTAAGGATTAATACTTATTACTGTAGAAGCTTATAAGCCAATTAATAAGTTGGTAGTGTATAAGCTTTTGTGGGAATTAATTTGTTATGAATCATGATGCTTTTATTGTTAAACCTGGTTCAAAGATTTCTCTGAAAAAAGATTATGATACTGCTTTTACTGCGAATTTTGACGAAAAGGAGGATGCTAAGGTCAAACTCCAAAAGGATATTGAAAGATTGGCTAAATACCAAGATGTTCTTTATGCTCAAAATACCTATGCACTTTTAATTATTTTTCAAGCGATGGATGCTGCAGGTAAGGATAGTACTATTAAGCACGTTATGTCTGGTATTAATCCTCAAGGTTGTCAGGTTTTTAGTTTTAAACAACCTTCCTTAGAAGAATTAGACCACGATTATTTATGGCGCAGTTTTAAAGCTTTACCGGAAAGAGGTAATATTGGTATTTTCAACCGTTCTTATTATGAAGAAGTTTTGGTGTTGCGAGTGCATCCCGAGATACTTGAAAAACAACAATTACCTAACTGTGCAAAAGGAAAAAATATTTGGAAGCAACGCTTTGAAGAAATAAATAATTTTGAGAAATATTTAGTTAACAATGGGATTATTGTTCTGAAGTTTTTTCTCAATGTGTCAAAAAAAGAACAGAAAAAACGCTTTATGAAGCGGATTGAATTACCAGAAAAAAATTGGAAGTTTTCTAAAAGTGATGTCAAAGAACGTGCATTTTGGAATGACTATATGAATGCTTATGAAGATGCTTTCCGTCACACTAGCACTGAATGGGCACCGTGGTACATTATCCCTGCCGACCACAAATGGTTTACTCGTATGGCTGTTGCTGATATTATTTGTTCTAAACTCAAAGATTTGAAGTTGAAATATCCTACTGTAACGAAAGAACATAAGCAGGATATATTACGAGCTAAGGAAATTTTGGAAGCAGAAGATTCACTCTTACCAGTTAACAGTTAACAGTTGTCAGTGAGCAGCGAACGGTGAACAGTTAGTTAGTTCCTGACCGTTTTGATACCTTATTTCCTAGTACTCTGTCCCATAAAACATAATGGGTTCGTTAAGGTCATAATTTTACGTCTCTACAAACCCTCAAAATTAGTGGGACAGACAAGTAGTTATCAACCACCAGTTAATATTTCTTCGTGTTTTATCTTTTAAGTAGTGGTACTATAGTACTATTAAAGATAGAGATAAAAGTCGTTGTCAGCACCCCCGACTATAAGTCGGAGGCTTCCTGTCTCGTCCGGTAGGTAGTCTAGTTGACCAGCCTCAGTGAGGAAGTATTAATATTTTTGCTTTGGTGATGTGTGTCTTGACGTGGTAGCTATAAACGTAATTTTAGGCTACCGCTACAAGACGTAATGTTGAAATCTATACTAAATTCGGATGATATTAATGTAAAAAATGTCTTAATGGTTACACTTCGTTGTAAGCTTGTACGAAGTTAAATATTTGAGATACTTAGTCAAATTTAAACAAATAGCTTTTAGTTATGTCGATTATTGCTCTGAGAGCTTGGTATGTCGAAAAGTATGAGCCGATTCCAGAGTTGGAAAAACGTCAGCCAGATATTCGTATCAGTAAAAAAAGTTTGTTAAAGTCGGCTTTAAGAGCAGATTTTTTGGAAGACAGCGAGGATGTCAGAAATTCGATTTGGTTTGGACGTTATCTCGAAGGTGACGATATCGAATTTTATATTGAAGGTAGTGGTGGTTACAGTGTTGCTAATATCGATTTGATTAGCCATGAAATTTATTTTACCAAGCAGGCTTTGTTGTCGCAGTTAGAGCCAACGATTTTTTTGAGTTATCAAAATGAATATCCCGAAGCTAGCGATGCTTTGAGAGAGGGATTGCTTGACACTTTAGATAAATTAAATTTGCGATCGCGTCTTCCGTTGAAGTTAATTGAGTCAGTTCGTCCCAAAGATGCTCCGATGAGATTGGGAAGCAGCATGATGAGAAAAATTCGCAGAAGCTTATTGTTTATTGCAGATGCGACACCAATTACAAGTGTTGATAGCGGTAAGGAAAAACCTTTGCTCGTTCCTAGCGCGAATACCTGTATTGAACTAGGCTACGCTATTCAAAGTAAGCGTTCGGAACAGATTTTAATCGCACAAATGCAGCGAGAAGATTATATTGGAGGGTTCCCCTTCGATTTGACTACAACCCAAATTATGCAGTTTAGAGATAGCAAAGAGTTAAATAATATTCTGCCGCAAACAATTGAAAACGTTTTAGCAAGATTTAGGTTGTTTGCGTGAAAGGGAGTAGGTAATTGGTAATAGGTAGTAGGTAATTGGTAATTGGGCAAATATAATATATTTATTGCTAAGTGATAACTAACTATTCCCTGCTCCCTGTTTACTGTTTCCTACTCCCTAACTTAAAACATCAACATCAAAAGAATGCAATATACTCGTTGCTTTTTCAATTAATTCTTCAGTACCGCGAACAAAGATTAAGTATTTACCAGAATTTAGACACTTCTGATAAAGCCAAGCATCTTCATTTACAGCTTTAGACGCATTAATATTAACTAAAAAGAAAGCACCCAATAAACCAGAAATTGCTCCTAATAAGCCTCCAGCAATCCAATTCATAAAGTTAGCTGCGGCAATTATTTCAATATTAGTGAATAAAAACACAACACAACCAGCAACAAATCCACAAGGAACCAACCAGTAAGCAAGACTTTGAATGCTATTTACACCTTGCAAATTGGGCTTAATTATTCCATAGTCATCTATTTTTTTATAGCCTTGACCTAAAATACTAATTTGCTCACTGGGGAAACTTTCTTTCTTTAGAGCAGTAAAAGCTGATAAAGCTTGAAATCTATTTGGATAAACAGCAATAAGATAATTCATATAAGTAATTTCAGATTTTTGTTTTAAAGGAATGCTATTAAATTTCTGTATTTATTTGTTTCACATATAGAGTAGATAATAGATAAGGGTTACTTCTATGATTGTTTTTCCAAAAATGTTCATCCTCGTTTTTTCTTAATAGAGATGTCTGGAAGGACAAAGTGAATTCAACAATCTAGTAAATTTAGGAAAAATTAACCATATTACCTATTCTAAATATTTTAACTTTCAATAGCAAAAAATAAGTATAGCCATTACGATTTTTAACTATCACTTGTAGCTTGATATTATCAGGTTGCACAGAAATCTATAAAAATAATTACACGAATAATTGACAATTGTAATCATTACGTTTTAGTTCAAAAATCTTAATAGTATCAGTATTAATCAGAACTTTTCGATAGAAAAGATAGCCAAAAACGAGACTTTGACCATACTTATGTAGTATTTTTGGTGAAAAGTCGTATAGTGGTTTATTGCTATGAAACAGCTCCTCAGCCACTTTTTGGGTTACAAAAAGTATATAGTTAAGCTGGTTGTGTCGCTAGCAGTCACAATATTCATTTCTTCCGTTTTTGCTATACCTGCTGCTTTAGCTACAGGTGTATATAACATGCCAAACCTGACTTCAGATACATGGATTGTAGATGAAGCAGATTTAATCAGCCGTTTTAATGAAGGTAGAATTTCTAGTGCTTTTGATGAATTAGCGAAGAATACAGGAAACGAAGTCAGAATAGTAACTGTTCGTCGTTTAGATTATGGGGAAACTCCCGAAAGTTTTACTAAAGACCTGTTTGAAAAATGGTTTCCTTCTGAAGAAGCGCAAGCTAATCAAACTTTGTTAATGATTGATTCCGTAACCAATGGTACTGCCATTATTACGGGTGATAAAGTCAAATCTGTAATGTCTGATGATATAGCTGAAAGTGTTGCATCAGAAACCGTTTTAGTACCTTTAAGAAAAGGTAACAAATACAATCAAGCATTTCTAGACGCACAAGAACGTCTTACTACAGTACTCTCAGGTCAGCCAGACCCCGGTCCACCGGAAGTTACTGACGAAGTACAAGTAGAAGGAACCTTTACCAAAGCCGAAGAAACCGACCAAGGGAACGCTACTATCTGGGTAGTAGGATTACTGATTGCTGCTACCGTCATTCCCATGGCAACATACTATATTTACCTTGCCGTGCAACCCTCATCTGAAGGATGAACGGGAGTTAGGAGTTAGGAGTTAGGAGTTAGGAGTTAGGAGTTAGGAGTTAGGAGTAGTGGGAGCATCTTGCTCCCAATTACCAATTACCAATTACCAATTACCAATCCAAAATCCAAAATCCAAAATTCCTAATCCTGAACGTACTCTTGTCCTGCTGTTAAAGCAATCTCAGCACGGACAAATTCTCGACCTAGATAAGCAGCATGGTCAAGCATGGTTATGGGACAGGGTTTGGTTTCTTCAAGGATTTTTACAGATAATTCTTTTGCAGTTCTGCCAGAATATACGGTTGTGTGGGTTCGCTCTACTTTTCCTTTTGCAGGAATTACCTTTCCCGTTTCCGGGTCAACTGCTAAACCTCTTTCATCAATGATGTTGGTAAAATGTTTGGCAAAAATTAAACCTTGTTCTTGGTCAATGTAAATAATAAAATATCCGGCAGGGTCTAATTCTATATATCGCTGAGAAAGTTTGTCATCTATAGCTTTTAAATTGTCGAGTAAATTCATAATTACTTAAAAACAACTACTGTCATAAGGGTTTTCACGAACTTAAATTAGTGTAATTCTTTTTCAGTTAACAGTTAACAGTTATTGGTTACCAATTACCAATTACCAGTGAACAGTTATCAGTGAATAGTGAACAGTGAACAGTGAACAGTGAGCAGTGAGCAGTGGACAGTTTTCACCGGTCGGGTGTGGATTATCAATATCCAATTCCTAACAACTATCCACTAACCACTATCCACTAACAACTATCCACTATCCACTAACCACTAACCACTAACCACTAACCACTAACCACTAACTCTTAATTGCAAAAGGAATCTCTTGATTAATTGCTTCAATTTCCTTTTGTTCGAGTTCGTTAACTTCGCTGATGTAGCGACGGAGTATTTGTCCCAAACGGTTGTTGTAGAAGCGATGTAGGCTGTAGTTGGGAGTCGCTGGAAAACCACGACGTTTTTTGTGTCGTCCTCCTGCACCTGGGTCAAATACTTGTATATTATTTTGAATAGCCCATTCAATGGGTGAATAATAACAAGCGTCGAAGTGAAGACAATCTATTTCTTGAAAACTACCCCAGTAACGTCCGTACATTTTATCGTCTTTGTATAAACAAAATGACATTCCTACAGGTTGGCTGTTATCTTGTTCACTGTAAGCTCCGAAAAACACGACACGATGACGATAGTTTTCGTACAACGATTCAAAAAATTGCTTTGTAAGATATTTACTACCCCACCAACCAAATTTGTCGCAGGTATCGGCATAAAAATCGTACATTAGGGGGAATAATTCTCTAGGAATATCATCTCCTGTAAGAGCTTTGAATTCTAAACCCGCTTTTGCTACAGCTTTTCGTTCCCGTTTGATGTTGCGACGCTGATTTGCGTTAAATGCTGCTAAATAATCATCAAAAGTTGTGAAATCATTATTTTGCCAAACATAATTATGGTGTAACCAAGCTGTAAAACCCTGACGCTCCAAGACTGGACGAAAATCTGGGTCTACATACAAGAAATTACAGCCACTAATACGCTGCTTCTTACAAAAAGAATCTATTTCATGCACCATTAAGGAAGTAATTTCATCTTCGTCTTCCCCTGGTGCAATCAAGAATCGATAACCTTCTGCTGGAGTAAATGGGGACATCCCGAGCATTTTAGGATAGTATTCGACCCCAATCCGATAGGCTAATTCTGCCCACTGATGGTCAAAGACAAATTCTCCATAACTATGTCCTTTGATATAAAGCGGTGCAGCAGCAATCAATGTTCTATCTCTAAAAACACATAAGTGGTTCGGTAACCAACCACTTTTAGCAGTAGCGCTTTGAGAAGCTTCTAAATTGTTTAACCAATCCCACTCAAAGAAAGGAGTCTGAAGTGGAACAGCCAAAGCATTCCAACTCTCTTTAGGTACTTCAGCAACTGTATTTATCCAGGTCTGAGTATAGCTTGACTTAATTTTTTCCACCATGGTCGTTAAAAACAAAAACGAGCGGCAAAAGCTTCCTACAGCGTAGTCTAATCTGGGAATTGTTGCAGGAAATAGTGAAGAAATACTTCTTGTTCTTGGGTGCGAACTTCCATCAGTTGCAAGCGTGGAGCAAGTTTCGCTAAAAATCCGCGACCGTCAACTGGTGTTGGAGTATTTTGACCACCCAGGATTAAGGGACAGATAGTCAACCAAATCTCATCAATTAAGTTCAATTCTATAAAATTCGCTACTAATTTTCCCCCACCTAAAACTCCTAAGTGTGCTATACCCAAGGTAGTCAGATTTTGTAGGGCTGCACAAATATCAACTTTTCCGGTAGGTGTTTCAAATACTAATATACGTTTAAATTCCGGTCTTGCTTGCCAAAACTCTGCTCCTGCTGCTGTTGAAATTAACCAGCGCTCAACTGGCTGTTGAAAGAAGCGTAATTCTGGATTTAGCTTACCAGAGTGAGAAATAACTATATGAACCGGTTGGGGTGATTTACCATTAGATTGTCGATACTCTAATAAATCTGGATGCGATACAGTTAAAGTTGTACCGTAAGCGCGTAAAGTACCAGCACCAAACAAGACAGCATCCTTTGTCGCAATTTGTTGTTCAAGGTGTGCTTTATCATTAATTGAACCGAATCTAGCTGGAGAACGATTAACGTCTGCTATTTTCCCATCTGCACTCATTGCCAAAATTACTGTGGTCTGAGGATGATGCTGTTGTGTCATGAAAGTTACAGTTTAAATGCAGTATTGATTGATATTTATAAAAGTAAATTCAGAAAATATAAAACTTCTATAGGAGATATTCTTGTACGTGCAATACTGATTGATATTTATGAAAGTAAATCGAATAAATAGAAAATCTGTATAGCTAATATTTCTAATCGGTTTTTATATAGGTATAATTCAGACTTTATTCCTACAATGAATCTTAAAGTATGTAGAGAAAAGGAGTATTTAAACAAAAACTAATCTATCGCAAATGCTCTTATAGATAGCCTTATATAGTATCATATTTACTTAGTATTTTGTCTTGCATGTGAAGGTTGCTAAACTGTAACAAAGAATCATCATTTACCATCTATAGAAGCATCAATATTTTGGGTTTCCACCATAACAGCAAGTTATCTTGCTTCACCTGTTTTAGTTAACAACAATTTAATAACTTGACTCCACTAGAATTATAAACTTAATAATAGAATTATATTAACTTGTTAAATCATATTTATTTTAACGCTTGAAAAGTAAATGCTTATCAGAGAATGCCAATGGTGAATTTCCGTCAATCATCATTTCGTCGAATTATAATATCGAAGATACTATTGCTATCAGTGCCAGTCTTGTTGATAGGTGAGTTTGTTGGCTACAGAAAAGCACGTTCTAGCTTAATAGAAATTGCTCGTCTGAATTTAACAGAAAGTGCGATTATCAAGGGAGAAAACATTGATGCTCTCAAAAGTAGTTTGTTTCTTGCTTCACAAGCTACGGTTCTTCAAGCAGATAATCCTCAGTTAGTAGAACAATTTGTTACTGATTTAGTCAAAAAATTGCCCGGACAAATAAAATGTATCCAATTAACAAATCCCAGCAACGACAATATTATTGCTGGTAATTGCGGTAAACAATTAACTAATTTGAATAATTTTTCGTTTTCTCAAAATAAAGTTCAAACTGAACCTATTTTATCTACAAAAAATAGCTTAAAAAATCAATCCTCAAACTTAGCGCTCAACTTATCTTCTCCTGTCTATGATACTCAAGGTAAATTGCGTTATACCTTAAGTATGAAGTCGCAACTAATGCATGAAAAAATTAAAAATAATTCGGGTTTTTTGACAAGTTCTACGGTAGTAATTGCAGAAAATGGGACAATTTTGGCACATCCTATTTTTCAACGGGTAGGTACCAATATTGCCGAACATACAGATGGAAAAAAATTACAGCAAATTGTAAAAAACGCTGTATCCGGAAAGGAAGAATCTTTCGATTTGTTTTTTGAAAAAGAAGGGGAACAGCTACTTGCTGGATATACAGCTATTAACAGCCCAGTTGATGATAATAACCAAAAATGGGTGATTTTAGCCGTTACTGACTTAGATAATGCTTTGGTCGGTTTAACAGAAATTAAATTAATTTTATTAGTTTTAGCTATTGGTTTAATCGGTGCAACTTTATTAGCATCGCTGTATGTTGCTAATTATTTAGCACGTCCCGTTGAAAAACTGCGGGATTATGCATTGAATCTTCATTCCGAAGATACTTCTTTTACCGTTCCCCATAACTTAAACATTCGGGAATTTAATCAACTGACACAAGCACTAGACCAAATGGTAGAAAGACTCAAAGCATGGGCTGAAGAGTTAGAAATTGCTTGGAAAGATGCTAAAACCGCAAATCAAAGTAAAAGTCATTTCTTGGCTACAACTTCCCATGAATTGAGAAACCCTTTAAACGTCATCATAAATTCCATCCGTCTGGTTCGAGATGACCTGTGTGACGACAGAGAAGAAGAAAAAGAATTTCTCAAACGTGCAGACGAAACTGCTATTCACTTATTAAGTATTATTAACGATTTGCTTGATATTTCTCGAATAGAAGCGGGTAAGCTTTCAGTTACAATTAAACCTATTGACTTGCGTCAAGTAGTTAACGAAGTAATTAACCTACAATCATTGAGTATCCGACAAAAAGGTTTACAGTTGAATACTCCCGACCTACAAGAACAAATCCAAGTTAATGCGGATACAGACAAGCTCAAGCAAGTTTTAATCAACGTTATCGGTAATGCGACTAAGTTTACTGAAAAAGGAAGTATTACTATAACCACAGAAATCAAAAATATTAACTGCAAATCTTGGGTAACGGTGGCTGTTAGAGATACAGGAATAGGAATTGATACCGAGCAACAGCAGAAACTATTTCGTCCTTTTGTAATGGTAGATGGCAGCACTACACGCAAATATAATGGTACCGGATTGGGGCTAGCAATTTCACGTAACTTAATCGAATTGATGGGAGGTACCATAACCCTTGAAAGTCCTGGAATTAATCAGGGTACCATTGTAAAAATTAGTTTGCCTTTAATAGATAGTGATAGTAAAACTACGATTTCCAATAAAATTAGTTCCGGAAACGGGAATGGTAAGGTACCATCCGCTACTATTCAAACCAATTTGAAATAAAAATAAATATGACTCATCCGTGCTTTCCGCTGTTTCCTATTCCCTACTTCCCTTTTATAGAAATAGTTTTACCTTCTGTTTCCAAAGATTGGGTCAGAGCAGTAAGAATTTCTACTAATTCCGCACCTACACGACCATTAGAGATTGATGACTGAGTATTTTGCACAATGCATTCCACAAAACCGTTACAAACTTTTTTTAATGGTTCTCCTGGTTCAATTTCTATTACTTTTTGCTGTTGATTTATAGGAATAAAAATATTTTCCTGACGCTCAAACTCACCTTGCATTAAAGTTAAAGGGGTGTCGGATAACATTTCATCAAAAATTAAACTACCACGACTACCTACTACAGCTAAACGTCTTTGTTTATCAGGATTCAGCCAACATAAATGAATGAATGCTTGGAAACCGGAAGGATATATTAACGTTGCTTGGACTAAATCTGATAGGGTATCAGAAGTTTCTTGCTGCAACCAAGCTTTTCCTGTTGCTTGAGCAAGAATAGGTGATTCACCCAGCCAATTATTAAAAATAGCTATGTCGTGAATAGCTAAATCCCATAATGCATCAACATCTTGACGTACAGGTCCCAAATGGGTACGTGTAGCATAAC
>JBCBHT010000075.1:0-13856 GCA_038525335.1 Cyanobacteria bacterium J06621_15 | reverse complement strand
CCTACAGCACCTGACTGTAATACCGCTTGTCCTTTTTCTACTACTGGATGAAATAAATAGGTATGGTCTACCATCAAAATCCGCTGTTGTTTTTCAGCCAATTCACATAGCTGATAGCATTCTAAGGGGTTAAGGGTTAGAGGTTTTTCTGATAAAACATGACACCCCCAATTCAAAGCATCCACAATTAAAGAATAATGAGTAACGGCTGGAGTAGCAATTACAACTGCATTTAAATCAGATAATTGTTTAAGTTTCTGCCATTCAGTAGTTAATAAAACATTCTGAGCATTTTGAGCTAAATTATATTGTCGTTCTACCTTCGTCAAACATTCAGGATTTGGGTCAACTACTGCAACAACATCAACCTGTGGATGTGCTAGAAAATTTCGCAATAAATGGACTCCCCAACGTCCAACCCCAACCACGGCAATTTTTATTGAATTAGTCATAATTAATTATTAGTTATTAGTTGTGAATAATTAGAGTGGTCTGTCCCAGAAAAATCACTGGTGTAGAGACGTAGCAGTGCTACGTCTCCCGACGTTTGAAAGAAAACAAGCCATCAAGACTCATAGGAAAACTACTAGTGGTTTATCCCGTTTGTTTTGATGAGTAAAAAGTTTTTAGTTTTAACATCTTCACTTTCTTATGCGGCATATTTGGCGCTTAAGCGCAACTACAAACCCATAATATTTAATGGGATAGACTACTAGGCTATTCCGGAAAATTAATTCAAAAATTCTTGGTAGAAACTACAGTCTAAATACATAACTACTTTACAATCAATAGCTTATTAATACTTAAATGAATACAGTATTTTTACTGAGGTTCAATTGCCATAAAAGCCATTTTGGCAGCAGCTTGCTCGGCAGCTTTTATAGAGCGTCCCTTACCTTCACCTAATTTTTGGTCGTGCAGCCAAACCTCAGCAATGAAGCGTTCTTGATTATGTTGAGGTGAAGCTAGTTGAGTAACGCGATATTCAGGTAAGGTTTTATATTCTCCTTGAGTCCATTCTTGTAGAGCAGCTTTATAATTCTGTCTGGCTGGGTCGGAATTAATTTCTGTAGCGAGTTGTTTAAAATGAGGGTCTAACCAAGACCGAATCAATTCCAAACTATTAGTACTTAAATAAAGCGCACCCAAAACCGCTTCAAAAGCATCCGCTAATCTAGATTCTTTTCCAGCTTTATCTCCATAAGCACTACCAGCAACCAATAAATGTAGTTCTAAGCCATAAGAACTAGCTAATTTTGCCAGAATCCGGTCGCTTACGAGTACAGAACGAATTGCAGCAAAATCTCCTACCCGAGCATCATGAAAATCTTCCCATAGAACCAAAGCAGCCACCAAACGAACCACCGCATCCCCAACAAACTCAAGTTGTTCGTAATTAGCCGACTCAGAAATCGAAGGGTGAGTCAGCGCTAAGTCCAGTAATTCCCAATTAATAGGAGACTTTACTGGTAAACCCAGCTTCTTAACCAAACTCTCAAGTTGTCGCTGACGACGCGGATAAATAACAGACATTATTCAATTGGGGATTGGTAATTGGTAATTGGTAATTGCGAATGGGAAATTGCGAATGGGGAATTGGGCATTGGTAATATTTATAGCTACTTAAATATTTATAATTCTTTACTTTTAATTACTAACTCCTAACTCCTAACTCCTAACTCCTAACCCCTAACTCCTAACTCTTTCAATCTAAAATCTAAAATCCAAAATGGGGAAGAGAGTCGGACATAAGCCGGGTTCTGTTCTAGAAATGCGGAAATTTCTCTCCGAACTTCAAGGACGGTTATCTATCTGGGACGTTTGTTACCAAACACCTCAAGCGGCTCTCATAAGCGGAACTGGTAAAAGACCAACCGTAGTCCCTCTCACCTTGCTTCCAACCGGGGTTTACCGAGCCAGCACCTCTCGATGCTGCTGGTGAGCTCTTACCTCACCTTTGCACCCTTACCTCTACCAATTATCAATTTTCACCCGGAGGGTGTGGATCACCAATTATCAATTATCAGTTTTCGCTGTTAATTGATAATTGTTTATTGTTCACTGATTAAAGGCGGTATTTTTCTGTGGCACTATCCTCACGCTCGCACGCACTGGGAGTTACCCAGCAAGTTTGGTCTTTCGGAAGCCCGGACTTTCCTCAAATTAATTTTTTCAAATTAATCTGCAACCGCCTCGCCTACTCTCTGCTAACATTCTAATTTAAGAAAACGGCTATTATTACTTTTTTTTCTTTTTATTCCAAGGAAGAGCGTAAGTCCAAGGAAGTTTTCTAATTGTAAATGGACAATCAATAATTGCCATTGGAGGAACATTTTGACCGGGAACTAAACCCACGCGCAGTTCTTCTGAAAATCGCAGTACTAATTGCAGAGAACAATATATATATTCTCTTCTGCTAATAAATTTTTTGTATAACTTTCTTTGCGCTCTTAAAGGACTACCTTTAAGCCCGAGTATGTCAACTAATGGTTTTTTAGCTTCATATACTCCTGTTTCCTTATCTCGCGAAAATACGTCTTCTGTAGTAATACCTGCGAAGATTTTTTGAGAAGGAGCAACTAAGCTAGGACTCTGGGGTACGGCTAAATCACGGGTCAGGTCTGGTGATTTACGAATTACTCGACGCGATACGTTTTTATGTTTAACAACAAAAGAACTGTTGTCCCAGTCAATATAAACAGCGATATTATCTGATTGATTGGTAAGAATAAGCGTTAATTCTTTTAAACCATCAATATCGAAAGAAGGTTTAAGTTTAAAAGCGATAGAAATCTTATCATCAAGTTCTTTTTCTTTTAATTGCTGCTTAACAGTTTTCTCTGGGTCGAAAATAAATTTGATTTGTTCGTCGATTGATTCAACCATTAAGTTGAAAACATAGCTGACACCGATAATATAAAGCGTCAGCACCAGTAAACTAGGACTCTCTTGTTGCATAAGCTTTTAATGTACTCCCCCTAAAATTTTCGTTCACCTCGAACATCTTTAAGAGATGCAGGACTTTCAAGCCAGCCACTTCTCCGGAAAAACACTAATAAACCAACTGCTATTGTTACCATTGCGGCTACACATAACCAGAAGCCCCAAGGTGTTTTTAAACCGGGCATATACTCGAAATTCATTCCGTACAACCCAGCAATAAAGGTTAAAGGTAGAAAAATCCACGAAAACACTGTGAGCAACTTCATGATTTCATTCATTCTGTTGCTTACTGCAGACAGATATACGTCCATCAGCCCCGATGCAAGTTCTCGATATGTTTCTACCATATCCATCACCTGCACTGCATGGTCGTAACAATCTCTTAGGTAAATTCTCACTTCCTCACCAATCAGTTCGTTACTATCTCTAATCAAAGCATTTATAGCGCTACGCTGCGGCCATATAGCGCGTCGTAATTGTAACAGTTCTCGTCTAATTCTATAAATTTTTTGTAATGTTTTTCGAGTTGGATTTACTATTACCTCCTCTTCTAAATCTTCAATACGTTCGCCATAATCTTCAAGTACGGGAAAAAACCCATCAATGATTGCATCTAAAAGAGCGTAAGCTAAATAGTCAGCTCCTTGCTTGCGGATGATACCTTTATTGTTGCGAATTCTCAAGCGTACTGGGTCAAAGCAATCAAGGGTCGGTTCTTCTTGTACCGTAAGTAGATAATTTTTTCCTAAAACAAAACTTACCTGTTCGCTGTGAAAACCATCTGCTGCTTCTGTTGGCATTACCATCCGAGAAATTATCACCAATTGGTCTTCATAATCCTCTATTTTCGGACGTTCTGGAACGTTTACTAAGTCTTCGAGAACCAGAGGATGTAGTTCAAAAACCTTACCAACTCGTTGCAAAATATTTGTATTACCTAAACCTTGCACGTCTACCCAAGATACTGATTCGGTATCCAGATACATGGCACAATCTTCCGGTATACCAATCCTTTTGGGAATAACTTTATTGTAGTTATAGTCAATTAAAGAAACTTTTGTCGGAGGTGCATCTCTATCTTCATTGAGAGTTCCTGGTATGGTTCCTGGTTCGTGATAAAAATCTTCTTCGTAGGGTTCAACCAGTTTAGGATTCGGACGAAATAATTTTTCTAACATACGTTTTAACCCGAGAAATAAAAGATAAATAATAATAATTTTTAAAATTTAGTATTTTTTCAAAATATACATAAATAGTTAAAAAATAGCCTAGGAGCCTACTATATAATAAATTGGGCGGTTTTCTGCGAAGATATCTCACCGACCAATCTTAACTCATAATCTTCACCTAATAATCAAAAAGCAGTTTGTCTATGAAAAACAAACCGCCATTGTGATTTTGGATTTTGGATTTTAGATTTTGGATTTTAGCAACGGATGCTTTTGCTGTGGATTAGGAGTTAGGAGTTAGGAGTTTTTTATCTACCCCCTCTACCCCCTCTACCCCCTCTCCCAATTCCCAGTTCCTAATTACGAATTACGAATTACGAATTACGTAGCTTGCGTGGCACGAATGTGCCATATTACGAATTATCAAAACCTTTCCCCAATCCCAAACTGAACTCGGCTTTCTCCATCGTTGTTGTAACCGTAGTCCAAACGAATTGGTCCGAGGGGTGATTTAACGCGAACTCCTAAACCATAACCAAAACCATTTCCTGGTTTATTACGTGCCCCAGCAGGATTACCTGTAACGCTATCGGCTGTGCCTAAATCGGTTGCAGCATCGAAAAATAAAGCACCGCTAAGCAGAGAAAATACTGGGAAACGATATTCGGCTGATGCTTGAAGAAAACTGCGAGCGGTTCCTAATTCACCTTCTCCAAATCCTCGCACGGAATTAGCTCCACCCAAAGAAAATGCTTCGTAAGGAGGTAAATCCCCGATGACGGTTCCTGCTTGAACGTTAAAAGCAAATGCTTGCGGACATTCCTGAGACTTGCTGTCTGATTTACGACAACCTTTAGTTAATTTTGTTAAGCGAGTGGGAAGATAAAAGCTGTAGCTACCGCTTAATTTATTGGATAAAATGCTTGCGTCACCGATGGGAATCGACTGTTCGGTACTTAAACGTAAAACCGAACCTTTTGTGGGACTCAAAAAATTATTGCGTTTATCTCTGACTAATCTTAGAGGAACGGTCAATAAATCATCCGTACCGTCACCGCTAAAGCTCAAATCGTTACCTAATTCATCTTTTGCATTAATATCCCCGTCAGAATCGCGGATGGCTATTCGCTGATATTTTAAGCCAGCACTTGCGACCCATTCCGATTTATCAAATACTTTTTTACTGAGGTTGCGACGGAAATTAATATCACCACCAGTCCGGAACACTCGGGGACGGTCACCGTTTGCTAGTTCGACTTCTGTTTCCCCTCCGTCAAATATTTGAGAAAAGGTTCGCTTTCTAAAACCATTGACGCTATAGGATGTGCGGTAAGGGTCTCCTGCTATCCAAGGGTCGGTATAGTTGACATCAAAATTAAAATCTCTTTGGCTTAATTCTAAATCTGCTCCCAAACTTTGATTTCTACCGTTTAAATTTCGGAGGTTAAAACTAGTATTAGCAAAAAGTCCGCTCCTAGAACTATATCCACCACCAGGAGATACACTAAAATTTCTACCTTCAGTTACATTGACGACTAAAACTACTTTACGCGGGTCTTTTGCTGGATTTAAATTTAAGTTGATATCCTGAAAAATTCCCAACCTAAAAACTCTTTGTAAATCTTTTTGAGCAAGTTCTTTTCTAAATATTTCACCCGGTTTCAACTGCATTTCGCGAGTGATAATATAGGGCTGCGTTTTTCCTTTTACTTCTTCCCCCTCTGGATTAACAAACTGTATTTGAATATCTTCTATAACTCCTTCTGCTACTTGTAAAGTAACAGTTCCATCGGGGTTAATTTTCGGCGAATCTATGACCTGAGCCAAAGCATAACCGTTATCTTGATACCATTTATTTAAATTTTGTATTCCTGCCTGCAATTGTTTTAAATTTAAAATTTGACCGTACTGTTCGTTAAAGCTTTGATTAACAACTTCTTGAGGTAATACTTGATTATTTTGTATATTTACTGCACGTAAAACCGGATTTGGTTCAACAACAAATTTAATTTTGATACCCTGGGTCGTTTCTTCAGGAACAGCGCGTACATTTGCAAAATAGCCCGTAGCGAATATGTCATTAATATCTTGCTGTAATTGAGCGCGAGTAATAGTTTTTCCTGACCGAGTTTTAATTGTATTAAAAACAATTTCTTTTAATTCTCCTTCTACACCATCAATAGTAACTTCTGCAACTAAAACCTCTGTTTGTGATTGCTGTTGCGGTGTTTGTGGTGTGATTTTTGTATCAGGAGTTTGAGCTTGAACTATAGTCACATTTGCGAAACCAAGAATACTAGCCGTTGCAATGCCAATACTGAAAGCAGATACTTTTTTCATTGATTTCTTTCCTAAAATAAATAGTTCTACTACAGAAATAAAGATTTTTTTACTTATCAATTGTTCCCTGTTTTTTGTTTATCATTTAGCTTGCTAAGCTTGATTTATTTTGATATGAAAACGGTAATTAATAGATTAAACTAAAATGTTTTATCTCAAAATTAACTATAGTCATGCATAAATATGACTATAGTCATGTTGCCAATTTATCTAATATTGGATGATATTTATAAGATAAATTACTTAAATCGCAATTCTTGTAATTGTATGCGCTTTAACCAAACTGCTTCTTTATCTATCCCTCGTACCATACGTTATGTAGAGTGGTTGATTTTAATTGTATATCTATTACTTTTTTTACTAAATCGTGATGGACTGAGCTATTCTAATTTACCAATACCAACTTATGTTAGATTTGCTCAAATAATTATCTTAACAGCTTTAAGTTTTATATTTCCCATCAATCGACCCGTTTGGCAAAGAAGAGTTTACATTTATTTAGAAATCATTGTAGTTATTCTACCTCTTGGAGTAGGTGTCGGTTTTCAAATAGCTTTATATCTCGTGCTTGCAAAAAGCTGCATTTTATTAACTAGAAAAGAAGCGATTTTTATTACTATATTTTCTGGCATTTTATGCATGTCTTTAATAGCGAAGAGTGTACCTATAATACTCGAATTCAACCGTGCTAATCACAATCAATTAATCGGAAAATATTTAAAAGATTTAAATAATACAGATTTAATAGTTCGTAGAAATATTATCAACAACTTTGGAGACTATTTGACGGCAAGTATATTTGTGCTTTTATTTTGCTTTGTTGTGGTAGCTGAGCAAAAAAGTCGTCAAAAAGCAGAAGCATTAACTAAACAAATAGAAACCTTAGCTGCTAGTTTAGAACGGGGTCGTATTGCTCGGGAAATTCATGATTCTTTAGGTCATTCTTTAACAACATTAGATATACAGTTAGAACTTGCTCAAAGATTGCACGAAAAAGACCCAGAAAAAGCCATTAACTCCTTGAATATAGCCAAAGAATTATCTAGCGAATGTTTAACAAGAGTTAGAAATTCCGTACAGTCAATACGTCAAACAAATTTTAATCTTAATCAAGCCTTAGCTACATTAGTAGAGCAGGTTGGAAAAAATCAATCTTTTACTATTAATTTAGATTCAGAATTACCACAATTACCCAGCCAAACCAGCCATCAACTTTATTGTATTGTTCAAGAAGCAGTTACCAATATTCAAAAACACGCTTTTGCAAAAGTTGTAAATATCAAAGGTTATCAAAACACTCAAGGAATTATTTTAGAAATTATCGATGACGGTCAAGGTTTTGAAGTTAACGCACATCATACAGGTTTTGGACTGCGGGGAATGCAGGAACGAGTGCAAATTTTAGGTGGAGAACTTGAGATTAAAAGTACTTTTGATAAAGGTACTTGGATTCGGGTTTTGATACCGAGTTAATTGGTAATTGGTAATTGGTAATTGGTAATTGGTAGTTGGTAATAGCAAATGAAGAATAACTCACTCTCTACTTGCTACTTACTACTTGCTACTTGCTACTCGCTCCTAACTCCTAACTCCTAACTCCTAACTCCTAACTCCTAACTAAATAAACTCTGGCTACCATTTCCGCACGGGAAGAAACTTCAAGTTTACGAAACATTCTTTTTAAAGCTTGTTTGACAGAATTTTCTTGAATCCATAACTCTTTACCAATTTGAGCGTTTGTTAATCCTTTTGCAACTAATTCAACTATTTGAATTTCTCGTGATGTTAAACAAGTAATTTTTGAATTTGAATTTGAATCTAAATCTAAATCTAAATCTAAATTAAATTCTTTTTTTGGCGATTTTATTGTTATTAGCCAAGTTGATAAATGCAAACAAACAGCACTTAAATCAGCTAAATCCTGATTACTAAAAGCAGAAGATTCTTTAGTACGAGTAAAACCAATTCCACCAATCAGTTTTCCATTACCAATTATTGGGCCAGCCATTACATGTCCGTGGTCGAAGCGAGGACAAATTGTTCTCCATTTTCCTGGTTGCAAAACTACTTCCTCATGAACTGGAGCATGATTTTCTACTACATAACGTAAAACTGGATTATGCTCCAAAGATAGTGCTAATTGAAAAATACCAGGAATTTTACTACTAGCAAGACTATCAAAAAAAAATAAACCCTTACGTTTTGCTTCAAAATATTCGCCAAGTTGCACTATTACTCGTTCCCGCAAATCTTGTTCGTTACGAGTCTGGGTTATTTCCTCAAATATCGATTGTAAATAATTTGGCATTATCGGGCTTTTGATAAATACAAACTGTACCCGAAAGAGGACTAGGCACAGCTAATAATTAATTTTAATTTATAGTTCGTAGTTGCGCTTTAGCGCCAAAAGACTTACATAACCAACATAGCAGTGTCAACTTTATCTCTTAAAACAGCGCCGAACTTATATAGCCAACATAGTGGTTCTAACTCAGCTATTTGGCGCTGAAGCGCAACTACGAACCCAAATCACGGAATCAAAAAAATGTCTAACTATAATCGCTCAGAAGTACTTATAGATACTCAATGGCTTACCGAACACTTAAACGACGAAAATGTCCGTATAGTTGAAATCGCTACAAATCCTCAAGCAATACCCAGTCAGGTTATTCCTGGAGCTGTTGTTTGGAATCCATTTATCGATTTAATGCTTCCCAATTTTACAGTTAACTTTGACAAAGCAAATATTGAAACATTACTTTCGCGCTCTGGGATTGCAAATGATTCAACTGTAATTGTCTACGGTGAAGTTGCTGCTATAGGAGGATGGATTTTCTGGTTATTGAAAATTTTCGGTCATCAAGATATAAGAATTCTTGATGGTGGACGTAACAAATGGGTAGCAGAAAAACTTCCGTTAGCATCGCTTGAAACTGTTACGAATCCGACTCAATATCATGCTCAAGAACCAGATTTCAATTTACGAGTGTTGTTTGAAGATGTCCGCAGTTCTATTAACCAACCAGATAGCGCAATCGTTGACGCAAGAACCCCTCAAGAATACAGCGGTGAATGGTTTTATGATAAACCTCCAGAAAACGACGAACGCGGGGGAAATATTCCTGGAGCGGTACATATTAATTATGATTCAGCTTTGAATGAAGATGGAACTTTGAAGCCAGTAGAAGAATTACGTAAAGTGTATGAAAGTAAAGGTATTACAACAGACAAAAAAATAATTTCTTACTGTGCTGTCGGTGCCCGTTCAGCGCATACTTGGTTTGTTTTGAAATATTTATTGGGTTATCCCAATGTATTTAATTATGATGGTTCCTGGAATGAATGGAGTCGGAGATATGAGGTTAATGGTTAGGAGTTAGGAGTTAGGAGTTAGGAGTTAGGAGTTAGGAGTTAGGAGTTAGGAGTTAGGAGTAAATAATTAATAGTTAATATTTTTAATTTTTCCCTATCCTTATTTTTTTTCTCTTAAAAATTATCAATTACGCCTAATGTGAATTAAAACGTCCCTTATTCTACGAGGGTTTTGAAGCTCGCTTGAATCCATATTTTTAATTTATCAACGTGATAGTAATGGTTTGAGCGATTAATTCACATAACACGTCAATTACCAATCCCCAATCCTCAATGCCCAATCCCCAATTCCTTAACATAAATATACAAAACGGGAACTAGACTATAGTCTAATAAGACTGAAAATAAAGCATCTCCCTTCGTTTAAGAATATGATGATTCGGCTGTTGTTAGCAGATGACCAACCGCTATTTCGCCAGGGATTAGCGTCTTTGCTTTCGTTAGAGGAAGATATTGAAATTGTAGGGCAAGCCAATCACGGTAATGAAGCTATTTCTCTTACCCAGCAATTGCAACCCGATGTAATTCTGAT
Organism: Cyanobacteria bacterium J06621_15; assembly: GCA_038525335.1. Classification (GTDB taxonomy): domain Bacteria; phylum Cyanobacteriota; class Cyanobacteriia; order Cyanobacteriales; family Nostocaceae; genus Rivularia. Next base: position 3,500 of record JBCBHT010000075.1, on the reverse strand, counting down.
GGACGTGCGGATGCCTGTTTGCGATGGAGTGGCTGCAACTCGCGAGATTCATCAACAGTTCCCTTGGATAAAAATTCTGGTGCTGACAACTTTCGATGAAGATGAATACATTTGGCAATCTTTACAAGCTGGGGCTTTAGGTTATCTACTCAAAAATACTCCCGCACCGCAATTAGCTGCTGCAATTCATGCCATTCATCAAGGACATTCTCAATTAGGACCAACTATTGCACCCAAAGTTTTTGCTCAATTACGTCCGCCGATTCCAGTTAAAGAAAATGATATTCAGCAAAAATTAACTGAGAGAGAATTAGAAGTACTAACTTTAATATCTCAAGGAAAAAGTAATCGCGAAATTTCTAAAACTTTATTCCTCAGTGAAGGAACTGTAAAAAACTACGTTACCCAAATTTTAGGGCGACTCGGGTTAAGAGATAGAACCCAAGCCGCCCTTTGGGCTAAAGAGAATTTAGGGACTTAGGTGTTGGTTGTTATAGACTCGTTCCCAGCCTCTAGGCTGGGAATGCTTATCTAGAGGCTCTGCCTCGCTATAGAAGGCAGAGCCTTCTGTTATGGATTCCCAGCCAGAGGCTAGGAACCAGTAACTCCTAACTCTTAACTCCTAACTCTTAACTCCTAACTCATAACTCCTAACTTTCTTACATCATCCCCATTCCTCCCATTCCGGGCATACCCATGCCCATTCCGCCCATGCCGCCCATGCCGCCCATGCCGCCCATGTCGGGAGCACCGCCGCCTGCTGGCTTAGGTTCTGGTTTTTCTACTACTAGGGCTTCGGTGGTTAATACCATTCCGGAGATGGAACCGGCATTTTGTAGGGAGGAACGCACTACTTTTGCGGGGTCGATGATTCCAACGGAAATTAAGTCTTCAAATTCGCCACTGGCTGCGTTGTAACCGATGTTAAATTCGCTGTCTCTAACTGAGGAAACAATCACCGAACCTTCTACACCGGCATTGTCAGCAATTTGACGTAATGGTGCTTCTAAGGCTCTGGCTACTATATCGGCACCAATTTTTTCTTCGTCTTTTAGGCTACTCTTGATTTCATTAGCTTTTTTAGCTAGGTGAATCAAGGTAGTTCCACCACCGGGAACGATGCCTTCTTCTACTGCTGCTTTAGTCGCGTTCAATGCATCTTCAATGCGTAATTTACGGTCTTGCAGTTCAGTTTCGGTTGCCGCTCCAACTTTAATTACAGCTACACCACCAGCAAGTTTGGCGATACGCTCTTGTAATTTTTCTTTATCGTATTCGGAGTCGGTTTCATCTAGCTGTTTGCGAATTTGACCGATGCGCTTTTCTACGTCGGCTTTTAAATCTCCAGCAGCAACGATAGTGGTGTTTTCTTTGTCAATCTCGATTTTACGAGCGGTTCCTAACATATCCTCGGTTGCGGTATCCAAGCTCAAACCGATTTCTTCGGAAATCATTTGTCCACCGGTAAGAATTGCAATATCTTGTAACATTGCTTTACGACGTTCGCCGAAACCAGGTGCTTTGATGGCAGCAATTCCCAGTACACCTCTGGCTTTATTTACAACCAAGGTTGCTAGAGCTTCACCTTCAATGTCTTCAGCGATAACTAATAAAGGTTGACCGCTACGAGCAACTTTTTCTAAGATTGGCACCAAATCTTGAATGTTGCTGATTTTTTTATCAGTAATCAAGATGCGAGCGTTTTCAAATTCTACTGTCATCCGGTCGTTGTTGGTGATGAAGTAGGGAGAAATGTATCCCCGGTCAATTTGCATCCCTTCTACCACTTCTAACTCGGTAGATAGAGATTTAGATTCCTCAACGGTAATTACACCGTCTTTGGTGACTTTCTCCATCGCTTCAGCAATCATGCTACCGACTTCTTCATCGTTACCAGCAGACACGGTTGCAACTTGTGCGATCGCACTTCCTTCGACTGGCTTGGAAACCTTGGTAATCTCCTGCACCAAAGCTTCAACGGTCTTATCAATACCGCGCTTCAAGCTCATGGGGTTTGAGCCAGCAGCAACGTTTTTGAGTCCTTCGCGGATAATAGCTTGAGCCAATACGGTCGCGGTGGTAGTACCATCACCGGCGATTTCTTTGGTTTTCTCAGCTACTTCCTGAATTAATCTAGCCCCGGTGTTTTCCAAAGGGTCGTACAGTTCAATTTCTTTGGCAACGGTGATACCATCGTTTACAATTTGAGGCGCACCAAATTTCTTTTCTAAAAGAACGTTACGACCTTTTGGTCCGAGGGTGATTTTGACGGCATCAGCAAGGGCGTTAATTCCCTTCTCCAACGACCGACGTGACTCTTCATTAAAGGAAACGATTTTTGCCATGTCTTTAGATACTAAGCACTATTGTTTTACAATTTAGCACTCACTGCTCAAGAGTGCTAACAATGCAAGCTGTTTATATTACAGATATTGACAGCAAAAATGATTAATATACAGTTGTCGATTGTGATAGATACTGGCAGTAAAGAAGGAATCGGGAGATGAATATATACAGTTCCCTGGAATCTCTCGGTATTGCTGACCCCAGCGGTTCCGGCTGGTTGGCAGTAGTGTTTACGTTTTTATTAGCTTTGGTGCTTAGCTGGAACTTGATTCCCCGGATACGTAAATTCGCTTTACGGGTGGGTTGGGCAGACCAGCCAAATGCACGGCGTTTAAACAAAGAACCTTTACCGAATGCGGGAGGATTAGCAATTTATGCAGGAGTAATTGCCGCTGTGACTCTTGCTAGTTTATTACGACCAATTGAATTAGAAAATGTATTAGCACAGGTTTTAACTGTATTGCTGGGCGGCTCAATACTGGTATTGGTCGGTTTCATTGACGACCAGTTTGGCTTACCTGCTTCTTTCAGATTATTAGTGCAAATTTTAACAGCGCTTTTACTGGTTGCTAACGATATTGGTTTTGATTTAACTTTAACTTCTAATATTCATATCGATTCTACGCTGTCAACTTTGTTGACGGTGCTGTGGGTGGTAGGAATTACCAATGCTATTAATTTAATGGACGGTATGGATGGTTTAGCAGGAGGAGTTAGCTTTATCACCGCGATGAGCTTACTAGCTGTTTCCGCTCAATCTTACAATCGTGCCGCAGCGACTTTAGTACTAGCAGCTTTAGGTGGTTCCGCATTGGGCTTTTTGCGCCATAATTTCCATCCATCAAAAATTATTATGGGTGATGCTGGAGCATATTTCTTTGGTTATGTATTAGCAGCAACGAGTATATTAGGTGAATTGCAAATAACTACAGTGCTATCAATATTGCCCCCAGTTGCATTTCTCCTACTTCCAGTACTAGATACTACCCAAGTATTTGTACGGCGTTTAGCGAAAGGTAAAAACCCTCTGAGTACTCCAGGGAAAGACCATTTACACCACCGCTTACTAGCTTGGGGTTTATCTCAACGACGCGCAGCACTTATTTTATGGGGAATCACTTTAGCCTGTAACTGGCTGGGAATGACCATTCGCC
>JBCBHT010000074.1:0-27342 GCA_038525335.1 Cyanobacteria bacterium J06621_15 | reverse complement strand
TACGACTATGACTGCGAGATTTATCTGTACAAAGTTTAAAAATACCTCTTATGTCCACTACATCAAAACCGAATTACAAATTGGAAAGCAATAAAATATTAGTCTCTTTAAACTTGAATATTCCTTTAGAATTCGAGATAGAGTTAAAAATACCTGAATCTAGAGAATTTAACGGTCAAGAAAATTTGAATTCTGTTCTTAGTAGCAGGTCGGATTTAATTATTAAAAAAATCAGCGAAGCTGCTAGTGATGAAAAAATAGAGGATATATCTAATCAGTTAATGACTCAAATAGTAGATAATTACAATCAGCAGGAAAACTTAAGCACACAGATGACAGAAAAGATGCCAAATGTGTCATTAAATTGCGAAAATAATCAAAAAATCTCTAATTCTAAAAAAGCAATAAAAAAACGTTTAGCAGACTCATTAAATGATAGTTTAACTTTCGGTGTTAATATCTTCGGAACTGTACTTTTTCTAGGTAAATTAGCCAATTATAGCTGGGAATAGTCTTTCAAACATTTATACTTTCAATAAACAAAACCAAATTCTAAAAAAAGGAGCGAGTAGTTTATCCCACAGATGACGGATGTAGAGACGTAGCAGTGCTACGTCTCCCAGCGGTTGCGGGAAAACGAACCCATTACATTTAATAAAAACGAATACCTATAAATATATGGATAAACTTTAAATATATTTTTTAACTTATTTATAAAATACCAAACCATCGTATTTTAACTTTATTTATTTCTTGAAATATTCATAAATCAACTGCATCAGTTTTTCCAACTTACATTTATTTAACACCAAATAGAAAGAAGGAAAAACCATGCTTAATTTTACTTGTTCTCAGGATTTCAGATTTTTGATTCCAGAAAACATCTGGTTAGAATCCGAACATTTTTTATCAGCTAAACAAATTATCTCTGAGCTTGCAAATGAAACCGATGATAATTGGCAAGCTTACCTGAATGCTTTAGCACTAGTTGCTCTCGAAGTATGGCTAGAGGATAGATTGGGTAATGATGTGGATTTACCCATGCACAATAAGATTATTTATAGAAACACTAGCGCAATCAAAACCGGTGGTATCCTCGCTACTGACGAATTTAAGTTTTGCGCGATAGCTATCGAAAATTTGCTATACAAAACTATCCAAATACCACAAAAACTGATAGAAAATCCGGAATTAATAGCTCATTTCTATGTAATTTTAGAAGTTCTTAAAGAAGGGGAAGAAGTTATGATTAGGGGCTTTATAACTTACGAAAATTTGATGGAACTTAAGAATAAAACGAAATTACTGACAGTTGAGCGCTGCTATCAATTACCGCTGTCTGTATTTGATATCGAACCAAACCATATGTTGTTATTAAAGACAATTTTGAACTATGAAAATCACCCAGCAAATGATAATTAATAATAATTTATTATTGCAAAAGGGTTTTTGAAAACTCAGTAATTTTTTTTGATGTAAACTGCATAAGTTGTTCTTAGTGGTATCTATGACTATTCAGAAAACTTGCTCGTTTTTTTACGTAATAGCAGATACAGATAGAGTAGTTTTGATGTAAGCAATAAGGATTTGTATATCGACAATTCCTGTAAATGTCAAAAATCAAAAGGTAAAGTTTAATATTTGAGGTATCGTCATGGTTTTAAATAGATTAGTAGATTCTGGAGAATCAATTAAAGAATCCCCTGCTGCTCAAAGGACAACATTTGCTTTAGATGGAATATCACGATTTGTTTGTAATACTTGGGATGAAATTCAAGCTGCACAACAAGGTGGACAGTTTGATGTTGTAGTTGTTGGTTCGGGAATGTATGGAGCTTATTGTGCGACTAAAATCTTTGAATTCACTCAAAACTCAGCCGTTAAACCACGTATTTTAGTATTAGAAGCAGGACCATTCCTGATTAGCGAGCATTTTCAGAATCTGACGCGGATTGGTGGTTTATTCAACGCGACTTTAGAACCAATTGTCGATTCTGATTTAGCTAAAATCGACGAACCTAATTACATTAATCAAGGCAAATTTAATCAACATCATCGTTGTGTAGGAGGAAAATCGATATTCTGGGGTGGTTGGACTCCTAGATTAACCGATACCGACTTAGACAAATGGCCCCAAGATGTAAAAGAATATCTCAACCAACCTGATGGCTATGAATTTGTAGAAAAAGAAATTGGAGCAGTACCAACAGCCGATTTTATGAATGGGGATTTATTAGGTATCCTCAAAAATAAAGCTCAAGAAGTTTCGGCTGCGAATGGTAATCAGTGGAAGATAGAAGATGCTCCGATAGCTGTTTTAGGACAATCCCCTGGTTCGGGTTTGTTTAGTATGGATAAATTCAGCAGTCTTCCTTTGCTATTAGATAATATCCGTCAAGATACAGAAGAAAGTGGCAGCGATAACAATCGACGACTGTTTTTAGTACCAAATGCAGAAGTATTGAAGCTAGAAACACAAGATAGTATTGTAAATCAAGTAGTAGTTGCTCTGAAAAATCCTTTTGCAGAAAACCCCAAAGATACTACCCAAGCTCAAGTTGTTCGTCTTGGTCTCAAACCAAGTGCAGTGGTGATTTTAGCTGGAAATACGATTAACTCTACTAGAATAGCCCTCAACTCCTTCCCTCGACCAAAAACCTTAGCTCCCAACAGTGAATTAATGGGACGCAATTTGATGGCTCATGTCCGAGGTAACTTTGTTTGGAAAGTCAAACGAGATTTATTAGGGGTTCCCAATCAACTCAAAGAACAACTTCAAACTGCTGCTTTAAATATTCGCGGGACAACCGACACAGATAAAGGAGTTGGACAATTTCATTTTCAATTCTATGCTGCTCCCAATATGAATACTAACGCTTTTCCAGGAGCAGCCAATAATCCAGAAGAATTTCTCTACCGTATGGTACCCAATTTTGAGGAATTGCAAGACATTATTGATGCTCAAACTTCTGGTTCAATGGAAAATCGCATCGTTATCGGTATTCGTACCTGTGGGGAAATGTTTGGTGATAAACAAGCTGATATTGAAAATGCGAATTCTCCTACTAGCTGGATGAATACAAATCCTTTTGGGGGTATTGGAGATGATGTTTATCGTGAAAATGGACAAGATTTACGTATTCCGAAAGCATTTGTAAGATTTGTGGAAACTCCTGCGGATAAAAAGGTACGTGAAGACCAGTCTGTTTCTGCTTTTAACTTTATTGATAAGTTAGCAGGTCAACCAGCAGATAGTTCCAAGAATACGAACAAAAACAATGACCCCAATGTTGCGATTGAGCATTTCTCTGGAAAGGATAACAATCCTGACGAAGACGGTATCGGTACTACTTATCATGAGTGCGGAACATTGTGGATGGGAACTGAGTACGACAAATCGGTAACAGACGTTAACGGTAGATTTCATCACGTTTATAATGCTTACTGTGTAGACCAGGCTCTTTTCACAACATCAGGTTCGGCGAATCCCGTACCCACAGGTTTGGCTTTAGCGAGAAAAGTTGCGAGGTCAATTGTCGAACGCTATCAATCCAGTAATATTACTGATGAATCAGGATTTCAAAATCTTTATAAGGGTAATTTTGCTGCTGACGGGTGGAAATATACAGATTCTGTGGTGAATAGTCAACCTAGATTTCTGGATATAAATATTCCTGGGAATCAGCCAATTTTAGAAGCTGGAAAACAGAATTCAGACGCTCTAGGAATACTTTGGTATAGTTCCAGAACTTATAGCGACTTTATTTTAAAGCTAGAGTGGAAAGCTTTTGATTGGAAAGCTAATTCGGGAATTTTTCTCCGCATTCCCGAACCTTCCGAAACTCTAAACGACAGCTTTTACGACTCTTCTATAGAAGTACAAATTGACGAAAAGGGCTACGACTATAAAAACGAGACTTACGGAAGTCCCCTACACAGGACAGGTGCAGTTTACGAACTATTTCCCGCTCAACAATGGGCTGCAAAACATATTAGCTCTCGTAATAGCAGCGAACGCGATTTCTGGAATAGCTACGAAATTAAACTACAAGGAAATCTCATCGAAGTCAAACTCAATGATAAGGTTGTTAGTGCTGGAACCTTCTCAGAACTTTTAGGATTTGATGCTCCCAGCGATGGAAAGAAAAAGCGTTCGGAAGGTTACATTGGTTTACAGTGCCATACTGATGTAGTACAGTTCCGTAATATTCGTATTAAAGCATTGTGATATTCAGGTTGTAAAAAGAAGATGAATTAATAGGAAATTAACCACCACAAAATTAAATAAAAAATGATTTTGAGAGACGTTGTACTAGTAGCAGCGTCTCTTTAACTTTTGATGTGCAGTAAGAATTAATCCTATCAGAAATGGAAAATTACCTAATGAATGGTCTGTCCCATAAAATATGATGTAGGCTACCACAATCAACTCAAAGGAAGATGAAGTAATTCAACTTTTGTGACCACATTACCATCCACTACTATTTTCTGAATACACCCCTGTAATAAAGCTTTCTTATCCTCAACCCTTAATCCCTCCCAAAACTCTGGATTAGAAAATGCTCGAATAATTCGCTCTTTCGCTATCAAATACTTTACCGAATCATTACTTTGTCTAGATAAAGCATCAGCTATCTGCATTCTCATATCTTCCTTTGCTTTTTCAATTGCTGGATTAGAAGGTAAAGCTTCAAGAGTATTCAAAGATGCTCTGAGGGTTTTAACTTCTGCTGGTTCTTCTATTATCTTCGTCTCTTCTCCTACCAATCCTGCTAACCGTTCCGCTTCTTTAACTAAATATTCAATAACTTGTTTTTCCAAGCTATCGGAAGAAATCATTTTTTTGTTATCACAAGCACCAGTCCGATAAAAACTGCATTGATAATGATGTCTAACAAAATTCTTTTTCTTGACAAACTTCTTACACTGACGACTATAAGCAGCACCACAACGCTGACACTTAACCAAATTTGCAAAAGGATTGGTATATTTTTGTTCGCTACTCCATCTATTATTCCGATTCGAGCGAATCATAGTTTTAATCCGCTCGTGTTCTTCATAACTAATAATCGCTTCATCCTCATGGGTTCCCCATGCAATTTCCCATTCATCGAAGGGTTTACGATGTCCTTTAGAACGGACAACAGTATTATACAGAGTTCCCCCTGCATATATAGGATTAACCAGAATTGAGCGTAAACCAGAAACCGACCATTTGAGACCAGTGTGAGGATAACGCAAATTTAACCCAGTTCCCCGAGATTTATTGATATTTGTCAAAACGATTTCATCTTCTTCCCCTAAAATATTAACTTTATCGTTAACAGATTTAGCCACAACATTGGCTTGAATTCCCAAAATTTCATGCAGCTTTTTCACTGTTTGAGATACAGTACCCACCGCAAAAAAAGTATCAAAAACCAATCTCATCAATTGCGACCGGGTTAACTCAATTCGACCTTCAATAATACAAACACAAAGGCTATTATCTCTTTTATATTTATCATTTTCAACCTGATATCCTAATGGAGAATTCCAGTGAGGTTTTTTGTTAGCTTTGCGAGTATCTCTTTCTTTTTTGACTCGCATTCCTAACATTTTTACTTCATACTTACTCGCTGCTAATCGTACATCAATTGTTAATTCTCCTCCAATACTTGAAATATCAAAAGGCTCATCAATAGCAGTAGGTTCAATACCTTTTTTCTTCAAAGCATCCATCAACCGATAAAAAGTCATGGATGAAGAAGTTAAACGGTCAATTCTGATAAATAATAACTTTGAAATCTTCCCCTTATCTAATGCATTAATATCTTCAATTAGCCGTAAAAGCCCTTTTCTCTTATCGCTAGTCCGACTTTCAACGTCATAATATAGCTTAGTTGCTCCCGCATCCCGCAAACGACGCATTTGTTTAATCAAAGCTCCTTCATCGTCTGCTTGCTCATCCGTGCTTACGCGAGCATATCCCCAAACGTCCATATAGCAAACCTTACAGCAATATTTTTTCCTCAGATATTATTCTATATTATTTTACCTGATAGTAAGCATATTAGTTCTTTACTGTTCACAGAGCCAGTTGACTTCATGATTGGTAACTCCTACGGTAAGTACCTCGAACGCGATACCAAGACTCCTTTAATCAGAGTTGGTTATCCTATCATGGACCGTCATAATCTACACCGCTACGCTACCATCGGTTACGAAGGTACAATTAACCTAATCACCTGGGTTGTAAACGCAATCTTTGAAGAAATTGACCGCAACACCAATATTCCTTCCAAGACAGATATTTCCTTCGACTTAATTCGTTAATAATTGAATTAACTCGACTCGTGTCATATACATGACCGATTAAAAGGTAATGGTAATTAAGGATGAAGTATAAAGGCTCAAGTATGAAATATAAATATGTTTTCATCCTTCATCCTTTATACTTCTGACTTCCTTTTTTACCATTTTCTTCTTTTTGGTAATAGGTAATAGGTAATGGGTAATTGGTAATGGGTAGTAAGTAATTATGAAGATAAATAGAGTTTATTTCAACATTTTAGATTAATAATTAGCTCAATTTTGGATTTATCAGAATTGCGTTTTATTAGATTAGATTAAATTAAATTAATTCAACTTAAAACAATTTGATAACCAGATAATTAGTTATCAAAATCAACTACCAACTACCAACTACCAATTACCAACTACCAATTACCAACTACCAATTACCAATTACCAACTACCAATTACCAATTACCAACTACCAATTACCAATTCATAGCAAAATTAATTATTAGAATTAAAAAATGAAAGTAACACAAAGCAAAATCAACGAACTATTAACAGAACCGGGATGCGAACATAATCATCAAAAAAACGGGGAGAAAAAGAATAAAGCTTGTAAACAACAAGCACAACCCGGAGCAGCACAAGGAGGTTGTTCCTTTGATGGAGCGATGATTGCTTTGGTTCCAATCACCGATGCTGCTCATTTGGTACACGGTCCCATTGCTTGTTCCGGTAATTCTTGGGGTAGTCGGGGTAGTCTTTCCTCTGGTCCAATGCTGTATAAAAAAGGTTTTACTACTGATTTAACCGAAAACGATGTAATTTTCGGTGGAGAGAAAAAACTGTATAAAGCTATCAAGCATGTACGGGAAAATTACAATCCTGAAGCCATATTTGTTTATTCGACCTGCGTAACAGCTTTGATTGGTGAAGATATCGATGCAGTTTGTAAAGCTGCTCAGAAAAAAGTTGGTGTTCCAGTTATTCCTGTAAATGCACCGGGATTTATTGGTAGTAAAAATCTTGGTAATCGTTTGGCTGGAGAGACTTTATTAGAGTATGTAATTGGTACAGGAGAACCCGAACGCTCAGAGTAACACCTTTTAATTAAATTCAGTATACAGCTTTTGAGCTGCTTTAACTAGTACTTGACCAAACCAAAATTGCTGGGTGAAGGGAGAGAGGGGGAAGAGGGGGAAGAGGGGGTAGAAAAAAGTTTATATAGCTAGTTATTGACCCTGCAAAGTTGACTTGGTGGACTACTAGGTTGGCGTTGAAAATTGTAACTAGGACAAGCAGTAGGCAATCGGCAGGCAGTCGGCAGTAGGGTAAGAGTTTAAGGCTGATTTATACTCTGTTACATAGTGATGTTTATTTGTGCCGACTTACTTAACTTGCTTGACAAAAGGCTTGAGATAATATGCCATAATCGGGCGTAACTTCTGGCACTTTTGCGATAAACTCCACGTTACCTTCTGCATCAACAATCCATCCTTGTGCTTCAACTATTTTTTTTCGGGTATTCTGGATTAAAGATGTTGAGGATACAGAATTATTTTGACTTGCAGAATTAGAAACCACATCAACCAAATTAACAATTGGATTATTAAATCCGAACAATTTATTTGGACTTTGTGGTAATCCTCCACGTCCGACAACTGTAAAGTTACCAGTTTGATTTTGACCGCATCCGGAAGCAATTTTTTGACTGGAATCAGCAAGTCCTGTAGGTAGTTGAACCAATCCGGAATTGGGGTCTGTTCCAATGGTGTCGATTTCGACTACACCGTTAAATTCTGCTCCTAACTCGGATGAAGCTGTAATATCGCTTTCGGAAGTTAGAAATTCTCGGAATTGAGTACCAAAGATTCCTTGAGCAATGATGGATATCTGACCACCAAAACTTTGTTCTGAATTTGCTGTAATGTCGCTATTTTCTAAAGCAACTAGAGTTAGAGTATCGATATTAATGTTACCTCCTGTTGCTGTTTGAGTTGCGTTGGTGGTAATTCGACTACCATAACGTAACTGAATATTTGGTGAATTTAAGGAGATATTTGCAGAGTCACCAGCGACGGTATCAGCATTGATAATACCATTATCAAATAAAGCTTTTTTAGTAGCTAAGATATTCAAATTACCTGCTGCACCTTCTTGTTGACTGCTAACAGAAACTTGAGCATTATTACTAATATTGAAATAAGATGATTCTATATTTAAATTACCCGCATCACCGATTCCTGGAGAACTACTAAAAATTCCGCTAGGATATAAATTACCAGTTTCATCTGTGACAATTTCTGTATTTTTTTCATCGCTGTTAATCACAGAAAAACCTTCTATATTTACTGTATCTCCAACTAAAATATTGATATTACCACCTTTACCTTCACCTAAATTACCAGCAGAAATTTGTCCTCCATCTTTTAAAATTAAATCTTGAGTTTCTAAAACTATATTTCCCCCACTTCCGCTACCCGAATCACCAACTTGAGCTAATAAACGACTGGGAACACCATTTGCTGTTCCAAATAATTTAATTGATTCGCTAGCTTTAACAGTCAAATTTCCGCTATTACTGCTGCTATCGGTACCACTATTAATTAAAGCACCATCACGTATTATCAAATTTGTGGTGTCTATAGTCAGATTACCACCGTTTCCGGTTGCTCCACCTCTAACTGCTGTAACTAATTGAGTATTAGAACCTTCATCACCGATAATTTCAACCAATTCTGAAGCAAAAATATTGATATCTCCTCCTGCTCCGCTTCCTTTGGTATCTGTTGTTAAGAATGCTCCTCCCTTTACAGTTAAGCTTTCGGTTTCTATATTGATTTTGCCACCGTTTCCCGCAGCATCTCTACGAACATCTGCAATTATTCCTCCCGGTTGACGTTTGATATCAGCAAATTCAGGGTCGGTGACTTCGTTACTGACTTCGATTGATTCAGATGCTTTGATTGATATTTCTCCAGCATTTCCGGAATTATTAGTATTGCTGAATACACCAGCACCTTCAATGATTTTTAGGCGATCGCCATTGATAATTACGCGACCTGCATCTCCATAACCACCGGTACTCATATCTATTCCACCAAGACCTGAAACAAGGATGTCTTTAGCGTTAACAGTAATATCACCAGCATTACCTGTAGCATCTCTTTCGACTTCAGAAAATAAACCTTTTTTTGCTTCTGCTCCTTTTAAAGTAAAGTTGCTGGGGCTAGAAATTAATTCAACTTTATTATCTGCTTCTACTATCAAATCACCAACGTTACCGGAACTATAGGTATTAGCTAAGATTTTTGAATCTTTGAGAAATAGATTATTGGTTTTAAGATAAATTTGACCACCATTACCTAAAGAATTAGCTTCTAAAGTATTATTAATATCGCTTTGTTCAATGGTTGTATTTCCGGTAGCGTTAATTCTAATATCTCCAGATTTAGCATTAGGGTTGCCCAATCCAGCTTTAATTCCGGCTCGAAAGTTACTATCATTTAAAGAAAAATTATTTGCATTGATAAAAATATTTCCGTTATCGGCAGCAGCAACGTTAATATTAGATTTGTTAATTAGAGAAATATCGCTAAATTGTGTATCTTCTGAAAAACTCAAAGATTTTAAATCGTTTAAATTAACAATTCCAGCAGATGATAAACCAGCTAATTGAACCGTTCCCCCCGGTGCTGTTAATGATGAATTGTCCGAATTGATATTTCCACCAATTAAACCTAAAAATTGATTGGGTTTAATTCTTAAATTAGCTTGCTGTAACGTTATTGGAGCGGGATTATTACCGTATTGCAAACCTAAAGGAACGTTTATTTGTAGTAACTGGGGAATATTTGGTTCTACAGCACTAAAGATACTACCGTCAGAGAAATTAATGCTATCAGCAGTGGAACCAAAGAAAGAACCTTTGATATCAAGACTAGAACCTTGACCGAAAATAATTCCTTTGGGGTTAATTAAAAATAAATTAGCTGCACCATTTACTCCTAAAACACCATTAATATTAGAAGGGTTATTTCCGGTAATGCGAGTAATTATATTATTAATACCTTGAGGATTATTAAAATAAGCTCTTTGTCCTTGATTGATATTAAATTCTTGAAAGCTGTGAAACAAATTGCTATTATTTCTAAAACCTCCTTCAATTAGTAAATTATTTAAATTTTGATTATTAACAACTGATGGAGAATTACCCAAGGTATTATCGGGAGTTATTTGAGAGGAAGCCGAAGGAGCAAAGGAGAATTGTATAAATCCGATTAAAGCTGCGGAATAAATGATTTTTAAATTACAGCTTATTTGTTTTCGCTCATTCATTTTCATACCCTGAAATTATAATTTAATCTATTTGCTTTTAATTCATGATTCCCAATTTCAGTTTATAAATAACAGGATTTTGGATAAAAAATAGATAATTAATTCTTTTTGAACAACTTTTTTATTACATCATTAATCATTAATTTGGCAAGAGTAGATAGAAAAGATATCAACTTTTATCAACTTTTATCAATAAAAAAAATGAATATCTTTCTTTATTTTTTCGCTATTTTTTCTACATACATAATAAGACGGGCTGGAAGCCCATCCCACAAGACTTTTGTGGTATGAGACTGTACCTAATTTATCTGCAAAGTGCTGTATCATTCTTGTGGGGTAGGCATCCCTGCCTGCCCAAATATATAATTTAACTGCTTTTCAACAGCACTTTACAAAACAAGAAAAACACGCTTGAAATCCAAGCGTGCTTTAGATGAACGAAGTGAAGCTTCTCGAAGAGTGGACGCAGAGGAAGAGAGTTTAGAGAATTAATTCGAGTTTGAATATGACGGGTTCTAAGTGTTTAAAATAAAAAACCGCAGAGAGCGCAGAGGACGCAGAGGGAAGAGGGTTTAGAGGATTGTTCGATTTTCAATCAAATTGATGTTTACCCCTCATAACTTATGTGGTCAACCATTAGTATTGAACCACATTAGTTTTGAGGGGTTACAATCACTTATTCGTAGGTTGGGTTGAACAGAGTGAAACCCAACATCCTAGTTGGGTTGCGCTTCGCTTAACCCAACCTACAAAAAGACTTCAAAACCCCGCAAAATTAATGTGGTCGAATACTAGTAGTCCTTTTCATTAGTTTTGACGGTTTTGTTTTCTACGGACGTAATGTAGAGATTGATATATAACGTCTCCCGACAGTTTCAAAGAAAACCCGACCCTTCAGAATTTATAAAACAGACTAGTAGTACTCCACCACAATAAATATGATGGGTTAGACAAGCAGGGGGAGCAGGGGAAGCGGAGGGAGCAGGGGGAGATGAGTATTTTTAAGATTTACACAAACCCCTCAAAATTAATGTGGTGAAGTACTAGAATAAAAAAAACACGCTTGAAATCCAAGCGTGCTAGGGAGACAAAGTTTAAATTGGTTTAAATTATCAACTTTTAGTTAATACCGTTAACTTAACCAAGCATTATCCACTGCGGTAGTTAACTGTTCTTGAGATAATGTACCAGCGTCGAATTTACCCCAAGCGTCAACCAGTTCGTCAACTCCAGACTTGCTCAAGTTTGCACCTGCGCTGATTTGGAAGCTATCAACTTGCTGAGCTTCATTTACGTACCAATCTTCTAGGATTGCTTGCTGCTCACCACCGAAGATGCTGACTTCTAAGTCATTCTCACCGGAACGAGCAAAGTAGATGTCATTTTGATTAACGGTTCCACCGAAGAGCAAGGTATCGGTTGAACTATCGTCACCTTGATTATTAATGTAAGCGGTGAATTCGTCATTTCCAAACTTGTAGGTGTCGTTACCGCTACCACCGATAAACCTGTTATTCTCACCACCAAGGGATATTGTATCGTCACCTTCAGCAGCGTTAAAGATGTTGAAGTAACCACCAGCCTCGATTGTATCGTTACCAGCACCAGCGTTAACTGTACTGGAGATATCGGTGACGGTTAATGTATCATCACCTTCCCCGGTGTTGATAACGTTTAAGGTTCCGAAGGAAACAACTGTATCGCTGTCGTCAAAGGTGAATACGTGGTTTCTAGCTCCAATGCTGACTACAGTATCTTCACCTTGGGTATCGATAAAGTAGTTGGATGTTCCACCAGCAAGCATCCAGTCATCACCGCTTCCACCGAAGACTGTGTTATTCGTACCGATACCGAAGATTGTATCGTTATCTTCCCCACCGAGGAAAATATTGGAAGCACCAGCAGCAAGGAGAATGTCCTCTCCAGCACCACCGCTGATTATGTTGCTGACACCAAATCCGAGGATAACATCATTTCCGCTTTGAGCCAGGACGTTGTTGCTCTTACCCATTGCTAGAACAATATCACCACCGCTACCAGCAATTACGTTGTTTTGCTCTCCCGCAGAAATAATAGTATCGTCATCGCTACCGCTAAGAACGTAGTTGGTTCTTCCAGCGCTGAATATTAAGTCATCACCAGCATCACCCAGAACAACATTCTGCTCACCAGCGCTGAATAGTAAGTCATTCTCAGAACCACTGTAAATAGCGTTGTTCTGACCCAAACTGACTACAATATCATCTCCGCGAGAACTGGATATAATATTGTTTTGACCTGCTGCAAAGATAATATCTCCTTCGTCTTTTAAGAAATCAAAGCTGTATCGGGATAAGTCGAAATCTAGGTTTGACCAGTTTGGTAAATTTAAGTTGAGTGAAGAGAAGTCAGGAAGACTTAGGTTGGGAAGAGAAGTACCTTCAAAGGTGGTATTTAGAAGTTGGGTATCTTCCTCTTCTAAGTTCAAATCTGACACATCTGTATCTGGGGAACTGAAATCTGGTAGGGAAATATCCGCGACTTGTACAGAATCAAATCCTAAATCGCTGAAGGAGAAGTTAAACTCTGAGAGGTCGAAGTTGAAATCGTCACTGAAGAGATTAGTAATACCATTACCAATTAGGTCAAGATTGGTGTAGCTAGATAAGTTAACGGAATCCAAATCGAGATTTTCCAAGCTAGTTAAATCAATACCTAAACCTTCAAGATTCAAACCAGTTAAATCTGGAATCAAATCATCTGTAGTGGGAAGTTGGATGAAATCAAAGCTTAAAGCATCTTTTAAAGCATCCCATTTACCTTCACCGTGGACAATATTCTTGACTCCAGCAGCAAAGATTATGTCGCTACCGTCACCACCTTCAACTGTGTTTTCCTTACCAGCAGCAACAATAATGTCATCATCGTCACCACCTCCAACGTCGTTTTTCTGACCAGCAGCAAAAATTAAGTCATTACCGTCACCACCGCTGGTCTTGTTTTCCTTACCAGCAGCAACAATAATGTCATCACCGTCACCGCTATCTGCATCGTTTTTCTGACCAGCAGCAAAGATTAAGTCATCACCACCGAAGGTTTTGACTGTGTTTTCCTTACCAGCAGAAACAATTGTGTCATCACCGGAGAAGGTGAATATTTTGTTAGTTTGACCGATGCTAAGAACTGTATTATTACCGGAGAAATCTAAAACCTTGTTATCTTTTCCACCTGCAACAATCCAATCATCACCGTCATCACCAGATATAATATTTTTCTTACCGATAGCGACTACTACATCATCTCCAGCACCAGCTAAGAAATGATTTGATTCTCCACCAGCTAGTAATACGTCGTCACCGTTTCCACCGCTGATTCTATTCTTTTTACCCAAACCGATAACGATATCATCACCGTCTTGAGCCATGATATTGTTAGTTTCACCGAGAGAAACCACAATATCTTTACCGCTACCAGCAAATATGGTGTTTGTTTTACCCGCAGCTAAGATAGTGTCGTCATTGCTACCAGCAAAAATGTAGTTAGACTTACCAGCAGTAAAGATGAGGTCGTTACCTTCGTCAGCTAAAACAACGTTATTCTTACCTGCACCGAAGATTAAGTCATTACCAGCACCACCAAACATGACGTTATTTTGACCGGCGCTGACCATAATATCGTCACCTAGCGCACCACCGACAACGTTGAATTTACCTGCTGCAACCAGAATATCACCGTTGTTTTTGTAGAAGTCGAAATTGAAGCGAGATAAGTCGGGTGTGAAAAGGGATAAATTCGGTGGGGAAAAGTTGGGTAAAGATATATCTGGTATAGCTAGAGATACATCTGGTAAAGCAATATTTGAGAAGTTGGGTAAATTAACGCTGGGTAGAGAAAGATTCGGGATGTTTAAGCTCGGAAGGTCAAAATTAGGAAGATTGAAATCGAAATTAGGAAGACTAAAATCGATATTTGGTACTTTCCAATCTGGTAAATCCCAATCGGGTAAAGAGAAACCAGGTAAGGATAAATTAGAGAAGGAGAAAGTGGAGAAATCCGGAAGAGGTAGACTTGGTAAAGAAAGATTTGGCATATCAAAATCAGGAATACCCAAGTTAGGAATATCCAAGTTAATATGCGGAACTTTGAATCCCGGTACTTGCCAATCAGGTAAATCAAAGTTGGGAAGAGATATATTCGGAAGTGAGAAAGAACCAAAGCCAAATTGACCTAGAGAGAAGTCAAAATCTAAGAGATTGAAATCAAAATCAAGGTCAAAGCTCAAATCTGGCTCTTTAATATTAATATCAAAATTCTTCAGCAAACTATCTAAATCGAAACCAAGACTGGATAAATCAAAAGCTTCAAGTTTTATATTAAATAAACCAGCCCAATCAATATCAGCGAAGTCTGGACCGAGAATATCTAAGTTGGGAACATTAAAATCGCTTAGACTTAAATTAATACCAGAAAAATTGAAATTATCAATCTTCAAATTAACATTTGGTATTTTAAAATCCTTCAAAGCTCCTAGTTTATCTAGTGCTATTCCAGATAGTGCAGAAAAATCAATATCTGGTAATAAATCATCGAAACTAGGAAGTTGAATCGAATCTAAACTCCAACCTTGAGTTAAGCTATCTCCATAAACAAAGTTGAGTTTTCCAGCAGAAACAATTATATCTTGTCCGGCATCACCCACAGCAGCGTTGTATTTTCCAAGGGTGACAATTACGTCATTTCCACTAACTGGCTTAGTTTTGTCAACATTACCAGCATCCTTCCAACTTTGGTCGGAAAGTTCACCAGTTTTAGCATCCTTACCAGCATTCTTACTGTCATCAGAACCAAAACCATTCAAACTCATTCCCAGGGAATCACCAAAAGCGATATTCCCCATACCAGCAGCAACCATGATATCGTCGTTACCACCACCAATCATCGCATTGATTTTACCAACACCGATAATTAAATCCTTGCTATCACCCCAGGAAGTCTGGACATTATATAAACCAGCAGCAACCATCGTCGATGAACCATGACCAACCTTGGTAATTAGGTTCCCCTTACCAACCGCAATCATGGTGTCTTTGTCATAGCTATTGCTGACTTTGGTGAGAATATTACCAAGACCACCAGCATACATTTCGGTGTCACCACTACCAACCTTAGTTAGTATATTTGCTCCACCAACAGCAGCCATTCTATCGGTACCGCTACCAGTTTTCACGAATACGTTACCAGCAGCAAGACCGTACATTTCGTTGTTACCACCGGAATCGTAAATTACGTTAGCAACACCAGCAGCAATAACTCTATCATTACCACCACCAGAGACAACTACATTTAATCCACCAGCAACATTGATATTATCTTTTCCAGAACCGGTTCTAACAACGTTTATACCACCTACAGCATTTACATTATTATCACCACCACCAGCATTAATTACATTTCTACCACCACCAGCATTGATATTATCCTTACCAGAGCCAGTGTTTATAACATTTTCACCACCTAAAGCAGTTATGTTGTTATTTCCATTCCTAGCATTAATGACGTTCGCAAGACCAGCAGCAATAATTGTGTCACTTCCATCACCAGCATTAATGACATTCGCTCCACCACCAGCGTTAATTGTATTATTTCCACCAGCAGCATTAATGACATTTGCTCCACCTAAAGCAGTTATCTTATCGCTTCCGTTACCTGCATGAATGACGTTCGCAAGACCACCAGCAGTAATTGTGTCAGCATGTCCATCATCATTGGCATCGATTATATTTGCACCACCACCAGCAATAATTGTGTCTTTACCTTTACCAGCATTGATTGTATTTTTACCACCTAAAGCAGTAATTTTGTCATTTCCGTTTCCTGCATTAATTGTGTTGGAAAGAGCAGCAGCAGTAATATTGTCATTACCAGAACCAGCGTGGATAGTATTTTGACCACCAGCAGTTGTAATAGTGTCGCTACCCCAACCTGCATAAATTGTGTTTTTGATACCACCAGCAGTGATTTTATCCGCGTATCCGTCGTCATTGGCATCGATTACGTTTTCACCACCACCAGCGATAATTGTGTCATTACCTTTACCGGCATTAATTTTGTTTTTACCACCTAAAGCAGTAATTTTGTCATTACCGTTTCCTGCATTAATTGTGTTGGAAAGAGCAGCAGCAGTAATATTGTCATTACCAGAACCAGCATGTATTGTATTTTGACCACCAGCAGTTGTAATTTTGTCGCTACCCCAACCTGCATAAATTACGTTTTTGATACCAGCAGCAGTAATTGTGTCAGCATTTCCATCATCATTTGCATCTATGGTGTTCCAACCACCACCAGCGATAATTGTGTCTTTACCTTTACCAGCATTAATTGTGTTTTTACCACCTAAAGCGGTAATTCTATCGTTTCCACCACCTGCATGGATTGTATTGGAAAGACCACCAGCAGTAATATTATCGCCACGAGCATCGTCATTTGCATCAATTACGTTACTACCACCGTAAGCTTTGATTGTGTCGTGACCAGTACCAGCCCAAATATCGTTCTTACCACCCCAAGCTTCTATGGTATCGTTACCATGTCCTCCGTAAATATCGTTAGAAGCAGCGTAAGCTTTGATATTATCGTTACCGTTACCACCTTGAAGATTGTTTCCTAAACCCCAAGCCTCTATTTTATCGTTACCATCGTCACCGCGAACGGTATTCTTACCACCCCAAACTTGAATGGTATCGTCACCAGATTCACCAGAAATAGTGTTAGAAGCAGCGCGAGCTTTTATAGTATCGTTACCGCTTCCACCCCAAACTTGGTTTTTCCCACCCCAAACTTCTATATGGTCGTGACCATCTTCACCGCGAACTCTGTTTCTACCACCCCAAGCATTTATCCTATCATTTCCCCAACCACCGTAAATATCATTATCAGCAGCACGAGCTTTGATTGTATCGTTGTGTCCTCCACCGTGAATGTAGTTTTTAATTCCCCAAACTTCTAGATAATCGTGACCATCTTCACCGCGAACTTTGTTTCTACCACCCCAAGCATAAACCTTATCGTTACCGGTACCAGCCCAAATATTATTAGAAGCAGCACGAGCTCTTACAGTATCATTTCCACTACCAGCTTTGATTGTATTAGATAGTCCATAAGCATTTATATAGTCATTACCGCTACCACCATCTAATATAGCTTTACCAGATTTAGAGTAGAGACTATCATTACCGTTACCACCGTAAAGTTCGGCTTTAAGAGCGTAAGCTTCTAATCTATCGTTACCGTTGTATCCGTAAGCTTTACCCCAAACGTATACCTTTAAAGTATTGTTACCGTTATCTCCATATTTATTAGGGTCAAATGCTTTTTTTGTTTCCTCCCAAGCTTTTTCAAATATATTCTTACCTTTCTTTTTCTTACCCATGATTAATCTCCAAGTTTATTAAATGAAATGAATTGAAAAAGTATTTAAATGAATTCAAACGAGGTTAAAAACCTAAATTTTCCAATGAGAAATTGAGCGAGAATTATCATCAGGACGCATTCTAAAAGACTTTGCTGGTGTCCCTTTAGGTATAATATTTGTGCGTAAATCTTTGACGATTAATTTAGCATGTCCGAAGGGAGCGATAAATTCCGGGAACCAGAGGTTTTTACCACTATTCCACTCATCAACACTTAAAACATATTCCCCAGTGCTATATTTCTCTTCTACTTCATCGCTCAACCAAGCCCAATTGAAGAAACCAATGGGATTACCGTCGATTTCGTAATAGCGGAATTGATTGTGAATTAAAGCGGGAACAAATCTTTCTGCAATATCTACGATTTCGTATTTACTATGAAGTTCTGAACTCATCATTAAATGAGTTATAGAACCGATTAATTGCAAACGCTGCTGAACTGAGAATAATGGTGCTGTTTGTTCTTGTTCGCTATCTTGAGAAAGATAATCAGAATTATTATTATCTACATTTATGATTTCTGGCTGTTTTTCTCTTAATGATTGCATTTTTCTGTGGAGAATGAATTAATTTCGATAATTCATTTAAACCAATTATTTTCTAGAATGACATTGAAAATATCACGGGGTAAAAGTTGATATATAAATAAAGGCTTGATGAACTACAGATACAATAATCATCGTTTATTATGAAGATGCTTTCGTTTATCAGCGGAAAGTCAAGTTGTATCCAGTTTTTTTGATTAGAGAGAATTACTGTGTGGTTTGGAAGTTGACTCGACTCAGAAATGCGTTTTTGATAAAAACCGATAAGTTATGATGAAGCAGCTAGGAAAGATATCAACTTTTATCAACTTTTATCAAGCTTACATAGCTAAACATAAAAAAAGATATCAACTTTTATATATTTGCAATTAGAAAAATGGCGCTTAAGATAGTTGACAGATAGGAAAGCTTAGCTACAAGCTCAATCTCTAAGGGAAATCTAAGTTTTAATTTTATATATATTGGAGAGAATTATGGCTTACAAAGATGATTATGGTTTGGGTATGGGAAATGATGAGTTATTTAAGATGCTATCGAGTGAATCCTACGAGCAGTTAGTAGATAGGTTACTCAAAAAGTGGCTAGAGTCGCTATATCAAAAGACTGATGTTTCGGATGATTTGTGGGAAAGATAATACTTTTATAGAAAACATGAAACTCATGTAGAGACGTAGCAGTGCTACGTCTCCAGCGATTTGAAAGAAGAATCGGGAGAGATAATTCGTTTTTATCCTAAGTTAATGGTGCGTAACGGCATTTTCAAAAATATAGTTTATATTCATACATAGTCAAGCCGTTACACACCCTACAAATAATAACCGCAGAGGACGCAGAGGACGCAGAGGAAAGAGAATAAAGAGAGGTTATTTATTTTTATCCTAAGTTAATGGTGCGTAACGGCATTTTCAAAAATATAGTTTATATTGATAAATAGTCAAGCCGTTACACACCCTACAATTGTATTACCAATTACTAATTATTACTCAAGATTTTTGGCGCTAAAGCGCAACTACGAACTTATTGCCAATTACCAACTAAAATAAATGGCGACCAATAATAAGGATGTTTGTATTTGGGATTTTTTAATAAAGATAATTGTGCTTGACGCAATGCTTGGGCTTTACTTACGTTTGTTTGAGTGAGATTGCGGTAAAATTGCGTCATCATTTCGGATGTGGATTTGTCTCTTACCGACCACAAGGTTGCAATGGTGCTTCTTGCTCCGGAACGGACTGCAATTCCTGCTAGTCCTAAAATGGCTCGTTCGTCTCCTTTTGCTGTTTTACAAGCGCTTAATACTAATAGTTCAATGGCTTCTTTGTCGTTGTTTTTTTGCAGTAAATTATTGAAATCATTGACTTGAATTTTATCATCCCAGGTTAATACAAAGGTGTCTTTGGCTTTGGAACTAAATTGACCGTGGGTAGCAAAGTGAATTACGGAAAATGGAATATTTTTAATTTGTTTTCCGATAATATTTTTGGAAAATCTTTCGTTTAATAGAGTTTTACTTGGAACAATTTGATTGATTTGTTTAATTTCTTTTTCTACACCGGGTAATGCTGAAAAACCTTGACGAGAAACTGCTAAACCAGCGGTTAAGGTGTTACGTTTCTCGAAAGAAATTGGACTTACTGGTAAAAGCTGCAATCCTGGAGTTAAAGCTACATTGTATTTCTCTATTAAATATTTTTCACCATCGTGAAGTACTCCCATTGGTAAACTGCGTAAACGTCCATCAAGAACAAATACTAAGGTTTTGATGTTTTGTTTTTGTAAATCTTTTTCTGCGGGACGTATTAATAAATCGTAGATTTTTTGAGCGGATGGTAATATGTCGGTAGATTTGAAAACTGGATTTAGATATTGTCGTACTTCTTTAAATATTTTGATTCTTTCTGCTGAAGAAAGTTTTGTACCGTAATGTTTTAAAGGTTGTCCGGGAAGGGAAATAATTATTTCTAAACTATTATCGAGAATAATTGGATAAATTACTGCTGCTTTTTTATCAATGCTATCAATATTTTGTTTTGTTGCTGTTAAACAAGCTGCTCTAAAAAAGTTTTCTAATTCTCGCTGTTGCAATCCTTCGATTAATAATCTTGATTTTTCCAAATATTGCTGCTTTGTCTCTGGAGGAAGTTTATCTACATCTTGTATAAGTAACTCTACTAATTGACGATATACGGGTTCAACTCGTTTACGGAAAGAGAACTGCATATCGGAATTTTCGGAATTAACTGCAACTAAGTCACGACGTAGTGATTCTATACCTTTGACAGCTTCCGAGTAAGCATGAATAGCTTGATTTTTTTCTCCTTGTGCTTTGAGTATTCGTCCTTGCTGCCAGCGTAACATGGGGATGGTTTCTGTAGCTTGTAAATCTTGGGCTATGGTAAGTGCTTGATTGGTTAATTGAAGTGCTTCTGATAGTTGTTGGTTCTGTTCGTAGAGATATCCTAGTTCTCCTAATGCGTAAGATTGTGCTTTGAAGTCTTTTAATTGTTTTGCTTGTGTTACCGATGTTGCTAATATTTTCGCTAGTTCATGATTGTTGATATTTAGTAATTTATTGTTTATATTTTTTTCATTAATTAAATTATTAACAAAGTTGACTTGAGCGTATATTTTAGTCCTATTGGCAGGAAGTTTA
Organism: Cyanobacteria bacterium J06621_15; assembly: GCA_038525335.1. GTDB lineage: Bacteria > Cyanobacteriota > Cyanobacteriia > Cyanobacteriales > Nostocaceae > Rivularia. The sequence goes on along the minus strand of JBCBHT010000074.1, from coordinate 6,076 downwards.
ACTAATAAATTTTTGATTTGGGGTATTAATTTAACAGCTTTTTGAGTTTGTTCTGTTTTAATTAATAAGCTCAACTGATTAATTTGTGATTGTAGCTTTAATAAAGACAACTGTGAATTTTCGATTGCTTGCTGATAATATTCTTCTGCTTGCTCAAAATCTTCTCTTGCTCTTGCTGTATTACCCAATCTTAAATAAGTTTCTCCTAACTGGTTTAAATTAATATCTTGAGCAATTTGTAAGCTTTCAGATAATACATTTTGGGATTTTTCTAAATCTCCAACAACTTCTAAAGCAACACCTAAACTCAATAAACCTTTCGCTTTTAGTGGTAAATCAGAAACAGTTTGTAAGTTTTGATTAACCTGCTCTAAAATATCCCGCGAGCGTCGATAAAAGCCCAAATTTTGTAATGCTTGGGCTTGATTGATTTGAGTTAAAATAATTCCTTGAGTATCTTTAAGAGATTTATAGATTGATTCTGCTTGCTTCCAGGTTTCTAAAGCTGCTTGAGTATTACCAGTATTAAGTTGATAATGAGCTTGAGTATTGAGGATTTGAGCATCAAGGAATCTATCGTTAATCGCTTCAGCTAGCTTCAAAGATTGAGAAATTGCATTATTTGCTGCTTTCCATTTACCCAAATCTTGATAAACAATCGCTAAATACCTGTAGGCTAGAGCTAGGCTTCGTTTTTCTTTTTCTGGTGAATAATTATTGAGAGCTTGTTCCCATATTTCTGCTGCTGCTGCAAAATTTCCTTGGTTATAGAGTTGTTTTCCTTGATTTAGTAGATTAAGAGCAGAATTAATATTATTGTTATTGGTAGATTTAGAAATATAGTTAACTGACTTTACAGAACGAGCATTTACTATTGGAATAAAATTTGTAATTAGCAGAAAAGTTAACAATCCTAAAACTAAATTTCGTTTAATATTCATTTCAATTATAAATTATCAATTACCAATTACCAATTACCAATTACCAATTAAATTTTAGCTACAGTTTAATGAATGATTATTATAAATAATATTTTCTTGAGGGAAATTAGCAACAAGTTCCACAACACCATCTTGATTTACAATCCAACCCTGAGCTTCAACTATTGAATTCACTTTATTTACTCTTGATTTTTCTATTGGTTTCAATTTTGCATTATCAATATCTTGAACAGAATCTTTTAAAGATATTCTCAAATCCTCAACAATTATCTGGGAACGTAGAACTCCTTGTGGATTTTGTGGTAAACCACCTCTTCCAGTCTCGGCAAATTTATTTCCCCCGTCAGCAGCACATCCTGCTTTAATCTGAGATGGGTCGGTAAATGTTTTTGGTAATTCTTCTAATGCTGATGTCGGGTCGATATCCGGGGTATTTATCTCAACAACACCGTTAAATTCTGTTCCCAATGCAGATGTTGCGGTAATATCGCTTTCTGTTGTTAGAAAATCTCTAAATGCAATTCCAAAAAGTGCTTCAGCATTGATAATTACTCTACCACCAAAGTTATCTTCAGCATTGGCTGTAATATCGCTGTTTTCTAAACCAACTAAAGTTAAACTATCAATATCAATATTACCTCCAGTCGCATTTTGAGTCGCATTTGTTGTTATTTTGCTTCCCCGACGTAAGCGAATATCAGCACCGGATAAATAAATACTTCCTTTATCTCCTGCTATCGTATCAGCGGTAATAGAAGCATTATCAATAAATATTTGATTACCTTGAATTGTTAAATTACCTGCTGCTCCTTGTTGTTGACTGCTGACTGAAATTTGAGCTTTATTTTCTAGATTTAATTTACTAGTCTCAATGCTCAAATCACCTGCGTTACCAATACCGGGTGAACTGCTAAAAATTCCACTGGGTATTAAAAAAATGTTACTATCTTGAGAAGATTCTGTAACTAATCTATCAGAGCTTTCCGTAGTAGAAAAAACACCATTTATATTTATCGTTTCTGTAGCTTGAATATTAATATTTCCACTATTTCCTCTACCTAAATTGCTAGCAGAAATTTGATTACCATCTGTAATAGTTAAATTTTTAGTTTCAATTATAATATTTCCTCCATCAGCATTAGAATTTGTTCCAACTTGGGCTATTATTTTACTAGAACTATTGTCAGACGTACCTTGTAATATTATTGATTCGGTTGCTTTTAAGTTTAAATTACCGCTATCACCACTACCATTAGTTCCTACATTAATTGTGGCACCATTAGCTACAACAATTCTTTTTGTTTCTATTGATAGATTACCTCCTTTTCCTGATGCATTATTTCTGACTTCGGTAACTATTTGAGTGTTGGGATTATCTCTTCTACCAATAATTTCAACTAATTCTGTAGCTTTAATTGTAATATTCCCTCCATCTCCCCTTCCTTTAGTATCTGTTGTAATAAATGCTCCATCTCGTACAGTTAATCTTGCAGTTTCTAAAGTAATTTTGCCACCATTTCCCCTACCACCTCTACGAACATCTGCAATAATTCCTCCTGGTGGACGACGAGGACGTTCAAATCTAGAATCGCTAAGCTTATTGCTGATTTCGATAAACTCGGATGCTTTAATTAAAATTTCTCCAGCATTTCCCGACTTTTCTGTATTACTTAAGACTGCTGCTCCTTCAATAACATTAAGTCTATCAGTTAATATAGTTACAGTTCCTCCATCACCAAAACCCTCTGTACTACTATCAATTCCACCAATACCTGAAATAGTAATGTCTGGAGATTCAACGATAATATTACCTCCATTTCCAGTAGCATTATCTTCAGTAATGGAAGATAAACCTTTTCTTCCTTCTCCTCCTAAAGTGATATTAATGGGACTTGAAATTATTTCAATTTTATTTTCTGCTTTGACTGTTAAATTTCCAGCATTACCAGAACTTTCAGTATCAGTCAAAATATTTGAATCTTTGAGAAAAAAGTTATTTGTTCGGATATCAATTTTTCCACCTTCACCAACAGAATCCAATTCTAAAATATTTTTTATATTACTATTTTGGTCAAGATTAATATCTCCGGTAGTAATAATATTAATATCTCCTGCATCTGTACTTTTATTTCCCAATCCTTTCTTAATTCCGGCTCGCAAATTACTATTATCTAGATTAAAATTATTCGCATTAACTAAAATATCTCCACCACCACCAGCGATTACTTCTATATTAGATTTATTTGTTAAGGAAACGTCACCAAGGTTTATATCTTGTGGAAAAGCAAAAGATTTTAAATCAGATTCTAAATTGTTTAAATCAACAGTTCCCGAAGCTAATAAACCACCTAGTTGAACCCTTCCCCCCGGAGCTTTGAGAATTGTATTATCTAAACTGACATTCCCACCAATTAAACCTAATGTTTTACCCGGTTTTACCTGTAAATTCGCTTCTTGAAGTTGAATTGCTGCGGGATTATTTCCATACTGTAAACCTAGAGGAACGTTGATTGTTAATAAAGCTGGATTATTCGGTTCAATAGCACTAAATATATTACCGTCAGAAAAATTAAAGCTCTCAGCAGTTGAACCGATAAAAGAACCTTTTAAATCTAGACGAGAACCTTTACCGAAGACAATACCGTTAGGATTGATAAAAAATAAATTTGCATTACCTAATACACCCAATTTACCAAATATTTTTGATGAGTTATTACCAGTAACTCTAGTTAAGATATTCTGAATAGAGCTAGGATTACTAAAATAAACGCTGCGACCGCTATCTATATTAAATTCTTGAAAACTATGAAATAAGTTTGAACCATTAACTATACCACCATCAATTCTATCTTCAAGTGAATTAATGGAATTAATGACAGAGTTTTCTGTTCCTAAAGTATTGTCTGGTAATACTTGTCCGCTAGCGGTCGAAAATAAATTAAATATAGAAGTTATAGATAAATATATTGATATTGAGATATTTTTATAATTAAACATTGATTTCTTCAAAATTGATAAAAATTAACCACAGCTAACTGATTTATTTACAATAACTCCATTCTCTTGAGGTAAATTAGCAACAAGTTCTATAACACCGTTTTTGTTTACAATAAATCTTCTAGCTTCAATGATTTGATTGACTTTTGATTTTTCTATTGGTTTCAATTTTGCATTGTCAATATCTTGAAAAGAGTCTTTTAAAGATATTCTCAAATCTTCCACAACTACCTGTGACCGTAAAACTTCTTGCGGACTTTTTGGTAAACCACCTCTCCCAGTTTGGGCAAATTTATTTCCTCCATCAGCAGCACATCCTGCCTTAATTTGTGATGGGTCGGTAAATGTTTCTGGTAATTCTTCTAATGCTGATGTCGGGTCAATATCTGGGGTATTTATCTCCACAACACCATTGAATTCTGTTCCTAATGCAGAACTAGCGGTAATATCGCTTTCTGTTGTGAGAAAATCTCTAAATGCAATTCCAAAAAGTGCTTCAGCATTGATAATTACTCTTCCACCAAAATTGTCTTCAGCATTGGCTGTAATATCGCTGTTTTCTAAACCAACTAACGTTAAACTATCAATATCAATATTACCTCCAGTCGCGGTTTGAGTTGCATTTGTTGTGACCCGACTTCCCTGACGTAAGCGAATATCAGCACCGGATAAATAAATACTACCCTTATCTCCTGCAACCGTATCAGCGTTGATGGTCGCATTATCAAGAAACATTTTTTCAGCTTGAATGTTTAAGTTACCTGCTGCTCCCTGTTGTTGACTGCTGACTGAAATTTGAGCTTTATTTTCTAGATTTAATTTACCTGTTTCAATATTCAAATCTCCAGCATTTCCAATTCCTGGAGAATTGCTAAAAATTCCGCTAAAATAAACATTTTCAGAATCGTCTAAAATTGATGCAAAAGCTCTTTGAGGTTGACTTACTTCACCAGTAAAACCATTTACAGTAATGCTATCGTTCACTTTAATATTGATATTTCCTGCATTTCCTTTACCAAAAGTACTAGCTGAAATTTGTCCTCCATTTTGAAGAATTAAATTTTCTGCTGTTAAAGTTATGTTTCCTCCAGCAGCTTCAGCTTCTTTATTATGAGTTTGAGCTACTATACTGCTAGGTATACCATCTTTATCGATTCCGAATAATTGAACTGTTCCTTCAGCTTTTATATCTAAATTTCCACTGTTGCTAATACCGATTGTACCGACATTTATTGCACCACCATTACGAATAGTCAAATCTTTGGTTTCAATTACTAAATCTCCACCTTTTCCTATTCCATTTTTACGTACTGCTGTGACTATCTGAGTCTTATTAATATCAAAATTTAAACTTCCTATAACCTCAACGAAATCGGTACTACGGATTAAAATGTTTCCAGCATCTCCGGGACCTTTAGTATCTGTAGCAACAATTGCTCCGTCTCGTAAACTTAATCGTCCAGTTTCTAGAGTAATATTGCCACCATTTCCTCGTCCACCAGTACGTACATCTGCAATGATTCCTTGGGGTTTACGAGGAATATTTGCAAATTTAGAATCGCTGATTATATTACTTACTTCAATGGAATCTGATGCTTTAATTATTATTTCTCCTGCATCTCCCGTACCAGCGGTATTACTTGTTACTGAGGCTCCTTCAATTATTTTGAGGCGATTGGTATTTATCGTGACGTTACCAGCCTTACCTGAGCCATCTACAGTAATCCCTATACCTCCTTTGCCCGAAACAGTCATATCTGAAGCTGTAACAGTAATATTACCACCATTACCTGTAGCCTCTGGAGCAATTCTAGAAAATAAACCTTTAACTCCTTTTTTATCCAAAGTTAAGTTAATGGGATTAGAAATTATTTCCAATTTGTTTTTGGCTTCAACTGTTAAATTTCCTGCATTACCAGAACTAGTTGTATCATTGAATATTTTAGAATCCGTAATAAAAAAGTTATTTGTTTTAATAGTTGTTTCACCACCATCACCTAAAGATTTTGGTTCTAAAAAATTACGAATTTCACTTTGATTCTCAATATTAATATTTTCTGCAACATTAATATAAATATCACCAGCTATTGCATTTTTACTTCCCAATTCTTTTTTGATTCCGGCTCTTAATTTACTAT